>CAMCTU010000001.1 GCA_945878525.1 Sphingobacterium thalpophilum
AGTTGAGAATTGATAGCTGTTAACTCTCCACTTTCAATTCTCCATTCTCAATTGTTAAAGGTGAATCACTTCCCCATAAGCATCAGCAGCCGCTTCCATGATTGCTTCACTCATAGTAGGATGTGGGTGCACAGTTTTTACAATATCCATACCGGTAGTTTCCAGTTTCCTTGCCACAACAACTTCAGCAATCATTTCAGTTACATTCGCTCCGATCATGTGAGCACCGAGAAACTCGCCATATTTGGCATCAAATATTACTTTAACGAACCCATCTTTCACACCTGCTGCACTTGCCTTTCCTGAAGCAGAGAATGGAAATTTACCAACTTTAATCTCATATCCAGCGTCTTTTGCAGCTTTTTCTGTATAGCCAACTGATGCAATTTCAGGAGTGCAATAGGTGCAACCAGGTATATTGTTATAGTTCAGAGGCTCAGGATGATGGCCTGCAATTTTTTCCACACAAATAATACCTTCAGCAGACGCAACATGTGCCAAAGCCTGCCCTTTTACAACGTCTCCTATCGCATAAACTCCTTCAATATTGGTTTTGTAAAAATCATCAACCTGTACACGTCCTTTTTCTACAATGACACCAACATCTTCTAAACCGATATTCTCAATGTTCGGACTATAACCAATAGCGGAAAGTACAATGTCACACTCAATGGTCTCAGTCCCTATAGCTGTTTTTACCAGGACTTTACATCCACTTCCTGAAGTGTCAACCGATTCTACATTAGTTCCGGTCATCACGTTAATGCCTGATTTTTTAAAGCTTCGAAGCAATTGTTTAGATATATCTTCATCTTCAACCGGAACTATATTATCCAGATATTCAACGATAGTAACTTTGGTACCAATTGCGTTATAGAAATATGCAAATTCAACACCGATGGCGCCTGAACCAACAATGATCATAGATTTCGGCTGCTGGGCTAAAACCATTGCCTGACGGTAACCAATTACTTTCTTGCCATCTTGTTGTAGGTTTGGTAATTCCCTGGATCTGCCTCCGGTTGCAAGAATGATGTGGTTAGCAGTATATTCTTTGTCTGATCCATCCGAATCTTTCACAGCAACTTTACCACCTTTTTTAATTTTCCCGGTTCCGGTAATTACATCGATTTTATTTTTCTTCATCAGGAATTGAACACCTTTACTCATTCCATCGGCAACTCCACGGCTTCTTTTTACCATAGCACCAAAATCAGCACTTGCATCCTTTACATTTATGCCATAATCTGTAGCATGGCTTATGTATTCAAAAACATTTGCGCTCTTTAAAAGTGCTTTGGTGGGGATACAACCCCAGTTTAAACAGACCCCTCCAAGGGATTCACGTTCTACTACTGCAACTTTTAATCCTAACTGAGATGCACGAATAGCTGCCACGTATCCACCTGGTCCGCTTCCTATAATTATGATATCGTAATTCATAGCCTATATTATAAATACATTGAGATTCAGTACAAATCTAACAAAATACTTATCGGGTTGGAAATATTTGATAGCACTATCCATTCAGATTAAATCAAAGAATGTTGATAAGTGTGAATTGTCGAAAAATTTCTTGAAATTTAACATTAAATTAACATAATGGCTACTTAATCTTCAAAAGAGCTCAATACCTTTGACATGATTAAAAAAAATCAATTAATCATTCTCACTTAAAGTATAATTTATGAAGAAGTTTTTACTCTCAACACTTGTTGTTTTACTTATTGCATTTAATTTGAATGCACAAGTTACAACCAGTAGCTTGTCGGGTACTATCCGCGATTCCAAGGAATCATTAATAGGTGCTACGATAAAAGCCACACACCAACCTACCGGTACCGTTTATGGTTCCTCTTCCGGTGTAGACGGAAGATTTAACATCCCTAACATGCGTGTTGGTGGTCCATATCTTATTGTGGTGACATACATAGGATATCAATCTGAGTCATTCAGCGAGGTTAAACTTAAGTTGGGTGAGCCTTTTGTTTTAAACGTTTTATTGAATAATTCCGGCAGGGAACTTCAGGAAGTAGTGATTACAGCTCAGGATCCAAATTCTGTATTGAATGCAAACCGGACCGGTTCTACAACTAACCTTGGGCGTAACGAAATCTATAACGTTCCTACAGTTAGTAGAAGTGTAAACGACTTAACTAAATTTACTCCTCAGGCAAATGGTCCATCCATTGGTGGTGGTAATTATCGTCAAAATAACTTCACTGTGGATGGTTCCGACTTTAACAACCAATTTGGTATTGGAAGTAATTTACCTGCAGGTGGTTCACCAATTTCTATTGATGCGATTGAAGAAATATCAGTGAATGTAACGCCTTATGATGTTAGAATGTCTGGTTTTGTTGGTAGTGCAATTAATGCTATTACCAGATCAGGTAGAAATGATTTTTTCGGAAATGCTTTTTTTGGCTTTAGAAATGAAGGTAATCAAGGAGATAAAGTTGATGGAAGTAAAATTGTCTTACAGTCTTTTGATGAAAAACAATTTTCTTTGAGTTTAGGTGGTCCAATCATAAAAGACAAACTATTTTTCTTCGCAAACATCGATCGTCAATCTCAGATTAGACCTGGGCAAACCAGGGTGGCTGCTACACCATCTGCTCCTTTTGGGTCTAATCCAAATATTGCTCGACCAACAATGGGAGAAATGGATAATATTCGCAATTATTTACTAAGAACCTATAATTATGATACAGGAGCTTATGAGGGATATTCTAATGAAAGCTACAACAATAAAATTTTAGCCAGATTAGACTGGAACATCAATAAGGATCATCGTTTTAATATCCGTTATAACCAGGTTGAGAGTGCTTCTCCATTTTTTATCAGCACCTCAACTAGTGGATTAGGATTTAATTTTCCAAACAATGGTGGAAGAACCAATCCTGGACATTTACACTTCAGTAACTCTAATTACACACAAGAAGCCAATCAATATTCTCTGGCGGCAGAATTGAACTCAACCTTTGGTTCTAAATTTTCCAATACGCTAAGAGGTAGTTATACGCACCAGAATGATCCAAGAGGTTCAGAAAGTGATGTTTTTCCATTGGTTGATATCATGAAAGATGGTACAGCTTTTACATCTTTCGGGTATGAGCCTTTTACTTATGGAAATTTAAGAGATGTTAAAACCTATAGCTTCACTGATAACTTAACCATGAGTTTAGGGAATCATGAATTAACAGCTGGAGTTCAGCTTGACTTCAGTACCACAAAGAATGGTTTCCAACGTTTTGGAACAGGTGCATATCGTTTCAATTCATGGGATGATTTTGTAAGCGGTGCAAAACCAACCGATTATGGAATAACTTATTCCCTATCACCTGGTTATGCGCAGGCATTCCCATCTTTTCAATTCCAGCAGTATTCTGCCTATTTACAGGATAATTTCCGTGTAGGAGAGAAGTTGAATATTACAGCCGGTTTACGTTTGGAATTACCAACTTATCCGGATGTACCTGAAATCAAAACTCACCCTTTGATAGCCCCTTTAACCTTCTCTGAAGGTAGAAAAATAGATACCGGAGTATTACCTAAAGAAAGGATTATGTTATCCCCAAGAGTAGGTTTTAATTATGATGTAAAAGGTGATCGTTCATTACAATTAAGAGGTGGAACGGGTATTTTCACTACTAGAATTCCTTTTGTTTGGATTGTTGCTCAATCAGGTGATGCCGGTTTGATCCAATTTACTCAAAACTTTAATGGTACCGCAAATACTCCTGGTCCATTTAGCCCGGATGTTAGAAAGTATCTTCCGGCTACTCCACCAACCGCAGGTACATCAATTCCTGCAACGATTAGTGCAATTGATCCTGACTTTAGATTTCCTCAAACATGGAAAAGTAGTTTAGCCTTGGATGCAAAGTTACCCTGGGGAATAATTGGTACTGTGGAGGGAATTTTTAACCAAGACCTCAATATTGCCAAAGGTATTAATCCAAATCTGGTAAATCCTGTTCCTTTGAATGTTTCAGGTTACCCCGACAATCGTCCGATGTACCCAAATGCGAATGTTGATAAATTTATTAATAAATTAACTCCTACAGGACAAGCAAGCGCCACAGGAACCAATGCATTGAATCCTGTTGTACTTGATAATGCTAAGGATGGTCATTCATGGTTTCTAACTGCCTCATTGAATAAGAGCTTTAGCAAAGGTCTCTCTGCTCAGCTATCTTACACCAGAAGCGATCAACAGTTGCTTTTTGATGGAAACGGTGATCAGTTATTCAACACCTGGTCATTAAACAGAACTGCTAACACCGGAAATGATCCGGGTTTGAGTTATTCCAACTTTAATATACCACATCGTTTGGTTGCAGCTCTTACTTATCGTAAAGAATACATTAAAAATCTTGCTACGTCTGTGTCTATGTTTTACGAAGCTGCTCACCAAGGTAGATTCTCTTACACCTATACTTCAGATTTCAACCGTGACGGTCAGACTAATGATTTGATTTATATTCCAAAAGATGCAAGCGAAATTACATTCGCAGCCCGTCCGGCCTCGGTAGCAACAAGTAACGTTGCTTACACTGCACAACAGCAAAGTGATTTATTTTTCGCCTATATCGAGCAGGATGATTACCTAAGAGAAAATAAGGGTAAGTTCGCAGAGCGTAATGGTGCAAAACTACCATGGAGAAATCAGGTTGATGTAAGATTTACACAAGAGATTTTTAAGAATTTTGGTAAAAGTAAGAACAACTTCCAGTTTACTATGGATATAATGAATTTTGGTAATATGCTAAACAGTAGCTGGGGTACTTATGATTTTGTTAAATCTGCAGGTTTACTTACGCCACAAAACGTATCAACTTTAACTCCAGGAGGAGCAGTTAGGCCAACATTCTGGTTAAATACGTTTGATAATAAGCCTATAGATTCCACCTTTGGAACTACCCAAACTTTTTCTTCTACTTATTATATGCAGTTTGGTTTCCGTTATAATTTCCAGTAACAGATTCCACTCAAGAAAAAAGCTTCGGATTGTATCCGGAGCTTTTTTTTTGAAATTTAACAGGGGTACAATCTGCTTTTCTTTCTTTAGGCTGTATATTTGCTTTAACCAATTAATTTAAAAATTCAATTTATGAAAAGACTGAATTATGTAGTGGCTATGCTGCTGGTATTTGTGCTGGGTTTTGGAAACCTGGTTAAAGCTGATGAAGGAATGTGGCTGCCAATGCTTATTGGCAAGAATTACGATCAAATGAAAAAGCAGGGCTTTAAGTTAACCCCTGAAGACCTCTATAGTGTCAATAAAGCAAGTATCAAAGATGCTATTGTTTCTTTCGGCGGTTTTTGCACTGGTGAAATTATTTCAAAAAATGGTCTGATTTTAACGAATCATCATTGTGGATATGATGCCATTGCATCTAACTCAACGGTAAAGAATAACATTCTTGATAATGGATTCTATGCCATGTCTAATCAGGAAGAGAAGCCAATTCAAGGCCTTTTTGTCCGTTTTTTAGTCCGTATGGAAGATGTAACACCAAAAGTAATGGCTGCTATAAATGGTGTTGATGAGAAAGACAGAGCAGCAAAAATTGCAGAAATCAGTAAAACGCTCACTGCTGATGCTACTGCAGGTAGTACCTTGGAAGCTGATGTTAGAGATGTGTATAAAGCCAACCAATTCCTGCTTTTTATTTACGAACGTTTTAATGATGTTCGCCTGGTAGGCACCCCACCTCAGTCAATCGGTAAATTTGGTGGTGATACCGATAATTGGGAATGGCCTCGTCATACTGGTGATTTCTCACTTTTTCGCGTTTATGCAGATCAGAATAATAAGTCGGCGACGTATGCTGCCAACAATAAGCCTTACACTCCTAAAAAATCACTTCCTATTTCTATCAAAGGTGTAAAAAATGGTGATTTTTCTATTGTTTATGGCTTTCCTGGCCGCACAGATCGCTATCTAACTTCTTATGGAGTTCAAATGGCTGTCGAAAAAACAAATCCTACCATTGTTAAGTTGCGTGATATTCGTTTAAAAGCATGGAAAGAGGAGATGGATAAAAGTGACGATATCAGACTTGCGCTTTCATCAATCCATGCCAATATTGCTAATTACTGGAAGTATTTTATTGGTCAGACCGAGCAGCTAAAGCGATTGAAAATTTTTGAAGAAAAGCAAAAACAAGAACATGAATTCAGTCAATGGGCTGTGTCAACACCTGAAAATGTAAGTCTAATGGTTCAATACAAAAATGCATATTCAGCCTTCGAACCCTATGCTGTCCATTTTACTTACCTCAATGAAGGTCTGTTGGCCACGCCATGGATTAGAAACGCTTCTCAACTTGGAAATGCCATCAAGGCTATGAATGCCCGTAAAGATGATGCAGCATATACAGCACAGCTTAAACAGAATTTAAACGCTACAGTTAATGCATATGAAAAGACTTATAATGAAATTGCTGATAAGAAGATCTTTGCTCAGATATTGACTTCATTTTACCATGATGTTCCCAAATCACAACATCCGAAGTTTATTACATTAATCTTAGAAGATTTCTGGAAGGGGTCCCCTGAGGCTACTTTCCAAAATTATGCAGAAAATTTATGGAAAAACAGTAAACTTATTGAACCTGCAAGCGTGAGAAAGTTTTTAGATAATCCTTCAATGGAAGATCTTCAAAATGACCCAGCTTATAAATATGCGGTAAATTTAAATCCTCAGGACTATATAAAAAATAATTTCGGTACTCTTTACAGTCAGTTTCAGGCAGAGAAAAATCGTTTAGATAATTTGTACCTCAAAGCCCTTTTGTCAAAAAATAAAGGTGCTTTAATTTATCCTGATGCCAATTCTACTATGCGTATCAGTTACGGACAAATTCAGAATTATAGTCCGAAAGATGGAATTACCTATAATATTACGACTACAATTGATGGTATGATGGCAAAATATCAACCGGGGGATGATGAATTTGATCTACCTCAATCGTTAATTGATGCGTATGCAAAACGCGATTTCAGGCAATATGCCGAAAATGGAACCTTAAATGTTGGGTTTATAAGCAATAATGATATTACCGGAGGTAATTCAGGGTCTCCGGTTATTAATGGAGATGGAGAGCTTATCGGTGTAGCTTTTGATGGCAACTGGGAAGCCATGAGCGGAGATATTGCCTTTGATAAAGAATATAAGCGTACAATCTCATTAGACATTAGATTTGTACTTTGGTGTATTGATGTATTGGGAGGAGCGAAGAATATTATCAATGAATTGGACATCAGGACTAACAAATTACCCGTCCCAAAAGATAAATTGGTATTAAAGAAAACGGACTGAGTTATTGTCTGTTGTCGGTTATCAGCCTGGCAAAAATAATAGACAAAATTTAGAAAGAAGGCTGAAAGGGTTTCAAACCTTTTCAGCCTACTTTAAATCCTTTCATCCTCTTATCTTACAATCCTATCTCAAACATAGTTGAATTCCCCGTAGGCAGAACGAATAGTGACTTGTTTCCTGATGGAATCTTCAACGCGACCGATAATCTGTGCATCAACATTAAATTGCTTTGAAATTCTAATAATATCATTTGCAATTTCTGATGGTACATAGAATTCCATTCTGTGCCCCATATTGAAGACTTTATACATCTCTTTCCATTCTGTTCCTGATTCCTCCTGAATTAAGCTAAAAAGTGGTGGAACGGCCATCATATTATCTTTTATAATATGAAATCTATCAATAAAGTGGAGAATCTTAGTTTGAGCGCCTCCGCTGCAGTGCACCATACCATGAATCCTGGACCGGTATTGATCAAGAATCATTTTAATGATGGGAGCATAAGTTCGGGTTGGGGATAAAACAAGTTTTCCTGTGCTGATACTTTGGCTTTCATTAAAATCAGTAGGAGGGATATCAATACGATCTGTCAATTTTTTATTGCCTGAGAAAAGCAGCTCGTAAGGAACTGCAGGATCATAGCTTTCTGGGTATTTTTCGGCGATGTATTTATGAAAAACATCATGTCTTGCCGAGGTTAAACCATTGGAACCCATTCCTCCATTGTACTCTGTTTCGTAACTGGCTTTACCATAAGATGAAAGTCCCACAATGACATCACCTTTTTGGATTTTATCATTCGAAATAATTTCCGATCTTTTCATCCTGCATGTTACAGTAGAATCCACAATCAAGGTTCTGACTATATCGCCAACATCAGCAGTTTCTCCCCCGGTTGAATAGATACCTATACCTAGTTCTCGTAATTCCTTGAGGATATCTTCGGTTCCATTTATCAGTTCGGCAATAACCTCTCCTGGAATTAGATTTTTATTTCTGCCAATCGTTGATGACAATAAAATATTGTCTGTAGCACCAACACAAAGCAGATCGTCAAGATTCATGATGATCGCATCTTGTGCGATTCCTCTCCATACGGATAAGTCGCCGGTTTCCCGCCAGTAAACATATGCCAATGATGATTTTGTACCGGCACCATCTGCATGCATTATATTACAATAATCATCATCAGATCCAAGAATATCAGGAATAATCTTACAAAAAGCCTTTGGAAAAATACCTTTATCTATATTTTTAATGGCATTATGTACATCTTCTTTATCGGCAGAAACGCCCCGTTGGTTATATTTTAAATCTGACATTGATGTAAAAATAATACTTAGTATTGAGTATTGAGTATTGAGTATCGAGTATTTAGTGCTAAATACAAGAATTTCAGTTCATGAATATCTTAGAAAACTTAAAAAATAAAGTATTATGCTAATTCAGGATTATATTAAGGGGCCAAAAAAAATGAGCCCCCCAGAAGAGGGACTCACTTCGAAAATAGCACAATTTTTCAAATCTCAATACTCTGTACTCAATACTCTGTATTACTTAATAAACAGCAACTCTCTGAATTTCGGAAGTGGCCATTTTGTATCATCAACCAGCTGTTCCAATTTATCAACATGATAACGGATTGGTTCAAAGTATGATTTCACTTTTTCATCGTAAGCAATAGACTTGTCACGGATATCTTCAATATTATTTGCTTTTTTACGTTCATTTACCATTTCCAGATTGGAGGTTCTGATAAAGTTTACATGCATAGAGATTTTTTTAATAATTTCTAACTGAGCATGATAGGTGTCTTCTCCAAGACCTATTTCTTTCAAACCTTTTACGTTTTCGATTAAGGTTGTTTGATAACTGATTGCAGTAGGTATAATCACATTATCTATTAAATCACCCATAACCCGAGCCTCTATCTGTAATTTTTTGTAGTAACTTTCCAGTAAGATTTCATGACGGGCATGCGACTCACGCTTGCTAAATACGCCGGTATCTTCGAATAACTTATCGGTTTTAGGATCTAATAATACATCCAGAGCTTTTGGTGTAGTTTTAATATTTGATAAACCTCTTTTTTCAGCTTCTATTGCCCATTCTTCACTATAACCATTACCTTCAAACCGAATGTTTTTCGATTCTTTTATGTAACGTTTGATCATGGTCATGATAGCTACATCTTTCTTTTCGCCTTTTTTAATCAGTTTATCTACTTCCGCTTTAAACTTATTCAACTGATCAGCTACAATAACATTTAACACCGTCATTGGATTGGCCGAATTTGCCGAAGAACCAACTGCACGCAGCTCGAATTTATTTCCAGTAAATGCCATAGGAGAAGTACGGTTACGATCCGTATTATCCAAAAGGATTGAAGGAATTTTTGGAATATTTGTCCATAAGGCTGAGTCCTGCTTCATTTTTGAAGTAACTCTTGAAGTTTCTATCTCATCTAGCACATCGCTTAACTGACTTCCGAGGAAGGTAGAGATAATAGCAGGTGGAGCTTCATTAGCACCAAGGCGATGATCATTGTTAACTGAAGCTATTGATGCCCTTAATAAATCTGAATATTCATATACAGCTCTGATTGTATTTACAAAGAATGTAAGGAACATTAAATTATTTTTCGGTGTTTTACCCGGCGAAAGCAGATTTTTGCCAGTGTTTGTAATCATTGACCAGTTATTGTGTTTACCTGATCCATTGATACCTGCATATGGTTTTTCATGTAATAAAACTTTGAAATGATGTCTTCTTGCAACTTTATCCATCAAATCCATTAACAATGAATTATGATCAATGGCAAGGTTCATTTCTTCATACAAAGGAGCACATTCAAATTGAGAAGGCGCTACTTCATTATGACGGGTCTTTAAGGGTATTCCAAGTTTTATTGCTTCAATTTCAAGATCTTCCATAAATGCGAGAACACGTTCCGGTATTGATCCAAAATAGTGATCATCTAATTGCTGATTTTTAGCAGACATGTGGCCGAATAATGTTCTACCTGTTAAATACATATCAGGTCTTGCATTAAATAAAGCAATGTCAACCAGGAAATACTCTTGCTCGATACCAAGTGAACTATTTACTTTTTCAATTCCTTTATCAAAATACTGGGCAACAGCAACTGCGGCTTTATCCATCAGACTGATGGCCTTTAATAGGGGAGCTTTATAATCAAGTGCTTCACCGGTATATGAGATAAATACTGTAGGAATACACAAGGTGGATCCAATTATAAATGCTGGAGATGATGGATCCCATGCAGTATATCCGCGAGCTTCAAAAGTACTTCTTATACCACCATTAGGAAAACTTGATGCATCCGGTTCCTGTTGTGCCAAAGCCTCACCTGAAAATTTTTCAATGCCGTGTCCATCTGAACCTGGCTCAAAAAAGGAATCATGCTTTTCAGCTGTGCTTCCTGTTAAGGGCTGGAACCAGTGTGTATAATGTGTTGCACCTTTTGACATGGCCCATGATTTCATGGCTGAAGCCACTTGCTCTGAAATACTTCTGTCAATCGGGGTTCCCGAATTCACAGAATCAATGATACCGTTATAAGCTTCCTTGGATAAAGTGTCCTTCATTTTCTTCTGGTCGAACACATTTACACCATATAAATCAGAAAGTTTTGTTGTAGGAGATTTGGCTTCAGGAATAGTCCTGGAAAGTACAGCATTTAATGCTTGGAATCTTAAAGATGACATCGTTTTGCTAAGTTTTGATTAAGTTTTGATAAAAATAAATGTTTTGAGACATAAAAGCATAAAAAATGTTTAAAAAACATAAAAAAGATCAAAAAAAAAGGTAGATTCTTGATAATTGATTAGAATTTCAGTTTAGAAAGCTGTATGTCTTTTAGAATTCTGGATTTTGTATATAAAAACGCAAGACTTTCGCTACATTCAATCATGTAATGATTATGTATTTTAATACTTGCCATACGCTGTGATTACTAGATAGAAAGCAAAGCTTTTTTCTAATTTTGGGTTTCCAGATATCAAGAATTCCAGTAAATGACTTTTTCAATTTCAACACTTTTATCTTAATCACGGAGAAATAATATGCTCAAATTAAATTCTATACATCATGTGGCTATAATCTGTTCTAATTATCAGGTCTCAAAAATTTTTTATACAGAAGTGTTAGGTTTAAAAATTTTAAAAGAAACTTACAGAGCAAATCGAAGTTCTTACAAACTGGATCTTTTAGTTAATGGTAAGTATCAGATCGAATTATTCTCTTTTCCTGATCCACCCGAGCGCGTAACAGCACCGGAGGCCAAAGGATTACGGCATCTTTCATTTGAAGTCGATAATTTGACAGAAGCGTTGCACGAATTAAACAGTATGAAGGTGATCACTGAATCAATAAGGCTGGATGAGCTCACAGGAAAGAAGTTTTTGTTTTTTTCTGATCCGGATGGATTGCCTATAGAATTGTACGAGAAATAATGTCTTCTATTTTTCATTTTAAGCAGTTCAGAATCGATCAGGCGAATTGTGCAATGAAGGTTAATACTGATGGGGTTCTTATTGCTGCAATTGCAGATTTTGAGAATCCTGCCAGTATTCTTGATGTGGGTACAGGTACCGGATTGATTGCATTAATGCTGGCTCAAAAATATAGTGTAGCATTGATTGATGCTGTTGAAATAGATAAAAATGCGGCTGTAACTGCGCTAAAAAATTTTTCTGTTTCTCCCTTTTCTGATAGGATTAAATTAATTCCTGACTCAATCAAGGATTATTTTGAAAACGAAGACAAAAAATATGATCTTATTATATCTAATCCTCCATTTTTCATTAATTCCTTAAGTTCCATAAATCCCAAAAAAGGTATTGCCCGACATACTGATCTATCATTTTTCGATATCTTATTAACAGAATCAGTGAATCATTTAAATCAAACAGGTCATCTTTGCCTTATACTTCCTCTGGAAACAGCTGCAAACCTTGAAAAAATACTTAGACGACTTGGAGTTCTAAAAGTTCAAAAGGAGATATTGATTTACTCATTTAAAGACTCAAAACCACATCGTAAAATTATTACCTTAGGTTTTGAAAATTCTGTTCTAATTCAAGATAAACTCGTTATTTATGAAGAAAAAGGTATTTATTCTGAAGATTATCGTATTTTATTAAAGGATTACCTTACAATTTTTTGATACAATTTTTTTATGAAAACAATCGGACTAATTTCAGATACGCATGGATTTTTAGATGATTCTGTGTTTAAACATTTTGAAAATTGCGATGAGATCTGGCACGCAGGCGATTTTGGTACGCTAGACCTTGCTGTGAAGTTGAGAGCATTTAAACCTCTGAGAGGAGTTTATGGAAATATTGACGGACAGGATATAAGATCCCAATATCCTGAACATTTAAGATTTAATTGTGAAGAATTAAATGTTTGGATGACTCATATAGGAGGTTATCCCGGAAAATATTCCTCTGGAATTAGGGAAGAAATATACCGTAATCCACCCGGGCTTTTCATCAGTGGTCATTCGCATATTCTTAAGGTTATTTTCGATAAAAAAATTAGTTGTTTACACTTAAATCCTGGTGCCGCAGGAAAGCAAGGTTGGCAAAAAGTTCGCACATTGCTTCGATTTTCGATTTCTGTAAAAAAAATTCATAACTTAGATGTTATAGAATTATTAAAAATATAGCGTAAAAAGTACACTAAGTATATGAAGGGAATTTTAACATTAGGACAATTTATAATAGAAAAGCAAAGCGATTTTCCATATTCAAAAGGGGAATTATCACGATTGTTAAGAGATATTGGAATCGCAGCAAAAATTGTTAATCGTGAAGTCAATAAGGCTGGACTAATGGATATTCTAGGAGATGTTGGTACGGTAAATATACAGGGAGAATCACAAAAAAAATTAGATGTTTTTGCAAATGAGCAATTTATAGCCGCACTTAAAAGTGGGGGAGAATGTTGCATTGTGGCTTCAGAAGAGAATGACAAGATTATTCAAATTGACGGAGAAGTGTCAAAAAATGCAAAATACATAGTCGCTATGGATCCTCTGGATGGATCATCCAATATTGATGTAAATGTAGCGGTAGGAACAATTTTTTCTATTTATAGAAGATTTTCGACCGACGGGAAAGCAACACTAAAGGATGTACTTCAGAAAGGTACCGAGCAGGTAGCTGCAGGCTATATCATTTATGGATCCTCAACTATGCTGGTATATACAACTGGCAAAGGAGTAAATGGATTTACCCTCGATCCTTCAATCGGTGAGTTTTGCCTTTCACATCCAGAGATGAAAATTCCTGAAGATGGTGTAATCTATTCAATTAATGAAGGAAACTATATTCATTTTCCAGAAGGCGTAAAGAAGTATTTAAAGTATTGTCAAGTTGAGGATGAACAAACTTTACGCCCATATACCTCTCGTTATATTGGTTCAATGGTGGCAGATGTTCATAGAAATATGATTAAAGGCGGGATATTTATTTATCCAACCACTTCAAGTGCGCCAAATGGTAAGCTGCGTCTGGTTTATGAGTGTAATCCCATGGCATTTATTATCGAACAAGCAGGAGGTAGGGCAACAGATGGATTTAACAGAATACTTGATAAAAACGTTACAACACTCCATCAACGTTCGGCTATTTTTATTGGATCAAAAAACATGGTCCTTAAAGTAGAGGAGTTAATGCAAACCTATTCATCAAAAACACCAGATGAAAAAGCTGAGGCAAGGATGGAAAAATTGGGGATAATTGGTGGTGTAGATTAAAGGTTCAATTTCAATTCCTCTTTTTCAAAATAAATATCAATAAGGAGGTTCATTTGTTTAGAAGCCTGAACTGCCAGTTCATCACATCGCTCATTCTCAGGGTGACCATTATGCCCTTTTACCCAGGTAAATTGAATTTGATGTTTTTTATAGACCTCTAAAAATCTCAACCAGAGATCTTTGTTTTTCTTATCTTTAAAATTAGTTCTGACCCAGTTAAATACCCATTTTTTCTCGACCGCGTCGATAATATATTTAGAATCTGAATAGATCATGATCACTTGCCCCGGATTCTTAATACTTTCCAGTCCGGTGATTACAGCCATTAACTCCATGCGATTATTGGTTGTTTTTCGATAACCCTCCGAAATTTCTTTGTAATGCTTACCTGAATGTAGTATTACTCCAAATCCACCGGGACCCGGATTACCACTTGATGCACCATCAGTATAGATATTAATCATTAAAATAGCTTTTAATGCGCAATTATAATGTTTTAGTTTTTAACCGAATCGAATTGCCAATCACAATTATATCAGAAAATGCCATTGTTAGCGCACCTACCATTGGATTGAGAAAACCAAATGCCGCAATGGGTATAGCTACAACATTGTAGAAAAAAGCCCAAAACAGGTTTTGCTTTATTGTCAGGAGGGTATGATTACCGATTCTGAGCATGTTATCAATTAAGTTTAGATCATTTTTCAATAAGACTACCTCGGCAGACTGAATCGCAATCTGACTTGCATTACTCATTGAAATTCCTACATCCGCAGTAGTTAGGGCAGGAGCATCGTTTATTCCATCACCTACCATTGCTGTTTTACCTCTTTTTTTAATTTTTTCGATAATTTCAAGCTTCTGATCTGGTTTGGTTTCGGCATACACTTCTTCAATGCCTAAATCAGCAGCCAAGTTATCACATTTTATTTTAAGATCACCACTAAGTAAAATAGGCTGAATACCCATTTTTTTTAAGGTTTTGATGATTCTTGTAGCCTCTGGTTTAACTTCGTCTTCTATTGAAATTCTTGCAATAAGATCTTCATTCATTTTTAGAAATAGGCTGTAGTCCTTCTGGTCATTTTCAGAATTTAAGATCTGTAATGATCCAAATTGATAAGTATTACCATCTGAATCTGATCCGGTCATTCCAACTCCTTTTTCTTCTGATACCTGAGTAAAAATTATTTTTTCAGGTGCTTTTGAACCCAATTCTGAAACCAAGGAACGGGCAATTGGATGATTTGAATAAGCCTCAATACCATAAATAATAGATTCAACTTTCTGAATGGAGGAATTAATGATATCAATCTTTTTGATTTTGAAATTACCTGTAGTGAGCGTACCTGTTTTATCAAAGACCATATATTTTATCTTGGCTATCTCTTCCAATGTATTTCCGCCTTTGATTAATATACCATTTTTGGCAGCCCTGCCTAAACCAACCATTACCGCAGTTGGTGTGGCTAGACCCATTGCACAAGGACATGAAATAACTAGAACGGCAATTGCATTAAGCATCGATTTTTGAAAACTCAGATCAAAGGAATAATAAGCTAAAATGAAGGTCAGAACAGCAATGCCGACAACAACAGGAACAAATATCGCAGCAACCTGATCTCCAAGTTTTTGAATGGAAGGCTTGGCTGATTGTGCACGCTTCATCAAATCTATGATTTGCGACAAAATGGTATGCTTTCCTGTTTTACTTACCAAAATATGTATGCTTCCCTTTTCTATAATTGTACCACCAATTACCTGACCGTATTTCGTTTTTTCAACCGGCAAACTTTCTCCTGTTAACATAGATTCGTTTATAGAAGCTTCACCCCAGATAATTTCTCCATCAACAGGAATTTTATCACCAGATTTTATCACCAAAATATCTCCCGGAATTACTTCCTGAGAATTAATGGTCAATATTTCTCCATTTACCAGTTTATTAGCATTCACCCTTTGAAATTTCATTAGTTCCTTAACAGCGGAGCTTGTTTGTGACACAGATCTCTTCTCCAAAACATTGCCTAATAAAACCAATGAAATAATGGTGGCGGCAGTCTCATAAAATAGAAAATCAGGCCCCAGATTTTGAATAGTTCCAAACAGACTATAGGCAAAAGCGGCACTTGAACCAATAAAAATGAGGACATCCATGTTAGGAATGCCATTTTTCAATGAATTGTAAGCACTTTTTCCAAAATGGATGCAGCCTAATGTGTAAACCGGGATACATAAAATTAATTGTACAATTGGATTGTGTAGAAAATGAAATGGAAGAAACATGTGGGAGAACAAGGGAATAGTAAAAATTAAACTGAAATAGAACTTGTTCTCAATTTTTTCATTAAACTTTTCCTCAATTGGGACACTTTCTTCGCTTACTTTAAAACCCAATCCTTCAATATCCTTAATTATTAAGGAGTTTTCAATATGCTTGCTTGATTTAAATTTTACTTCGTCGTTAGCAAAATCTACATAAATGTCATGAAGGCCTTTTTTTTCCAGTAGTTTATAAATTGACATCGCACAATTATTGCAATGCATACCGCTTACCTGAAGTTCAATCAATTCTTCTTTTTCCATAACAGCTATTAAAATGTGGTTTAAACAAATTTAATTATATAAGGAATAAATTTATTAGCCCCAAATATTATGTTTTATATTAAACAGTATTACCGAATATTAATTGCACTTAATTAACCAGGATACCATTAATAGTCGCCATCTTGCTGATAATCAGGGTAGAATTTTAATACAATAAATTTGCAATATCTGCCGAAATGCTTAGTTTTGCAATAGTTAAACGGTGGTTGTAGCTCAGTTGGTTAGAGTATTGGTTTGTGGTGCCGAGGGTCGTGGGTTCGAGCCCCATCAGCCACCCATTTTAGAGAAGCTTTTTTCAGAACGAAAAAAGCTTTTTTTTATCATATTCTTTTTGATCTCTTATTTAAGAATCAGTCTTAGATTTTCGTTAATCCTTTCATGGCTGTTATCGCGATTACTCTTAAAAGTTTAAAGCTAAGCAAAAGGAAAACACCTTAAATATTAGGATATATTGTCTACATTTCGGGTATTTATACTTGTGATTATTATAGATTTATTGCTATTGGCATTGTTTGATAAATGGCATATTAAATTGTTTCTCATGATTGTACCCAAAGGGTATGTTTTTCTTAGGTGGATGTAGAATCGAATACTAATTATTCGACTCTTTTTTTACCGTTGTTATAGAAGAAAATGAATTACTGTTATCTATTTAAAAAATAATAACAGTTGCAACAAGATAATAAATAGATTTAGTTAGAGACAGGATCAGATTATCAGATACTTCCGATAGCCATCATTTGATCCATATTGGGATTTGCACTTCCACCACGAATTTCTAAAGTAACTGCAAAAGCCTGAGCGTTTTTGATGAACTTCATTTTTTTCATTCCTGTGCTATCTACTTCTGAGTCGAAAACGCCAAGATCTACAGGTTTTCCATCAACCATTGCCCATAATTGATATTGATGGTCTACATCATTTGAAGGCATTTTGATAGAAGATAGATCAATCATAACTTCTTCTTGTTCAAGATTGAAAGCAATGAGCATACTGGCTTTCGGTGCTTTGGCTGAACCTTTGAGCGTCACTAGCTTATATGAAGCTTGATTTTGATAAAAATGCAAGGCGTTTCGGGTATCTCTTAATTCTTCATCAATAAAATTCACCTGACTTGAAAACCGCTCATTACCAGTCTGAAGAATTGCAATCTGACTATAAGAATCAGTTAATTTATTGTTTAGATCGATTAGCAAAACTATGCTGATAAATAGAAGTGCAAGACTCGCAGCGAATGCATATTTATAGAATTGCCCGAATTTTGGCGATGAAACATTAAGCGGTCTTGTTTCTGATTCTGAATTTTTAAGCGCATTCAATACTTTTTTCCGCAACGATTTTGACGGTTCAATTGCATTTGAAATAGCATAATTTGAGAGGGCAGATTCAATTTCAATGATTTCTGATTTAATTTCAGGATATTTTAAAGCATTCTGTTCTACTTCAAGCCTTTCTTCATTGCTTAAATCTCCCAGAACATAATGTTCCAGGATGCCATTTTCCAGATATGATTTTAGGTCCTTCACTTAATTAAATACCTTTCTTAAACTGATAATAGCATTCCTTAACCTTGTTTTAACTGTTCCCAGTGGAATTTCAAGTTCTTCTGAGACCTCTGCATGTGTAAACCCACGGAAATAAACCAGATCAAGAACAATTTTCTGTTCGGGCTTCAATTTAGCAACAAGTTCCTTTAATCCCATAACTTCAGGATTTAAAGTATTCCCCGAACGCATTTCCATAGTTAATACGTTATTTTCTATGTCTTCGGTTTTTGAACTGTTGCGAAAATCTTTTGAACGGGTTTTGTCAATAGAAATATTTCGTGCAATATTAACCATCCAGGTAAATAATCTTCCTTTGTTTGAATCATACGAAGAGAATGAATTCCAGATTCTTATAAAAGTATCTTGTAAGAGATCTTCAGCTATTTCTTCATGCTGAATTATCCTGTAAATAACACCATATAGTGAGGATGAATACATCTCATATAATGCTTCAGCACCGACATTTTCCTTGTTACGGATAGCCTTTACTAATTCTTCTTCAGTCAGGAATATTTTTGTTTTAAGGCTCAAGGCTTAAATATGTTCATCTCAGTTTTTGAACTGATCTACAAATATATAAAAACAAAATTCCCCGCGATTATCTGGGGATTATTTGACATTTTTTTGATTAATTATTTTGATAAAGAATTAATTAAATGAATAAGGCCATTTTTTTGCTTAATTTCTGCAATAGTAACAGTAGCAATGCCTCCATTTTCATTTTTTAGTACAACATTTTATCGTTCAGCATCGCAGATATTTATCCACCACGCACATTGATGAATACTGATGTTCTATTTCCTGCCTTTATAGCTTTTATTACACCTGCTGCAAGGAATTTTCCGGAAAGTACGTGTTAGGTTAGGATTTTTTGTCAATGTTGCTTTATTCCCCTATTCAAAAATATTACTGATGGTATTTCAATATCTTTAATTTTATAGTTAAATTCGGGTACGTACACGATTCTTATTAATTCCAACATAAATTGCAGATCATGATTAACAGATTTTTTAAAGTTTTCCTATTCATGGTATTTCTTATGCCTGCAGTTGTTCACGGACAGCAGAAAGCTCAAAATATAGAAGCTTACATTGCATCTGTTGAACCTTTATTAAAGATATCTCTGACCGATGTTAAGAATCTGGTACCACTGGGATCGGGTATTTTTTTTATCGGTTGCCCGAATTGTAAGGGAGGTGCTCAGGAGATGGGAATATTAAACTGGGAGCCTGGAATGGGGGATCAGGTAAAATGTAAATTTTGCAGTATGACTTTCCCAAATGTAAAATACCCAAATAGTGGCGAAAAAGTAATTATTGCACCAAGTGGCGCAAAACAGGTTTACCGTTATTTTGAGGACGCCAGTGGTACTCAATATTTCTATGAGGCACATGCTTGGTTTGAACGCTGGAAATGGATTCAGCAAATGGCTGTCCAGCTGTCTCAGGTATGGTTCCAGACAAAAGATCCTGCTTATGGCGACAGGGCTGCAATCATTGCGGGTCGTTTTGCACAGCTGTTTCCTGATTATGCTATTCGGTACGATTATCCAAATGCTCCCAAGAAGTTTTTTCCTGCAAATCAAAAATGGCCTTATGAAGGTCTAGTTCCTTATCGTGGGGCCAAATGGAATTGGTGGGCTTATGGGGATATTCCGGTACAGATTGCCTTAACATACGAAAACTTGCAGAAGGGAGCTTATGACTGGAAGAGAATGGATTCACAAATTGGAAAGGACACGGACCAAAGAATCGTAAAAGATCTGTTGATTTCGGGCTATGAGTTTACTGCGGCTAACCCTGAAGTTTATACCAATATGTCGCCCGGTATGTACAGGGATATGGTAATGGTAGGCCGGATACTTAACAGGCCCGACATGGTTCACGATGGAGTGAATCGCTTCAGGGAATTTTTAAAACTCGGTTTTTTTGCTGATGGCTGGTGGAAAGAGGGTACTGTTTCTTATCATGATCAGACGATTGGAGGCCTGGAGAGTGTGGCGAAGGCAGCGAAGGGGTATACAGATCCTGTGGACTTGAATGGGGAGCGTTTTGAAAATCTTGATCTGAGCAATGCTATGCCTTTTTATAAAAGTGCATTAAATGTAAGCCAGCAGGCAGTATTTCCAAATGGTCACAAACTCCCTCTTAATGATACATGGGCAAACCGGGCTAAACCAGTAAAAGTGGATGGAATTGCTGTATCACGACTGTGGCCATCACTCGGGAATGCAGCTTTGGCTGCTGGTACCGGAAACGATCAAACTATGCTCAATGTAAACTGGAGTGGTAATTATGGACATTCCCACTTAGACAATGCTTCCATAATCTTATTTGCCAATGGGGCTGAATTACTTTCGGATATTGGTTACACACATTCAAAATATCGCGGCTGGACCCTACATACAGCATCACATAATACAGTGGTTATAGATCAGAAAGCACAGGATCTGGGCACCTTAGCAAAGCCTGTTACTGGTCGCCTGATGTTTTATGATGATCAGAACCCTCAGGTTAAAGTTATTGATCTTGATGCCTCTCCGGCTTATTCTACAGCTGCCCAGTACAGGAGAAGGCTGATATTTGTTCATGCGGCCGAAGGCAAGGATTATGTGATTGACCGGTTTGATGTGGAAGGTGGACAGACACATGATTGGTTTTTGCATGGTATGTGCGAAGAAGAAGGAAAACTGGTGACCAGCATTTCAATGGATCGGGTGGTTAAAACGCTGGTACCCGATTGGGGAGGCACTGCTGTACCCATGAACCAGTATGATTCCGATATTATTGGAAAGAAAATTCATGCCTATTCCTATATGAGAGATATTAAGAAAGGCATAGTAAGTAAACCATGGACTGCAACTTGGAACTATCAAAATTCGGGGCTGCGCACTCATAATATACCCCAAAAAGATACAGAGGTATTTAGTTTTCGTGCCCCATCGGTTAGGCTCGCAGCCGAGGATGACAATAAACTTGACAATTTTATGCGCCTTGGAATAATGCAAAGGCATACCGGTAGCAAATCTAGTTTTGTGGCCATTCATGAACCTTTTCAAAGTAAACCATGGATTAAATCTGTTCGTGCCGACAGTGATACCTATCTAATTGATTATGAATTGAATGGTAAAAATATTCAGGACAGGATTAACCTGAAAGGAGATGATATTAGTCTTGTTTCGAGTGCGGGTTGGAAATATTCAAAGGGAAAGACAAAGTTGGGGATTTTAAATGGAATCAAATACTCAGGAGGAAAGCTTAATCTGGAATTGGATTCATCTCAACCTGATGTTTCCCATGTTCGTTTGGATTTTCCGGATGGATTAAGTTTGTATTTTCCAGCCAGAAACGTTTCTGGAAATGTGATTCAATTGGATAATGATCCTGGTTTTTCTATGGATAAGGGTGGAAAACTCCGTTTCTATACCTTTCCACATAATGAATATTCAGAACCGATACGTTATACGGTGTTCAGTAAATCCATCCAATAATTTTTATCGTAGATTATCAGATGTTTTTATATTTACAGAAAAACAAATAATTCTTACAAAAGGTAAATAAATAAAATTTGGATATTTATTTATTATATCTAATTTTCGGGTACGTTACCGATGTATAAATTTATCAATATCTGAGGTGATTTTTTTAATTAAAACGTACTCTTGTAAAGAGAAATTGTTGTTCTGAGCTTAAATCAGAATACTTAAACTAATATTATTTTAATAACAAGCTTACTCAATCTGTTTAGGAAAGGGGATGTTAAAAATTACCATATTATACATAATCAAGCAGGGAATGAAGACTAAATTCAATAGACGTTCAACCGTATTATTTATTTCATTTATTTTATTAGCAGTAAACAGCATGGCTCAGCGTTATCCAGGGCCATTAAGTCCAGAAGAGTCAATGAAGAAACTTAATGTGGCTAAGGGCTATAAGGTTTCTTTATTTGCATCAGAGCCTCATGTTTTTGACCCGGTATCGCTAGAATTTGACGAACAGGGTAATGCCTATGTGATTGAAATGCCTGATTATCCCTATGAGGTTGAACCCGGCAAGGGCCATGGACGTATCCGTATACTGAAAGATACGGATGGTGATGGTAAAATTGATCAGTCGATCATATTTGCTGAAAATGTAACCGAAGCAACCAGTATGCTGCCATGGAAAGGTGGACTTATCGTGACTGCTGCTCCCAATATTCTTTACCTGAAGGATACCAATGGGGATGGTATATCAGATACCAGAGAAATTTTGTTCTCAGGATTTTTTCAGAATAATTCCGAGGCTCAGGTTACCAGTTTGAAATTGGGAATCGATAACTGGATTTACGCAAATAATCGTGGTCAGAGTGGTAAAGTAGTTTTCGGTAAGACATCGGATGCTAAACCGGTTGAAGTCAGGGGTGCAGACTTTCGCTTCAGACTTGACCGCGATGTATTTGAGCTTGAGACTGGTCCGGGACAGTTTGGACAAACTATTAACGACTGGGGACATCGGTTTTTTACTGAAAACTCAATTCACTTGCAGCAGGCAGTTATTCCATGGAGATATACGCACAGGCATGCATATATGCCAAGCACTAAGTTTAACACATCAATTACCGATCATGAAGAAATTATGTTTCAGGAAATCCCCCCCGCATATTGGAGAGCAGAACGAAGTGCGCGTAGAAACAGAGTATTCAAAGAAACAAATCTTAAACGAATAGAATGGGCAGAGGATCACTTTTCTGGGGCCGCCGGAGGAACTATTTATAATGGTGATGCCATGCCAAAGGAATTTTATGGCAACATTTTTACAACAGATGTTTCCGGTAGTTTGATCCACAGAGATATTTTAAGTCCAAGTGAAATAAGTCCGGTTTTGGTTGCAAAACGTGCAGAATCTGAAAAGAACAGAGAATTTATCTATTCAACTGATACCTGGTTCCGACCTGTAACATTTTCTGTTGGCCCTGACGGATACTTATATATATTGGATTATTACAGACAGCATATCGAAACACCGGTTTCAATTCCTGATGACCTTAAAGCTGAAATGGATTTTATGGCGGGTAGTGATATGGGCAGGATTTATCGTCTCCTACCTGAAAATGGTACTTACCAGGGAGTAAAAGTAGATCTGAAAAATGCCAGCGGACTTCAATTGGTCGATTATTTGTCTCACAAGAACGGATGGTATCGCAGTAGCGCCCAGCGTCTGTTGCTCGAACGTCAGGATAAAACTGTTATTCCAGATGTGATTTCATTGTTTTCAAATAGTCCGGATGCAAGAACAAGACTACACGCACTTTACGTACTTGAAGGTTTGAATGCACTTACAGAAAAGATCGTTAAAAAGTCCTTATTGGATCCTGAACCTGGTGTTCGTGAAAATGGTATTATACTTGCTGAAAGATATCCAAAAACAACTAAGCTGTTAATTTCAATGGTTAATGACCCATCTAAACGTGTTGCTTTACAAGCTGCACTTAGTCTGGGACAGTTTAATGGAAAGAAAGTGATTGAAACTTTGGCTGAAGTAATCAGAAAATATGGACAGAATGATTGGTTCAGGAGTGCAGTAATAAGCTCTGTACCCGGTTCCTCAGTTGAAATTTTAAATTCACTGGTACAGGATAATCTATTCTTCAGTAATCAAGAAAGCTGGAAACTTAGTTTCATGCAGGATTTGTCAAATATTATTGGTGCCAGATATAATAAGGAACAGTTTTCAGCTTATTTAAATACGCTGTCGTCTGGGGCATTATCTGCAGCAGATGTCCAGCAAGCTGCCTTAAAGGGGCTTAAAGCAGGATTAAATAAAAACGAGACTACAAAAGAGCTTGCAGCCCAGTTAAATCCGGGCACAATAGAAGGAGTGAAAGAAGGATTTCAAAAACTAAGAAAAAATTAGAATATACTGATAAAGAAGTTGACGGGTAGAAATTAGAAAGATGGAAGAACAAAAATATTCAAGAAGAAGGTTCATTGGTAAGTATGTACTTGCCGGATCACTTGCAATAGGATCAGGACTATTGATTGCAGGTAATACAGCTAGAAGTATGGCTAATGAAGGGGACTCAAAAAAACATCCTAAAAACCATCAGCCTTTACAAAAAAATCCTTGTGATGATCTTACCGGGGTTAGTGCTGATGAAGTTGCAAAACGAAAAAAGCTTGCTTATGTAAACAAAACACCAATTCCGGATAGTCATTGCAGTAATTGTGCACTTTACCTGCCGCCTGCTAAGGATAAACCATGTGGTGGTTGTATGTTGTTTAAAGGTCCGGTTCGTGCTGAAGGGTATTGTGCTTACTGGGCGCCGGTTAATAATTAGGGTAGTATTGAGTATTGAGTACTGAGACTAAATCCTGATTCATTGAAAAATGAGGATCTGGGACAATGATTAAAGAATAATTGTTATTACCTTTTTTGCAGGATATTTCTGACATCAGACATCAGACAACTTATAACTAAAAACAGACAACTAAATATGAAAGCTCTGATCTGCATTTTTTTCTTATCTCTGGGTTTTTCCTGCTTTGCTCAGAAAGGGCAACAAATTCAATATTTAGGATCTGCGAATTTTCCGGGAGCTACGGATGCAGTAATTGTTGATGATATACCGCTTGTTCATACTACTCAATTTTTGCCTTTCGATAAATCCGGTAATATTGTTGGAACCGATGATATCAATACGCAGATCAATCAGGTTTTTTTTAATATTTCATCTTCGTTGAAACAAGCTGGCTCAAGAATAGATCAAATTGTTAAACTTAATATCTATATCAGGAACTCAAGCCTGATTCCCGCAGTTCAGGAACAGATCAATAAGCGCTTTAAGTCAGGTAAGCGTCCTGCCTTAAGTTTCGTTGCCGGGGATCTTTCTCATCCTGTTGCATTAATTTCAATGGATGCTATTGCAGTTTCAGCTATAATCAATACGACAGGTGTTAATTATCTGATAAATAAGAATTTATCCTCAGCTTCGGATGTTGTACAATCTGCAATTTTACCCGCTGGTCCGGTTGTTTATGTTTCAGGTCAGGCGGTTATAGGTGAACTTGCAGAAGCAACACGCGGTACATTAGAGCAGCTACAAGCTACACTTGTCTCACTGGGATTGGAGAAAAAGGATATTGTTCAGATCAAATCTTTCATCAGACCAATGTCTGACCTGAAAGTAGTAGAGAAGGAGTTTGCTAAATTCTTTAAAGGAAATACTATTCCACCGATGGTTAATGTTGAATGGACGAGTAAAGATCCGGTAATTGAAATAGAGCTGATTGCTTCATCTCCAAATATAGGACCTCAACCAGCTCAACAGCTTGATTTTATAACTCCTGCTGGAATGAAAACTTCACCCGTTTACTGTAAGGTTACCCGGATTAATTATGGGCAAAAGATCTATATATCAGGATTATACGGACAAGTTTCCGGAAATGCTGATTCTGAATTGGCATCTATCTTCAATCTAATGGGTGTCATTTTAAAAAACACCGGAAGTGATTTCAGACATCTTGTTAAAGCAACCTATTATGTTAGTAATGATGTTCACAGTGCTAAATTAAATGAAATTCGTCCAAAATATTATGACCCGCTTCGTCCGCCGGCTGCCTCAAAAGCTATGGTTAAAGACGTTGGAAAGCCTGAGGCGGGAATTTCTATTGATATGATTGGGGTTGTGATCAGGTAGATAAATTCTATTTTGACTTACATTTATCTTGATAATTCTACCTGTAATCTATTGTTTTAATAAAATAGTTTATATATTCGGGTACGTAAACGTTAGTATATATAAAATTTTTATAATAGCAGACTCTTATTAAGCAGAAGGGTTCTCTTTACATATTATCTAGACTACTCTTTTAACCTGAACATTAATTAAAGCTCAAACCTTAGACCAAGGCCGATATTTGAACAGAAAAAAAATAGCCATGAAAAATAAAAAAACTGATTCATCGAGACGCAAGTTTTTAAAACAGAGCTCTGTGGCTGGGGTAGGGGCTGTGCTGACGATGGGTATGACACCTTCCCTGCTTGCAGGAAATTTAAACGGTACTGCAAGTCCAGCGATTTTAGGCGGCCCTTCAGCATGGGATAAGTCCAAATGGGTCAAATGGCCTATCTGGATACCTGAAACAGATGAGAAGCGCGTTCTTGAAGTTCTCAGAAGCGGAATTTGGTCGCGGGCAGGAGTGGTCAATGAGTTTGAAGCTGCCTGGGCGAATGTCAACGGTGCTAAACGTTGTTTGGTTGTAAATAATGGAACCAATGCTTTGATCATTGCAATGAACCAATTGGATATTAAAGTGGGTGATGAAGTGCTTGTTCCGCCTTATACCTTTATATCAACGGTGCAGGCTATTCTTATGAATGGTGCAATGCCGGTGTTTGTGGATATCGATCCTGAAACATATCAGATCGATCCAGCAAAAATTGAAGCAAAAATAACACCACGTACAAAAGCTATTTTGCCCGTACATATTTTAGGTATGCCCGCAGATATGCCAAGAATAATGGAAATTGCAAAAAAGCATAATCTGTTTGTGATTGAAGATGCCTGTCAGGCTCCATTGACTGAAGTGAACAATCAAAAAGTTGGCACGATTGGCAATGCGGGTTGTTTTAGCTTTCAAAACTCAAAAAACATACCGATTGGTGAAGGAGGAGCAATTCTGAGTAATGATGTATCTTTTATGGACCGCTGTGTTTCTTTTCAGAATCTCGGCCTGCCTTTTGGTACCGCGGTAGGAACATTCAATGCAGGAAGTATAAGGATGGGTACTAAGGTTCGTATTACTGAATATCAGGCAGCAATTGGTTTGGCGCAGTTACAAAGGCTAGATGCACAAACCACTGTTCGTGAGGAGAATGCAAAGTATTTAAAATCGAAGATTCAGGATATTCCAGGGATTATTCCATATAAATTATATGATTGTGCAACCCGGGTTTCATTCCACTTATTTTCATTCAGATATAAAAAGGAGGAATTTAAAGGTTTGTCAAGAAATTCTTTTTTACAGGCCTTACGTGCTGAAGGAGTACCATGTTCTGGTGGCTATACACCATTAAATAAGCAGGAATTTCTCAAGGAAGCTTTCGAATCAAAGAATTTTAAAAGGATGTATCACAAGGATATGCTCGATTATAATAAATATATGGAGCAAAATCAATGCCCTGAGAATGACCTTTTATGTACCGAAATGGTATGGTTTACTCAAAACCTGCTTCTTGGCAGCAGGGAAGACATGGATTCAATTGCTTATGCAATCAGTAAGATACAAGCCAGTGCAGAATCTGTTAAAAAATCATTGGAAAAATAAAAAATTAAAAAGAATTTAGGCCAATGGTATTTTTGGAAATATCTTGCTACAAAATACTACTGCATGGACAAATTAGACGGAGTTGTTGAGTTGAATCAATTTAAAGCTGATACTTATATTAATGGAATTGATGAAGTAAATCATCTTTCCGCCACCACTTATAATTCGGGATTTCAAGAAGCCCACGATACTTACAATGCACTATCAATTGCCAGTGATGGAAATATTTATTATGTATTATCATCAGACCAGATCCATGTTGGAGGTAAAATGTACTTGTTAGATCCCAAAACTGATAAGACTGAGTTTCTTGGAGATCTGACTGAAATTTGTGGCGAAAAAGAACAGATGTTTATCCCACAGGGAAAAAGTCATGTAAGATTCTATGAAAGAAATGGAAAGCTTTATTTCTCAACTCATGTTGGTTATTATGAACTCATCAATGGAATGGATCGGCTTCCGGTTAATCCTCCACCAGGTTATAAGTTGTATCCAGGCGGTAAAATTCTTTCCTACGATCTAATCACGAAAAAATTTGAAAACCTTGCGCAAATTCCAAATGGAGAAGGAATGGTTTCCATGACGATGGATTGTAACAGGGGGCAAATTTTTGGTATCTCTTGGCCAATAGGTAATTTCATTCATTATAATGTTGATAAAAATGAATTAAAGAATCTCGGCCAGATATCCGGAAATGGTGAGGGAGGCCAACCTGGCGATGATTTTCGTTCATTATGTCGTTCACTGGTTGTAGACCCTTCTGATGGGATCGTCTATTTTTCAACCTCTGAGGGAGGTATATTTAGTTATAATCCTGAAGAATCCCAGGTAAAAAATCTTGAAGATGTTAACCTTAGGCTCGATTATTTTGGCAAATACGATCCCACAAGACCAGGCAGTATGGGGTATAACTGGAGAGAAATCTTTTGGTACAAACCTGAGAATTTAGCCTTTGGAGTACATGGAAATTCCGGTTATTTATTTAAGTTCGATCCCAAAAACTCTAAAGTAGAACTGGTTAGGAGAATTACATCAGAGCCATCAGCAAAAAGTGGAATGTTCGATCAGTTTAGCTATGGTTATCTTGGCTATCAACTGGGTCCAGATGGTAAAACCATTTATTATTTAACTGGAGGCCCGATTTATATTAACGGAAAGCGTGTTGCTGGTCAATCTGAAATAGCTAAAGGTGCAGCAAAAGCTCTTGAGAACCTTCATTTAATTACGTACAATATACCTGAAAATAAATATCAGGACCACGGCCCGATTTTTTATTCAAATGGAGATCGTCCTTTATATGTTAATTCGATTGCCGTTGCAGATGGGGGCGAGGTTTATGCACTTGCAAGGATTACGGAAGAAGGACACACGAGAACTGATCTTATAAAAATTCCTAACCCTTTTAAAAAGAAATTACTGTAATTGTCATTGAACCAATTTAGAAAAAGCTTAAAAATTAAATTATGATTTTTAAAATATTTATATTTTGGTCAACCTGAACGTTTCTTAGTTTTCTTGTGTTTCAGCACCAGAAAACGTTTTTGTTTATTTGTTTCTACATTGATTAAATTTTTTATATTTTTCGCTATTCATTCTTGTAAGCTTTAAAGCAGTAACGTTTAGCTGATTTTACTTGAACTAACTCATATTAATCCACTTATTTTTTTTTTTAATAGAATAGAATTATATTTATTTTCATATTTTCGGGTACGCACACGATGTGCCATATTGCCCATTTATTTACTAATTAACTATAAACTATGTTAAAAATTTACATGATGAAGTTTAAAAAACAAAGTTATTATACCTCCGGAGCAGGGATAGTAATGCTGCTTATGCTGTTGCTGAGTTTCTCAGATCAGGCTTTATCGCAGCAATTAAAAAGTATAACCGGAACAGTACTTGAAGCTGGTCAGCCACTTCCAGGCGTGACAGTTAGAGTAAAGGGAACTAATAGAGGAACAACTACATTGGCAAACGGAAAGTACAGTATTGAAGCTGCCAATAATGAAACCCTTGTTTTTGCTTTTCTAGGGATGGTAACTCAAGAAACTGTCGTTGGTAATCGTTCAACTGTTAACGTTACTCTACAAGTTTCAAGTGCTTCTTTAAGTGAAGTAGTTGTTATTGGTTATGGAACTGTAAAAAAACCAGATCTTACTGGTTCTGTGGGTGTGGTGCCGATGGATGACATGATGAAAGCTCCTGTTGGTACATTTGCTGAAGCCCTTGCTGGCCGTGTGGCTGGTGTAAAGGTTAATGCTTCTGATGGTCAGCCTGGTGGCGGTATAAACATTGTAATTAGAGGTGCTGGTTCTTTAACCCAAAGTACAGCTCCTTTATATGTAATTGATGGTTTTCCTGTCGAAAATCCAGATCCTGCAAGTATCAATCCTGAAGAGATTGAATCAATGACCATATTGAAGGATGCATCATCTACTGCAATTTATGGATCAAGAGCAGCAAATGGAGTAATTCTTATACAAACAAAACGCGGTTCGGTAGGAAAACCAGTGGTTAATTTTTCAAGTTCTTATGGTATTCAAGAAATGCCAAAAGCTATGGAAGTTATGAGTCCCTATGAGTTTATAAAATATCAAACGGAGTTAAATCCATTAATAGCAACAACGAGAGCGTTTTTTGCAGGTGGCAAAACTCTAGAAGATTATAAATCTGCTGCAGGTGTAAATTTCCAGGATTATGTATTACAGCAGGGTGCTATACAGAATTATAATCTTGCATTACGAGGTGGAACCGATCAAACTAAATATTCTATTTCTGGTTCTTTATTTGATCAGATTGGTTCAATTATAAACACTGGTTTAAATCGTTATTCAGGAAGAGCAACGCTTGATCAGAATATTAGTAATAAAATAAAGGCTGGTGTAACAGTTAATTATAGTGGAATTAAACAATACGGTCAGGTAATCAATCAGGGAGCTGTAACCCAAGGAAACCCAACAGCTTTTGCATTAGCTAGAGCATGGTTATATCGTCCAATCTCTCCTAATCCAAATGACGATCTTCTTGCTGATGCAGTAGATGATGATGCCTTAAATGCTTCTGATTTTAGAGTAAATCCATTTATTGATCTTCAGAATCAGCATTCATTCAATATTACTAATCTTGTTGAAACTAATGGATACTTAAGCTATGAAATCAATAAAAACTTAAATATTCAGTCAAATGCTGGTATTCGTCATAATAAGTTAACGCTAGAACGATTCTATAATTCAAAAACCGCACAGGGAGGTCCTAGTCCGAATAACGTGAATGGGGTAAATGGTTCAATTAGTAATCTTTTCTCGAATAGCTTCTCGAATGAAACTACCTTGAACTATAAGAAAACCTTCAAGAAAGATCATACCATTACTGGATTGGGCTTATTTGCAATAAATAGTAACAATACCAATACTAAAGGATATGCTGGAAGACTATTACCTAATGAGAATTTGGGAATGGATGGCCTGGAAGAAGGTTTGGCCTTCAATCCTGTATCTTCTTCAAGTGTTAATACAATGGCTTCCTATGCTGGAAGGTTAGATTATAATTATAAATCTAAGTATATAGTAACAGGTACATTTAGAGCAGATGGTTCCTCAAAGTTCAGAGACCATTGGGGATATTTCCCTGGTGCTGCCTTAGCATGGAATATGCATAAAGAAGGATTCTTTGCCAAGTTATTACCTGGTGTTTCTACCTCCAAAATTAGATCCAGTTATGGTAGTAATGGTAACAATAGGGTTGGTGATTTTGATACCTATGCGCGTTTATTACAGAGTGTGAATGGTTATTCATTTAATAATGGAACACCAATAGCTTCTAATTCTGTTTCTTCAATAGGCAATCCTGATCTAGCATGGGAAAAGGTTACTACAATTGATTTAGGTTATGAGATTGGTATTTTGAAAGACAGGGTTGTTCTTGAAATGGATCTGTACAGAAAAACTACTGAAAATCTATTATTGAATGCAATTCTACCTTCTTCTACTGGATTTGGTTCTGCTGTAAAGAATATTGGTAAATTAAGAAATGATGGTCTTGAATTCACTTTGAATACTGTTAATGTACAGACCAAAGACTTTTCATGGGAAAGTAACCTGAATATTAGTTTCAATAAAAATAAGGTTATGGAGCTTACACGTGGGCAACGTGCTTTAACTTCTAATTCAGACTATGTTTCTCAATTTAATAAGCCTTTATATGTAGCTGAAATTGGAAAACCTGCTGGAATGATGATTGGATTTATATGGGAAGGTAATTATCAGTATTCAGATTTTGATAATCCTTCGCCCGGTGTTTATATCTTGAAACCTTCTGTGCCTACTAATGGAGCTGTTCGAAATACTATTTTGCCAGGCGATATCAAATACAAAGACATCAATGGAGACGGTATTATGAATGATGCAGATTTAACTTTTATTGGTAATGGACAGCCAATTCATACTGGTGGTTTTTCAAATAATTTCAACTATAAGGCATTTAGTTTAAATGTATTCTTTCAATGGTCTTATGGTAATGATATCTATAATGCTAATAGGTTGATCATGGAAGGAAATAGTAATGGTTGGGCTAATATCAATCAGTTTGCTAGTTATTCTAATCGTTGGACTCCTGAAAACCCGACCAATGCTAATTATCGCACACGTGGACAAGGGCCAATTGGTTTTCACTCTTCTAGAGTGGTAGAAGATGGTTCATTTATTCGTATGAAAACTGTTTCTTTAAACTATAACTTACCTGCTAAACTAATTAAGACTGCCTATTTGAGTAATTTAAGCCTGAATGTTTCTGCACAGAATCTTATAACATGGACAAATTACTCAGGTATGGACCCTGAAGTTTCTACCCGTAATAACACCTTGACTCCAGGTTTTGACTATTCGTCCTATCCAAAGTCACCAACAATTGCCTTTGGAATTAAAGCAGGATTTTAATTAAATTAATCTTAAGAAAATGAAAGTAAAATATTTATTAATCGCAATACTTTTCTTAACGAGTTTAGGCTCTTGTAAGAAATATCTGGAAACAGAACCAACTGATTTCCTTAATCCGAAAAACTATTATGAAACTGAAGCACAGTTGCAATTTGCGCGTGCTGGGGTTTATCATCATCTAGGTGCAGGTAACCTTCATGGTACTTATGCTAGTTATCTTCTTGCATGGCATGGTGATGAAGGCTATATGAACAGGGCTACATTGACTACTGGTCCTTGGAATTATTTCTATTCTTCTGCAGATCAGTATAATAATGGTTTATGGTCTAACCTTTGGCAAGGAATAAATAAAGCCAATGTTTTGATTGCCAATGTGGATAAAAATCCAGCTATTGCCCAGTCTAAGCGCGATGCAATCAGGGGTGAAATGCTATTCCTTAGAGGTTATTATTACTTCACTCTTGTTCAATATTATGGTGGTGTTCCATTGAAACTTACTCCTACAACATCAGTTATTGATGTTGAATCTACTAGAGCGCCCGCAAAGGATGTTTATTTGCAAATCTTAAAAGATATGGAAGCAGCTGAAAAATTAGTCCCAAGTATTAAAACTTTAGGCTATGGAGGCGCTATCAGTAAGTCGGCAGTTCGTGGGCTATTAGCGCGTGTGAACCTGCACATGGCTGGTGCACCCATTAAGGATGCTACTAGATATGCAGAAGCTAGCAAATGGGCAAAAATGGTAATAGATGATGCAGAGGCTGGTCATTCACTTAATCCAAGCTACTCACAAATATTCATTAATCTGGCTGCCGATAAATACGATATCAAAGAAAGTATCTGGGAGGTTGAATTTTATGGAAATGGTCTTGATCAATATGTGGAAACCGGAAATATAGGATGGATTAATGGTCCTGCGGCTGCTGTTTCGTCGCCAACTGGAAGGGCTGATGCCTACATGAACATCACATCTGAACTCTATAATGCATTTGAACCTGGTGATAATAGAAAATGGTTCAGTATTGCTCATTTTACTTATACTGGTACAGGCGCCAAAACAATGAGTTTATTGCCTGTTTCAGAAGATGCAAAAAACAATTTAAAGCCAGCAAAATGGAGAAGAGAGTATGAAACTTTATTGCCGAAAAGTCCAACAAATACTCCTATAAACATGGTCCTTCTTAGATATTCAGATATTCTTTTAATGTACGCTGAAGCACAAAATGAAATAAATGGTCCAACTGCTGAAGCTGTAGCAGCATTTAATCAAGTAAAAAGAAGAGGGTGGTCAACAGGAATTAAAGCCATCAGCATTACTAACGGCGGTGCTGGATATACTACTGCTCCAACTGTAACTTTTAGTGGTACCGGAGGTGCTACAGCAACTGCTACTGTAACCGCTGGAAAGGTTACAGAAATAACTTTGGATCGTGATCCTGCTGCAATTACCTTTTTCAATGAGGGTAAATATACTACTGTTCCTACAATTACGCTTAGCGGTGGAGGAGGTTCTGGAGCAACAGCAACAGCAACAATCTGGAAATCAACTGATGGAGATATAAATCCTACATCCAAAACAGCCTTCTTGGAAGCCATTCAAGTTGAAAGAATGAGAGAGTTCAACTTTGAAAATACAAGAAAAGCTGATTTACTTCGCTGGGGAATATTCTTAAAAGTACATCAGGACATGGGTAATAAATTACAGCAGCAAAGTCCAGGTCAATATTTTGTTAAGTATTATTCAAATGTTAGTGCTAGAGATCTTTTGATGCCAATTCCTATCAATGAAATGTCTTCAAACTCAAAAATGACACAAAATCCTGGTTGGGAATAACATTAATTCAAATTAGAAATTATGAAAATTAAATTATATAGCATTGTAGCAGCGGCCTTATTGATGGCTTCCTGCGAAAAGCCCACTATTGAAGCAGAGGCTCCGGTTTTTGATGTTAATACTGAAAAAGCGACCTATAAAGTAGGAGAGACCATTAAATTCATGATTATTGGTGGTGAAACACAGAATATTTCTTTTTATTCTGGAGAGTTACTTAAGGATTATTATTCAAGAACTGGACGTGTGGTTGATGTTGTGGGTGCTGGAGCAAATCTTACCTTCAGCAGTAGCGTTCAGTTAGGAACACAGGCTGATCAAGTAACACTTTTGGCATCAACTAATTTTTCTGGTGATTATTCTAGCCTTGCTAAAGTAAAAGCGGCTACATGGGTAGATATTACCAGCAGATTTAAATTAGGTACAAGTGCAACCTTACTTACTTCGGGTACAGTTAATATTTCTGACTTATTACTTGCCGGAAAACCAATCTATTTTGCTTTCCGTTACAATACAAAGTCTCAAGCTGTCAGTGGTGTTAATCGTCAATGGTTTATTCAGTCGTTCACTGTTAATAGCCTTAAATTACTTAATAATACGCTAGCTCTAACTATTGCAGATCAGGCTAGTGCGGGCTTTAGAATTGTAGATGATTTAAAAGATAAAGCTCCTGCATTGTCTTCAGTTACTGCAACTAGATTAACGCTTCAGGGCAATACTTATCTGACTGCAGGCCTACCTCAGTTTAATCCTGCTAATCCAATTTTTGATCCTAAGAATGTAATATATAATCCACAGGATCCGGCATATCAGCCTTCAGCTGTTTATAAGCCATTTGTTGCTTTTGATCCAGCTAGTCCATTCAATGATCCTATATCTGAGCATTGGGCTATAAGTAAAGGGATATCTATTGACAAGGTAGATTTAGGACCAGATTGGTCATTAGCTATTAAAGGATTAACAAATCCCGTATTACCAGAATACCGTTATTCGTATCCTGTTGCAGGTACTTTTAAAGCCGTTTTTGTTGCCTCAAATGGTAATATTGATCAAAGTCGTGAAGTTACTAAAGAGATTACTCTTACAATAACTCCTTAATTTAATTTGTTTGTTTGAAAAGGATTAATCCATTCTTGGATTAATCCTTTTTTATTAGAAATTTTGCCAAATCTCCTTAAAATGATTATTTCGGGTAAATTGAAGATTCTGTTTATTTGCCTTTTGATCATCTTTCCTCATATAAATTTTGCTCAAACTGAACTGGCCGATCAGAAATATAGTAAGAACGCTATTTTTTTAAATCATAAGCGTGAAAGGTTGAGAATTCTTACTAATATGGAGAAGGTAATGGGCAAATTACCTAGACGTAATAAAAACCTTCCATTCGATTTACAAATTACTGATAGTATCATTGAAGATAATTTTACTCGCTATAACCTTACTTTAAATGTGACAGATAAAGAGCGTTTACCTGTTTACCTGTATATACCTAAACAAATTGGAATTCCAAAAAAACTCCCGGCCATGCTTGTGCTTCACGGCACTCATGCATTAGGTAAGGGTGTTGTTGATGGACAAGGAGATAAACCTAACCGCGCTCATGCCAGAGAACTAGCAGAACGTGGCTATGTTGTTATTGCCCCTGATTACCCTAGTTTTGGTGATATGAATGATCATAATTTTGATACCGACAGATATGAATCAGCCACTATGCAGGCTATATATAATCATATGCGTTGTGTTGATCTGCTTCAGAGCAGAACTGATGTTGATCCTGAAAATATTGGTGTGCTTGGTCACTCACTTGGGGGACATAACGCAATGTTTGTTGCCGCATTTGATACCCGTTTAAAGGTTGCTGTTTCAAGCAGCGGATGGACCCAGTTTGAATTTTATAATATAGGTGATGAAGCATCTAAAAAATATGGTGGCAGACTTGGTCCCTGGGCTCAAACAAGGTATATGCCGCTGATACGCACAAAATATAAGCTTGATGCGAAACTGATTCCCTTCAATTTTGATGATATTATAACAGCTATTGCTCCACGAGCATTTTTCTCTGTGTCACCTCTCAAGGATGCAAACTTTGATGTGAATGGTGTAAGAGAAGGTATCCTACTAGCTGCAAAAGCTTACAATAATTTGGGAGCATCGGATATGCTTCAGATCCGATATCCGGATGCTGGCCATGATTTTCCGGTTGAAAATCGCAAAGAGGTTTATGGCTTTTTGGATAGAATACTTGGACACACAGCATTATATGCACCGGTAAAGTAATTCGTTTCTAATTTTTGATTATATATTTATTAAAACTAATTACATCCTATGACAAAATCGACAAGCCGTCAGATTGCAGTTATCAAACAAATTTTTATCACTCTCTTTTTAGTATTTCCTGCATGGGCCATTGCCCAGGAAAATATTGTTTCAGAAAATCATCAAAATTATAGAAAAGTAGTCCTGCAAAATATGCAAAAGGTAATGGGTGATTTACCTGAGAGAGCCGCTATAAAGCGTTCTGATATTCACGTGATTGATAGTGTAAAAGAATCGAGTTTTATTCGTTATAATATACTTTTTACAGTCGAAAAAAATGAGATCATTCCATTGTATCTGTATATTCCGGTACAAACCCTTACTCCCCAAAAATTACCTGCCATGCTGGTTTTACATGAGACTGACCCTTTAGGTAGAAAGGCAGTGGATGGACAGGGAAATAAGGCTAACCGTTCGCATGCCCGGGAATTGGCTCAACGGGGATATATTGTAATTGCTCCTGATTTCCCCAGCTTTGGAGAAACTGAAGATTATAATTTCGAAACAGATCGTTATAAATCAGGTACCATGAAAGGTGTTTTTAACCATATGCGTTGTATTGATTTGCTTCAAAGCCGGGCTGATGTGGATGCCGAAAATATTGGTGTAATAGGACATTCCCTTGGTGGACATAATTCTATTTTCCTTGCAGCAATGGATGAGCGCATAAAAGTCGCTGTTAGCAGTTGCGGATGGACACAATTAGATTTTTACAATATTGGAGCCGATGCCGAAAAGAAGTATGGGGGGAGACTTGGTCCCTGGGCTCAAACCCGCTACATGCCATTATTGAGAACAAAGTATAATCTGGAAAATAAGAAGGTTCCTTTTGACTTTAATCTTATGATTGCAGCAATTGCTCCAAGAGCATTCTTTTCAGTTTCTCCAACGAGGGATGGCAACTTTGATTATAAGGGAGTTCAGGCAGGAATTGCCTTGATAGAACCGATATACCGGAACCTCAATTCATTAGATAAACTGCAGGTTCGCTATCCTGACGATGAACACGATTTTCCTCTCGAAAACCGTAAAGAAGCCTATGCTTTTATTGATAAAATACTAGGCCATACACCCAGAAATACTGAATTCAAATAATATAATCAGCTTTCGGAATGCTCAAAAAAGAATACTCAAGACGTGAATTTATAATTAAAAATTCATTTGCAGGACTCGGTGCTGCTCTATCGATGGGATTTGTTCCCAACCTGATTGCAAATACTTTGGATCAGAATGCTTTGTTGGATCGTAGAAATGCTGCCGAACCCATTATTGATATACATCAGCATACAGATTATAGCGGAAGATCAAATGATCTGCTGATACCTCATCAGCGTGCAATGGGAGTGACTAAAACAATTTTATTGCCTGCAGGTCGTCCGCTGAGTTATGGCTCTACCTATTATGGCTATAGCAATGGACTGCAGGCGCAAGCCACAGGTAATGAAGTATGTTTTCAATTTGCAAAAGCCCATTCTGATGAATTTATTTTTGGGGCAAATGAAGTTCCGGATATGCCGGGTGCAGTACGGGAAATTGAAAAATATCTAAAGCTCGGTGCTCCTGTTATTGGGGAGCTCAAATTCGGACTTGATTGTGACTCCCCGGCAATGCAGCGTATTTATGAACTGGCAACTTCTTATAATGTTCCTGTTTTGATGCATTGGCAACACAATATGTATAACAGAGGTATAGAACGCTTCCACATAATGCTGAAGAAATACCCAAAAGTGAATTTTATTGGTCATGCACAAACCTGGTGGGCAGATATTGATAAGAATCATATTGATCAGAATATTCTTTATCCTAAGGGTAATGTGAGCAGGGGAGGACTAACAGATCGTCTGCTTACTGAATATCCGAATATGTTTGGTGATTTCTCAGCAGGTTCCGGATTGGGCTCACTGACCAGAGATGAGGATCATGCCCGCGGATTTTTAGAACGTCACCAGGATAAATTGCTTTTTGGTAGTGATTGCTCTGATTTTCTGGGTGCCGGGAAGTCCTGCCTTGGGGCTAATATCATACCTGCCATCCGTAAATTAGCTCCAAATAAGGCTGTCGAGCGGAAAATACTGTATGAGAATGCCCAAAAACTATTCAAACTTTCATAAATGTCCAAAATTTATTCAAAATAAATATATTATAACCTTCAAAATGAAAATTTTAATCATTAATCTGCTAATAGTTCTAGTCACATTCCTAATTCCGGTTCAGGCACAAAATACCGCTAACCTTGAATGGAAAGCCGGTGTTAGTAAAGCCGATATTACCCCAAAGATGGCCATGCCTATGGCAGGTTTTGCTGCCCGTACTCACTCATCAGATGGCACTTTGCATCGCATCTGGGCAAAGGCTTTGGCTATCGAAGATTCAAAGGGAAATAAAGCTGTAATGGTCAGTTCTGATCTTTTGGGCTTCCCTAAAGATGTATCCGACCGGATCAGAGATCGGGTAAAATCGAACTATGGATTAGATCGTGCTCAGATTTTGCTCAATAGTTCCCATACCCATTCCGGACCTGTAATTGGGGACGCCCTGATGGATATTTACGTTCTTGACAATCAGCAAATTGAAAGTATTAAGCAATACACCAAAATTCTCGAGGATCAGATTGTAAATATGGTTGGAGAGGCTCTTAAGGATATGGAGCCGGCAGGACTATTTGCTCAAAATGGAGTTACACGATTTCAGGTGAACCGCCGGAATAATGCAGCAAATTTACTTACCCAGTTAACAGAGCTTCAGGGTCCAAATGATTATGCAGTTCCGGTAATCAAGGTTATGAATGCAAAAGGAGATATTAAAGCAATTGCTTTTGGATATGCCTGTCATCCAACAGTTTTAAGTGGCTATGACTGGTCTGGTGATTATCCAGGATTTACACAGATTGAGCTTGAAAATACATATCCTGGCGCCACCGCATTATTTTTTCAAAGTGCAGGTGCTGATCAAAATCCCTTACCAAGACATACCGTACCTTTGGCTAAGCAATATGGAAAGGAACTTGCTGCAGCAGTTGAGCGGGTACTGGAAGAAGATATGCGCAAATTGCCTTCAGGTTTGATGACAAGCTACTCAGAATTGGATCTTCCACTGGCAACTCCACCAACTGAAGCAGAATATACAAAATTCATAGGTACAAGTACTGTTCCTTATCAAAAGAGATGGGCCGAACGTATGAGGGGGAAGATCAGATCAGGTGAAAAATTAATTACTTCTTACCCATATCCTGTTCAGGTATGGTCGATCGGCGATCAGCCTATTGTGAGCCTTGGTGGTGAGCTTTTAATTGAATATGCTATAAAAATAAAACAAATGCTGGGTGCTGATGCATTTGTATATGGATATTCAAATGATGTTATGGCCTATGTTCCTTCATCCCTTGTGCTAAAAGAAGGCTCTTATGAAGGGGAATCACATACTGTTTATGGTCTCCCTTCCAAATGGCAGGTAGGAATCGAAACAAGGATACTGAATGAGGTAATTAAACTATCAGAGAAGAACGGTCTCATTAAAAATAAATAATCCTGCCTAGATTTCATCCTGATTAAAATTCAGGATGAAATCTCATATATTTACGTGTACGTAAACGGAAAATGTAATGAAACGAGTCTTCTTGCTTTTAACCCTTATTTTTGTTATTCATACTTCAAAAGCTAATCCCGGGAAAGGATGGATCAGTCTTTTTGATGGAAAAAGTTTGGATGGCTGGCATCACTTTAACAGTACCAAAGAAATTAAAAGCTGGAAGATAGAAAATGGCTCGCTGGTATGTTTGGGAGCTAAAGGTCCGAGTGGATCAGGAGATCTTATCAGTAATCGTTCATTCCGGAATTTTGAATTAAGATGGGAATGGAAAGTTGATAAAGGAAGCAATAGTGGTGTTTTCTATCATATTGTTGAGGATCCAAAGTACAAAAGGGCAATTGAGACCTCGCCTGAATATCAGATTATTGATGACGTAAACTTTCCTGCTAAACTAGAAGATTCACAAAAGGCCGGTGCCGATTATTCAATGTATTCTCCAGTTGAAAATAAGATACTTAAACCGATAGGGGAATGGAATAATTCCCGGATTATCTTCAATAATGGGCGTGTAGAACATTGGCTCAATGGTGTTCGTATTGTTAAATTTAAAGCATGGACCAAGGCCTGGTATAAGCTTAGATCTGAGGGTAAATGGAAAGAATACCCGGATTATGGATTATCTCCAGATGGTAAGATTGGACTTCAGGATCATGGCAATAAGGCCTATTTTAAGAATATTCAAATAAGGGAATTATAAAAACAATGAACATTAAAGTTCGATTTATGAAGAATAAACAGACATTTCTATGCGCCAGAAATACATTCCTGATACTTGGAACAGCTTTGTTGCTCATAGGTAGCAGTTGTGGCAATAAAGAGCTTAAGAGTGATATGAAAGATGAGAAAATTCGAATTATCACGCTTGACCCAGGTCATTTTCATGCAGCCTTACTACAAAAATCAATGTATGATGAGATCGATTCAGTGGTTCATATCTATGCTCCAGAGGGATTAGAATTAGATAATCACATGAAACTGGTGGATAGTTATAATTCAAGGGAGGAGAATCCGACATCATGGAAACATGAAATTTACCGTGGTACTGATTACCTCGAAAAAATGTTCAGTGATAAGGCGGGTAATGTGGTTATTATTTCAGGTAACAATAAATTAAAGACGAATTATATTAGTCGAGCTATTGATTCTGGAATGAATGTGCTTGCTGATAAGCCACTGGCAATTAATGAGGATGGGTTCAGGTCGCTAGAAAATGCCTTTGCAAAAGCAAAAGAGAAAAATGTTGTTTTGTACGATATCATGACAGAAAGATATAATATTTACTATGTGCTTCAGCGTGCATTAAGTCAGGATACCTCATTTTTTGGCTCTTTGGAAAAGGGGACTCCAGATAATCCGGCAGTGATGCAGGAAAGTGTTCATCATTTCTATAAGAATGTATCAGGTAAGCCTCTGGTAAGACCAGCATGGTTTTTTGATGTGGAGCAGGAGGGTCGCGGACTGGTTGATATTACAACTCACATGGTGGATCTTATTCAATGGGAATGTTTTCCTGATGTGGTCATTGATTATAAAAAGGATATCACTATGCTTTCAGCAAAAGAATGGGCTACTCAGCTCAACCTGGAACAGTTTCAGAAATCGACTAATAAGGACCAGTTTCCGGAATACCTTCATAAATACCTCAAAAATGGAATATTGAAGGTAATGTCAAATGGTGAAATGAATTATACAATTAAAGGGGTTCATGCACGTGTTGGGATAAAATGGAATTATGAAGCACCTGAAGGATCTGGAGACACACATTTTGCCAAAATGAGAGGAACTAAAGCCAATATTTTAATTAGGCAGGGTAAAGAGCAAAACTATAAGCCGGTGGTTTATCTTGAATTACTTAATTCAGAACCAACTTCTGCAAAACAATTAATGGATGCAATAGGAAAGTTGCAGGCTTTATATCCTGGTCTTGCTGTGAAGAAAGCTGCTAATGAATGGGAGTTGATCATACCTGAGAAGCTTAAAGTGCCTCATGAAGAACATTTTGCTGAAGTTGTAAAAAAATATCTGACTTATTTAAAAGGAGCAGAGCTTCCAGGCTGGGAGGTTCCAAACATGCTTGCTAAGTATTACACAACTATAAAAGCAGCAGAAATGGCCTCAAAGAAGTAAATTTAAAATAATAACTGAGTTAAATTGAGCTGCAGGGCTCTGCTCAGATAGAATATAGGTTACAAGAATAGTTTTGTATTTTTCAGCATTAACTAGAGCATAGACTTTTGTTACCTGATTGTCATCCTGTAAGATGATCATGTTATTGAATTGTTATATAATTAAGATTGAAAATGACTGATTTAGAAGTATTAGAACAAGAATTATTAAAGCCGACAGATGCCTTAATCAACGATATTACAAAGATTGAAGGGGACCTAATTCTGTTGGGTGTTGGTGGGAAAATGGGGCCGAGTATGGCAAAATTGGCTCGAAGGGCCATCACTCAGGCGGGAATCAACAAAAAAGTCATTGGAATTTCTCGTTTTTCGGAAGCAGGTACTCGTGAAGAACTCGAAGCAGATGGTATTGAAACGATTTCTGCTGATCTGCTGAATGAAAAAGAACTTGCCGCTTTACCTGATGCTCCAAACATTATTTATCTGGCCGGTACCAAGTTTGGAACCACAGGGAAAGAGCCTTTTACATGGGCGATGAATTCGTATCTGCCGGGTCGAGTCGCTGAGCGTTACAAAAACTCACGAATTGTGGCCTTTTCAACGGGGAATGTTTATCCCTTCACACCAATTGGCTCTGGTGGTCTTTCTGAAGATCATGTTCCAGCGCCTGTAGGTGAATATGGTCAGTCATGTTTAGGCAGAGAACGTATTTTTCAGTATTTCTCTGAAAGATACCAGATTCCGACTTTGATTTACCGACTAAATTACGCGATTGACCTTCGTTACGGCGTCTTGCTTGAGATTGCAAAATCTGTAAATGAAGGAAGAGCCATTGATCTCACCACTGGCAGTGTGAATGTGATCTGGCAAGGTGATGCGAATGAGATCGCAATTCGTTCATTGCTGCATTGCGAAGTTCCAGCTAATATTCTGAATGTAACTGGTCCGGAGACTTTATCAGTTAAATGGCTTGCAGAGCAGTTTGGACTTTTAATGAATAAGGAGCCATTGTTTATTAATGATCCTCAGGCCAATGCATTATTGAATAATGCCTCCAAAGCACATAAGTTATTTGGCTATCCGAGAGTAACAGTCCGTGATATGATTGAAATGACTGTCGCATGGATTCAGGGTGGTGGTAAAATGATTAATAAGCCAACTCATTTTCAGGAAAGAAAAGGTCAGTTTTAACTAAATATTGAAGATAAATTGTTTAGAAGTATGTCAACCAAAACCTTAGATCCGGCGCTTAAAAGTTTACTGCAAAGTGGAACTGTTCTACCCGCAATTCCATTGGCTTTAAACTCTTCCCGACAGTTTGATGAGGCTCGTCAGAGAGGACTTGCGAGATATTATGTAGCCACAGGTGCAGGTGGTCTGGCTGTTGCGGTGCATTCAACGCAGTTTGAGATCAGAAATCCGGAAATTAACTTATTTGAAACAGTTTTGAGAGTTGTCTCAGAAGAGATAGATAATTCAAATCCGGATAGACCATTTATTAAGATTGCGGGAATTTGCGGACCAACTACACAAGCAGTTAAGGAAGCTGAAACTGCATTGAAATATGGATTTGATCTTGGGCTGCTTAGTATGGGCGGACTACAATCCTGGACTGAAAAAGCCATTCTTCAGCGGGTACGAGATGTTGCTGAAATAATGCCTTTAATTGGATTTTACCTGCAGCCATCAGTTGGAGGGAGAATTTTCAGTTATGAATTTTGGCAGGAATTTGCAGAAATTAAGAATATTGAAGCAATTAAAGTTGCTGCATTCAACCGTTATCAGACTCTTGATGTAGTCAGAGCCGTGTGCGCATCGTCAAGATCCAATGAAATTGATTTATACACTGGTAATGATGATAATATCATACCTGATCTGTTGACTAAATATAGTTTCGCAGTCAATGGTAACAGGGTTGAAAAGGAGTTTGTTGGTGGCTTGCTTGGTCATTGGGCTGTATGGACAAGAGCAGCTGTTAAATTACTTGATGAAATAAAAGCTTGTAAAGCTAATGGTAATAAGGGAATAGCGGAATTACTGACGAAAGGAATTGAGGTAACGGATATGAATGCTGCGATCTTTGATCCTGCAAATAATTTCCATGGATGTATTCCGGGTATTCATGAGGTTTTACGTAGACAGGGTTTATTGGAAGGTCGCTGGTGTCTGAATCCTCAGGAAGAATTATCACCAGGACAGATGGAAGAAATTGATCGCGTGTGTAAAGCCTATCCTCATCTTATTGATGATCAGTTTGTTAAAGAGCTATTGCTTGCGGAATTTCAGTCTAAATAGCTACCATGTTTTACTAATTGTTATAAATTACAATATGGACAGAAGAAGATTTGTTAAAAGCGCCGGAATTTTGGCTGCATTAAGTACTATGGATCCCTCTCATCTTAGTGGCGCTGACTCTGCTGCCTTGAAGATGATAAAGATTATCCGGACCCAGTCGTATTTTGAACGCGAGAAGCTTATTCGTCCATTCGGATTTAAGGGTGGATTCCTGACCGAGTTATGGCAGGTTGCTTCCAAAATGCATTCTGATTCAGGAATATCCAGGATAGGGTTAAGTACACAAAGTGTACTCTACGGAGATGCTGATTTATTTTCCCACCACTCAGAATCAGATGGAAATGCGATGATGTTTGATTTGGTCAATAAATCACTCGAGCATGTTAAGAATACGCCATTTAGAACACCTGTTGAGTTATTGGATAAAATTCTTCCAGCTGTTATTCAGGATGGAAAAAGTATTACGGGAAAGCAAGATCTGAATACCAATTTTGTTTTTAATGCTTTAGTAGGAGTTGATAATGCTGCCTGGCTTACCTATGCTGCTGAAAATAAGTTCAGCAGCTTTGAAGAAATGATTCCTGAGCAATATAAAAAGGCTTTATCACACAGGAATAAAAAAATTGCTATCATGTACCAGATTCCGTACGGCATGCCTATGGAGGATTTAAAAAATGCTGTCAAACAAGGATATTTCGTCTTTAAAATTAAAACTGGTGCTCCAGGTTCTCAATCTGAGATGATTCAAGCTGACATAGAAAGACTCAGTCTTATCCATGAAACCCTTAAAGAATATCGCACCGAACAAACCGATAACGGAAAATTGATTTATACGATGGATGCCAATGCCCGTTATGAGAAGAAAGAAACTCTCTTGAGATATCTTGATCATGCCCGTAAAATCGGTGCCATTGATCAAATTCTACTGATTGAAGAACCTTTGAATGAAAAAAATGAAGAAAGTGTGGCAGATATTGACATTAGAATCGGTGCAGATGAAAGCGTTCATGATGAGCAATCTGCAATAAATCGTTTGGATCTTGGATATAAAGTCATGGTATTGAAAGGCATCGCAAAAACACTTAGTATGTCGGTAAAAATTGCCAAACTTGCCGCAGAAAGAAATGTTCCTTGTATGTGTGCGGATCTTACTGTAAATCCTATTTTGATTGACTGGAATAAAAATCTGGCAGCCCATCTTGCACCATTTCCTGTTATAAATATGGGTATGATGGAAACAAACGGGGATATGAACTATGTCAACTGGAAAAACATGGTTAATTACCATCCTGCTGCACACGCTTCCTGGATGATTCCAAACAAAGGGGTTTTTGAATTGAGTCCAGATTTTTATGAGAGAAGTGGTGGGATTTTTGACACTTCAACTCATTATCAGTCAATGTTTTAACTATATAATCTATTATTATAAAAATTTGATGAGGCAGTATAAAAAGATATTTTCCTTAATACTGATCTTTCTGTCGATCGGGCATGCGTTTGCACAAAATAATGATACAGTTAGAACAATAAAAATAGATGTGCTAGTTGGCCTGCAGTTTGATCTGGTCAGATTTAATGTCAAACCCGGTGAAAATTTGAAACTAATTTTCAGCAACAGTGATGATATGAGTCATAATCTGCTCATTACTAAACCCGGAGCAAGGCTTGAAGTTTTAAATGAGGCAATTAAATTAGGTCAAAAAGGTCCGGAATTAGACTATATTCCAGTTTCCTCTTCTGTTTTGTGGTCAATCCCTGTTGTCAATCCCAATCAGTCCAAAACGCTGACTTTTACTGCACCCAAACAGGAAGGTGTATATCCTTATTTATGTACGCTTCCAGGACATGGCTTTATTATGTTTGGTGCAATGTATGTTAGCTCTGAGGCCAGAATGCCCGAACTAAAAGATGATCCCAATATTCCCCAAAACCGAAGAACCGGGGATAATTCTATATCGGGTACTGAACATATTAATCATTCGGGTAAGGTTAAGGATCAGGGTGTAAAAATCAAAACCTTACATCCTTACAACCCTATATCGCCATATATTTATCGGGTTTTTATCGATGGGGCGAGTCCTGCGGCAATTGCAGTTAGTCTTCCTGGTGATTTATCTTACTGTTGGGATGCCGGTACCTGTAAGTTGCGTTTTGCATGGAGTGGCGGCTTCCTCGATAATTCTGAGCTTTGGAAAGGTAAAGGCGATGTATCAGCAAAAGTTGTTGGAAATGTCTTTTTTAAGGATAAAACTCATTTTCCTTTATCATTTAGTTCGGATAACAAAGCGGAAAAATTAGATTACAGAGGATATAAACTCATTAACCGCTATCCTGAATTTCACTATACAATAAACGGAATTGATGTTTATGAACTGATTCTACCAAAAGCTAATGGCAATGGTCTGAACAGGATCTTCAGAATCCCTGATGTTAAAAACACAGTCTGGTTTAATACCGATTCGTTTGATGGGATACAATATGAGGCTTCAAAGGGAGTATGGAAAGGGAATAGATTAAAATTAACCCCCAAAGAGGCCGAAAAATTTAGCATTACAATGACTATGAAGGAAGGGGGCCTGTTATGAACTATAAAGTGATTTCCTTTTACATAACAGGATTACTGGTTTTTACCTTCATTGACTCTATTCTTGCCCAGAAAATAAATGATTCCTATAGGGTTGAAACCATCAAAATGCCTGAAGGACTAACAAGTGAGACTGGCGCTGTTGAATTCTTACCCGATGGCCGCCTTGTTGCATGCTTTACCAGAGGAGAGGTAATGACCTACAATACCTTAACTAAAGAGTGGAAATTGTTCGCTGAAGGCCTGCATGATCCATTAGGGATTCTTGTGGTAAGTAATTCTGAATTATTAATCATGCAACGTCCTGAATTAACAAGGGTTAAAGATACAGATGGGGATGGGATTGCGGATCTTTATGAAAAAGTTACGGATGAATTCGGGCTTTCAGGTAATTACCATGAATTTAATTACGGCCCTGTTAAAGATAAGGATGGAAATATTTTTATTGCTCTCAATTCCTCTTCTGGTGGTGGTGATATCAGATCTGAAGTCCGGGGTGAAATTAATCCCCTTGGTCGTGAGAGTGGCAGCAAAGGCCAGATGTTTTCGAATTTACCATATCGCGGATGGATGATGAAATTAGGCAAAGATGGTATTTTGCGGCCTTTTGCATCTGGTTTTCGATCTCCAAATGGAATTGGTTTTGATCTTGAAGGTAATTTGTTTTCAACTGATAACCAGGGCGACTGGATTGGTACCAGTCCGCTGCATCACGTAAAGGAAGGAAAGTTTTATGGTCATCCAGGAAGTCTGGTTTGGCAAAAGGGATGGAACAGAGGTAATCCATTTTTACTATCAATACCGGTCTTGGATAGCATGCGAACCAGAGGAGCTGTCTTATTTCCGCATGGTATTATTGCAAACTCGCCAACCCAGCCTGTCTGCGATAACACCTCAGGTAAATTTGGACCTTTCTCGGGACAGTTGATCATCGGTGAGATGAATAAGGAAAAGATTGTTAGAGTAATGCTAGAGCGGATTGGTGGTGAGTTACAAGGAGCTTGTATTCCCTTTCTCGAAGGAAACGGTCTACGAAAGGGGAATAACAGATTAGTATTTGCTCCGGATGGCAGTTTATGGATTGGTCAGAACGCTCATGGATGGCTGGGAGATCTGGGTATTCAAAGAATCGTTTTCACAGGTAAGCAACCTGCGGATATTTATAGTATGAATCTGACTGAAAAAGGCTTTGAACTGACTTTCACTGAGCCCATGGAAGAGTCTGCTGCTACAAATCCTGAAAATTTTAAATTCAGACACTACTATTATAAGTACCAAAGCAAATATGGTTCCGATCAGTTTGATATTCAAAATGTTCCTGTTACCGAAATCAAAATTTCTAATGACCGCAAGAAAGTATCACTGACTCTGGCAAACTTGAAGCCCGGTTATGTTTATGAATTGAATTTGGGAGATATTAAAACTTCAACCGGTGATTCAGTGAACAATAAACTGATATGTTATACCCTGAATAAATTAAAATCTTCCTCTGTTAATTGAGAAATTACGCAGTAAAAACGCCTGATAATAGTAATACTTATTGAATTTTAAGATGAGAAACAAAATTGCTGTTTTTTTATTGTTCGGAATATCCCTATTTATCTCTGCACCAAATAGTTCAGCTGCTGAATTGACTCCGAATAATATACCGAATAAGTCCCATACTCAGCCTTCTGATACACTGAAAAGCAGATTAAAATATATCAGTACAAATTTTGAAAACGCTTCACAACTTGATTGGGAAATTGATTCCTTGGGTATTGTTAATGTGAGTCTTATTTATGACCATGAGCGCGCATCCCCAAATCGAGCGAATGGGCACTGGTTTTTTAAACTTGAGGCAGATTCCGGTTCAGAAGTAACTGTAATCCTGGAAAATTTTGAGAATGTTTGGAATGGTATCAAGGGCGTTCCTGTTTCTGAAAAAACCAATTGTTTGATTTCAAAGGACGGTAAAAACTGGTCAGTTATTCCAACCGACTTTATATCAGGAAATCGATTAAAGTTCAAAGTTCCAATGTATAATGATCAAATGTATTTGGCCAGTGTCGAGCCATATAGAATCAGTGATCTTGATCAACTATTAATTGAAATCAAGGGAAAACCACAAGTGAATATTATGAAGGTGGGTAACACAACTGAAGGGCGTCCTCTTGAAATAATCAGAATTGGAAACTCTGATGCTCCATTTAGTGTATTTCTAAGGGCAAGGGCTCATTCCTGGGAACCCGGAGGAAACTGGGTAGTACAGGGTTTGATTCGTACTCTGCTCGAGAAAGAATCTGCACATTTTTTGAGGCGTTATTGTGTTTATATCATGCCAATGACCAATAAAGATGGTGTAGCTCGCGGCAGAACTCGTTTCAATACCAATGGTAAGGACCTTAACAGGGAGTGGGACCGTCCGTCAGATCGGATTCTAACTCCTGAGAAATATGCTTTTGAAAACTGGCTGGAAATGATGATTAGTAAAGGTAAGAAGCCCCAATTAGCAATTGATCTGCATAATGACCAGGGCGGCAATATTCATGTTAACCTTCCTTCTGCAGTTAATAGCCAGTATGTATCGAATATGAAAAGAATTGAAACGCTATTATACAAACATACCTGGTTTACGGAAGGTCCATCTCATGTAAAAAATCCGGGCTCATTTGGTGAGGGACTTGCTAAACGCTATGGAATTGATGCTTTTGTATATGAACTGAACTATGAATGGATAGCCGGTTTGAAAAAAGCACCCATGGGTAAGCATTGGGAACTCCTTGGAAAACAGCTGGCCGAGGTCTTCTATCTTTATTTTGATAAGAAAGACTAGGTTGCTACAACTAAGATTATTAGTGTAATATCTTAAATATCATTTTGTTATGTTCAAATTAAGGATGTTGAATTATTTTATCCGGGGAATTATATTATTCATTTTCTGTTATTTTAATACAGAATTATTTGGTAAGGAATCACAATCTATTCATTTATCTGATTCCTCAAATTTAAAATCGATTGCTCCAAGGAATCTACAAAGGTCCACAAGTCTGAATGATGTTAAAATTATTGTGCCTGAAGAACAGGCATGGAAGGACCTTGCTGATGACATGCAAGGTTTTATTAAACAGAAGACAGGAAAAACCCCGGAAATCGGGCATCCAGATCCCCTTAAGTTTGTTAATGGATGGTCAGGTAATATAATCCTGCTGGGAAATCTTGGTAACAATAAGCAAATGGCTCGACTATATGGTCTTCGTTTATCTTATGCAGATGCAATTTATCCTGGTAAGGCCGGTTACCAGTTACTTACCTTAATCAATCCTTTTGGCTTAGGGGGAAACACAATTCTGGTATCCTCATCGGATATTGAAGGCGCTAAACGTGGTCTGGATCGTTTAAAGGTAATTTTACAATCGGGCAATAATGCACAGATACCCTGGCTTTTTGAATCTGAATTGCCTGAAGAAACAATTTCTTATTTCAGACCCAATATTAAATCTGTGAATGAAATTCTTTCTAAAATGAAGCCTGTTGTAAATAATGAACTTACTGTAGATGCCTTGTTAAATGTTTTAGCCGGAATAAAGTTATATGGAGAATACTTTCAACTCACTGCGAATCCCAAGTATGGTGAAGTTTACGCTGATTTATTGAAGGGCTTTGCCCAATTTGTGAATCAACATCCATCTGAAGCAATTTATCAGTTGAACGAGCGAAAGAATATGTGGATACAGGGTGAAAAAATATTCCAGAACTGGACTGTTCTTGAAGCTTCCCAATTTTTCTCAGATTCAGACCGTACACAGATCCTTTCAGCACTTTACCTGGTGTGTAAGGCGAATTACATGGATAATTATTTGGTAAAGGCTCCTGAATCAGGCCCTCGCTGGAACCACGAGATATTTCCTGCGCTATCATTGGTTGGTTCCTGCCAGTATTTTCAAAAATATTATAGCTTGCCTGAAATTGTTCAATGGATCAATAGAGGAGAACGGATTTTTTCAGGAAATACTTCCTTTATTAGTTTGGACGAAGGTTCCGATTATCTTGCGCATCTTCCGGTTGCTAATATCGATTATGCGATGCTTTCAGGTGATCTGAAATTTATTAATCTAAGTCTTAGACCAAGTGCAGATCTGCATTCGATGATGGTTGATAACCTGGGAACATTGTCAGGTGGGGGTGATACCTATCCATTTGGGATGAGCAGTGCATATTCTTGGGGGCACTCCCAATTATTGAATGCTGCATCCTGGTATTATAACGAACCTGTATATAATTTTCTGTTGGAAAGAACCCGTACCGGTCCGTTTACCGGACAGAAGATGCCTGATCTCATTTATCCAATTCACCGCTACATCGTAACTCTGAATAACCCGGGGCAACCCGATGGTACTTTATATGCTAAAGTTCAGGCGCAGGAGATTGAGAAGGGAGTTTATGATGATTTGATAAATCAGATGGATAATAATGTTCCTGAATTTCAAAAAGATCCTGATGATGAGGATCAAAAAAGTAAAAAGCAGGATAGGATTAATATCGACCAAAATGACTCTTTTCATAAATTAACATTCAGATCGGGATTCGGATTAAATGATAATTACCTTATCCTGGATGGTTTTTCTGCCGGGAAACATGGACATCAGGATGGAAACGCAATTTTGAACTACAGTTCAAAAGGGAGATTGTTTCTGAATGACCGTGATTATATCCAGAATACTCCTGAATATCACTCGGGTTTGGTCATAGTGAAGGATGGGAAACAAGGGAAAAAGCCCCCATTGGCAAAACTGGATTGGGTTGCTGACATTGAAGGAACTGCAATTAGCAGTAGTATTGTACCTGCCTACAATGGCGCGGACTGGAAACGTACAATTATCAGTCCGGAAGGGAAATTCTTCATCATTTTTGATGATCTGAAGTTTAATGAAGCCGGAAGTTTTCTGCTTAAAAATCACTGGCAATCACTGGGTAATCCTAAAATAGAGAAGAACAGATTTCTGGTCGAGCAAAAAGGAATTAGCATGCAGCTTCAGAGTTTAAGTCCGGCAGATCTAAGACTTAAAGACATATACGGGCACTTTATTAAATACTGGAAAACTGTTTATTCTTATCCTTATGCCGATCATGAAACTGTTTTAACCGAAGTGATCAATGAAAAAGAGTATATAAAAGGTGATCAGGTCGGTTTTATTAACGTTTTGTCGAGCCATTCTTCAGATGCCGAGTTTGTTCGTTCTGCTAATATTGGGAAAAATACAATTGAAATAAATTCCGGAAATCAGAAATGGATTGCAGTTAAGGATGAATTAAATAGTACGGTATTTTCCAGCAATGGAAAATTTCATCTTATTGGGGATAAAGAACTTATTGCAGCTTCGGTGACAAAAATTAGGATCGGAAATCTGGATATTAATTTTAAAGAAGCAGTTTTTTTTAAATGGGATAGAAAAAGTGGTGAATGGAAAGCATTTGATTTATTGAAGGACAAGATTAAATACAAACAATCAGGCGAAACCTTGAGACAGTCCGCGATTGATTCAGGAAAAATTGATTGGAAAGCTGATCTGAAAAACCAGATCTTGAAACAAATTATTCCTGTTCCGGATAAAAGGCAATTAATGAGTCAAAATCAAATCAAATCTTTGCCGGTCAATAGTTCTGACAGGGTATACTCCATGAAAGAGCGTATTAGTAGCTCGTTTTCTTCAGATTTGAATGGCGATAATATTGAGGATATTTTATTGGGTGGAATAAACGGAACTGTGAATGCGATAGATTCCAAGGGAAATAAACTTTGGGCATTTTCAGCAAATGGCAGAGTCAATGAAGTTAGTCTTCAGTATGCCGGTAACAAAGCGCTTATTTTTATTGCCACTGAGAACTGGAATGTACATACACTAGACATCAATGGAAAAGAATTGTGGAACTATAAATTTCCGGACGATCAGCCGCATCGTGAATATAAGGGCAATTTGATAGGAATAACAAATGTCAGGATTGCACACAAAAATGGCAAAGACCAACAACCTGTAATCATGGTTGGTACTCAGTACAGGTATATTTATGAACTGGATCTGGATGGAAAATTTAAAAACGAAACGGTCTTATATTACTATGGTATCGAGGATATGGAATATGCTGATCTGGATGCTGATGGCATGGAGGAGGGGATTTTTGCACTTGAATATTACTATTATACACTGGTAAAGGATAATGAACTGATCACAGGGAAAACCGGTGGACCGGGATGGAAAATTGCCGATGTATTGAATAAAGGTTCTCAAACTTTTAAGCCAACAGTGCTATTAGGGACAAAGCAAAGTGAGATCAGAATGATTGGTTTTGATAAAAAAATTAAGGAATACTGGAACAGTAATGTAGGTGGGGAGGTAAATGATATCCGCCACGGCGATTTTAATAATGATGGAAAGCTTGAAATTCTTGTCGGGACTGAAGGTTTCCAGTTTTATGTGCTGGATGATAAAGGAAATACAATTTTTAGAAAAACATTGTATGACAGGGTTTTGAAAGTTGAGGGATACCAAATCCAGAATAAGTCAAAATATCTTGCTGCAACGGCAGGGGGGCATTTGTTTAATTTTTCGAATTTGGGAAGTACAGAAGAATCAATTCAGTTTCCAGATGAAATTTCAAATATTTTCACTGAAAAAGGCTCGGCAAAATCTCTAATAGTCTTAGTGAACGGGGATGTATACCGATTAATGTAATTTTAGATTTAAATTACCTGTTTAATCTTATTTCCCAATCTGGTTGAAATAATCCAATGCTTTACTCACACTGCCCTGTTCTATAAGCAATTGTTTAGCTTCGGTGTATACTGTGATTCCAGTATTTTTCATAAGCATTTTCACTGCTCTGTCAACAATTTTATCATTGATCAGCTTTACATTAACCATCTGATTATCAAGTACTCTGCCAAGTTTGATCATGGTAGTCGTGCTGATCATATCAAAGATCATTTTTTGTGCAGTCCCACATTTCATTCGGGTACTTCCGGTAACAAATTCGGGTCCCGTGATCACTTCAACGGGAATATCAGCCTGTTGCGCAATTGGAGATCCAGGATTACTTACAATGCAGGCGGTGGTGATTCCCTGTTTTTTGCATTCTTTTAATGCTGACAAAACAAATGGGGTAGTACCACTGGCCGAAATACCAATCACAATATCTTTTGTTGATACTTTTTCGTTTTGCAGCATCTGCCAAGCAGCATTAACATCATCTTCCTTTTCTTCCAAAGCTTCAATCAGATGCTCCTTTCCTCCGGCAAGAATTACATTGAAAAGCCCGGTAGAAACCCCAAAAGTTGTTGGCAATTCAATTATGTCAAGAACGGACAATCGTCCTCCACTACCTGCTCCAACATAAAATAATCTTCCACCTTGTTCAATCTTAGATACAATTGTACTAATCAAGATATTCAGTTCGGGCAAAGCCCTTTCAATGGCCAGTGCAACTATTTTATCTTCTTTATTCAGATTTGATGTAAGTTCTTCCACAGACATTTTCTCCAAATGCCTGTACTTTGATGATTCTTCAGTAATTCTTGTCATATTTATTTTAAGGATGTTTCAATATCCCTTTTTTGTATTTGATTATCGTTTATAATTCAATAATACGAATATTTCAGTCAACATCATTTAGCATTTAAATTGCTTTATTCATTATACAATTCTTTCTCAAACCTTAAATTTAGTGATTTTATATAGTGCTGATGGGATACTATTCAATGAAATTTAATTAATGCAAAAAGAAGGTTTACCCGTGTAAGTACCCGTGTAAAAGTCTTAACTTGGATTTTTGAATTGAATTCCCGTAAAAATTATTTATGTCAGAATATATTAACCGCAGAAAATTTGTTAGCAGAACTGCACTATCTGCCGCCGGACTCCTGGTATCTGAACATGTTATGGGCATATCCCGGTCTGGTAGCTCAGAGGGCGCCACGAGTTTTGAAACTCCGGGCTCAACTTACAATCTGATGAAGGATGTGATGAAATACCGAAAACTAGACTCACACGTGCATGCACACCTATTTGATGGGGGACCAGAAGGAAATGTTTCCTTTGCCGACCGTTTGGGGATAGATAAGATGTATATTTCTTTACCGGCATACAGTAGTGAAGGAACGCCCAAAGAATTCAGGTCCTACAATGATTTAATGCTTAAATGCATGAAGCAATATCCGGACCGCTTGATCGGACAGTTTACTCTGAACGCGATTTTTCAAAAAGATTCATTGGAAGAAATAAAACGCTGTGTAGATCTGGGTATGGTAGGATTAAAAGTATATACCCAGTTAAAAATCAACGATCCATTGTTCTACCCGATCATAGAAAAGATGATTGATTTAAAGATGATCATTCATATGCATGCTTATGCCCAACTTGGCCTGGGTGGCTATAGGATGAAGTATAATATTGGGATCAGACCACAAACATCAATACCTGAAGATTTTGTAGAAATCGCTCAGAAGTACCCAGAAGCTATGTTCCAGTATGCACATATTGGAGGAGGGGGTGACTGGGAATATGCCTGTAAAATGTTTGCTAAATACCCCAATATTTATGTGGATACCTCAGGGAGTAATAATGCCGAGAACATGATCGATTTTGCGGTGAAATGCCTGGGAGAAGATCGCCTTTTCTTTGGATCAGATAATTGCTATTACCAGAGCGTTGGAAAGATACTGGCTTCAAATCTCAGTGAAAATCAGAAGAAAAAGGTCTTTTTTGATAATTACAATACTATTTTAAAAAAATCAGGAAGAAATGTTGATTGATATTAATGCATATGTCGGTCACTGGCCATTTATGCAGCTTAAGTATAATACCTGTGATGCCCTTCTTGAACGAATGAGCAAATTTGGAGTGGATATTTCGGTAATCAGTAACCTGAATGGAATTTTTTATAAAAATACACAGTCGGCAAACGAAGAATTGTTCGAAGAGATCAAATCAAAAGCAAAATTTCGTGATCGCTTTATTCCATTTGCAGTCATCAACCCAATTTATGCCGGCTGGCGTGATGATCTGGATGTATGTATTAACAAATATGGGTTTAAAGGAGTTAGAATCTATCCAAAATACCATGATTTCGAAATTCTGGACACGGCATGTATTGAACTGGTAAAGCGGGTTCGCGATTATGCATTACCAGTTGCTTTTAATTTCAGGATGGTCGATAGCCGGCAACGTTCTTGGATCGACACTTCTTATGTTAAGGATAATGTAATCAGGGAATGGAATCTCAAGAATATTCTGCCAATAATAAAAGCTGTTCCAGATGCGAAATACATGGTTCTGAACTTTGCCAATGCAGCAACACTTAATGCTGAGGAGTTGGCACTGATTAAGAACACAGATTTGTTATTTGATACTTCTGGCAGGACGATAACAAATATGTCTGATTTTTTGAAAAACTATGGATATGATAAGTTTGCATTTGGTACCCATTCCCCAATTCTGGATTATCTTACCGGATTATTGCGAATAGAATCATTAAGTCCTGGAGAAGCTGATGAACTAATGAAAGAAATGCTAAGATCTGGAAATGCTAAAAAATTATTATCTATTTAATTGTTAATCAATTATTTATATTACTTAAATAGATTAGTTATTTTATAATTTCCTCTTTTAAAATTAAAGTATTATGAGACTTTTTTATTTATTGATGTTCTTTTCCTCTGTTCATATAAGTTCATTTGGGCAGGTACAGGAAAGGATTGCAGACTGGGTTCTTGAAACTCCAAATGCCACATGGCAGGCCAGGGATTCACAGGGTGAGCTGGTTTACAAAAACAAACTATGGATATTTGGAGGCTGGTTCAATTCACATGAAGCACCACCGCGAGACGTATGGAGCTCCTCTGATGGTAAAATCTGGAAAAATCATACGAATTCTGCACCATGGATACATAGCGACCTGTCGATGTCAATTACATTCAAAAATAAAATGTTTATGATGGGAGGCTGGTACAATGGACGTCTTAAGGGCCATTCAGCAAGTAATAAGGTATGGACCTCCAAAAATGGGATTAACTGGAAGCTTGAAACCAATCAGGCAGCCTGGTCACCGAGAATAGCCGCTGCTATAGTAGAATTTAAGGGAAAAATTTGGTTGCTTGGTGGTACTGAGAACTACTATTTTGGAGATCAAACCAGTCTTAAGAATGATATCTGGTACACTTCAAATGGTCGGGACTGGAATTTAGCTACTGCTGATGCAGGCTGGTCGCCCAGGGCATATCATCAGGCTGCTGTTTTGAACGGAAAAATTTATGTCTTTGGGGGCGGGAATTACGTTCCAGACTATCATGCTAAAAATGATGTTTGGAGCTCTGATGATGGTATTCACTGGACCAAACTGACCAGTGCTGCACCCTGGCATGAGCGATTATGGTTTTCGTCGGTTGTCTATCGCGAGCGGATATGGGTCATAGCAGGATGGTCAAATAATCCATATAAAAATCATTCAGATGTTTGGAGTAGCAAAGATGGAATTACCTGGGAAGAGTTTAAATCAGAAAAAGTATGGAAAGGCCGTCATGAACAATCAGCCTTTATATTTCAGGATAAAATATGGATAGCAGGAGGTATGACTCCACCATTGGTTAATGATGTTTGGTCATTGAAACTTCCGCAGGACTGGAGGTAAAAGCGCATTAAGCTAAATGTAGAAAGCTCAAAGCCAATATCGAAACATAGAGTACGATGATAATCTGATTTTCAATGCACCAATATATTACTGGCAACAGGAAATACTCTGACTCAGCAATGGATATGTGATTTTCAATGAACCATTATATTGCTGACAGCAGATAACTGGCAACTAAATAATTAAGCTTTTCTGGAAAATCCGCTTGTTATTTCATTTGAAGTCACTGTGTACTGACCATACATTTCAAAAAAGAGCAGAGCTCCATTAGTTTGCAGTAAACCTGCCTGAGTCTCTCTCGATTCCATACCTGTTGTACAATCGCGAATTACACTTACCTGATATCCCCGATAATTCATTTGTAATACACCGTAATCTCTGGTGATCATACAAGCATTTGTATTAAATCCAGCAAAGAACAGGAAAAGTATACCTTTTTGTTTACAATACTGGTGCAATTCCTCTCCGTATGCAACAACTGCTTCATTTTTCAGGGGTAAAACCTTAGGGTGAAAAGTCAGTGGTGCAAGTGCATTACGTTCAGCCTCTTTTGGTGTAAAAGGTCGTCTATAAGCATTATATGGACCACTTAAATTACGAAATTCTTTAGGTGGCCAGCTATCAGGAACTGGTTTTAGTTCGGTCTCTGTCATCAGTTTAACCCAGTTTGGATGTGTTTTTGCGACTGGGGGTGATGGACAGTGGATTACTTCCATTCCGTATTCTCTACAACTTTTTAATAAAGGAACATATTTTTCATTAATAATCTTTTCTGCCCTTTCTTCGGGTTCCTTCAGATAATGACGCTGCCATACATCAAGTAAAACAAGCGCACATTGAGAAACCGGAATATTCCAGTCGAGGCTTGCCTGTTTGGTATTAAGTTCAAGCCATTCTTCACCTTGATCCACAATCCAGTTATGAAATCTGGGTTTTATATGAAGCTTTTCATTACTGATTGAATGTTCGAGTGAATTCAGACTATCTTCTGTAATTGCAGGAATCGTCATTCCAATTCCTAATGCGGTCCCGAGTCCTCCCAATGAGCTTTTTTTAATAAAATCGCGTCTTGATGTATCTTTTGCAGCCATAATTATCAACGATAAAATTGAATTTAATAAATTTCTGGATTAATAGTTATTCCTGCCTTATTTAGAAGCTGATGAAATCGCTTTCATTTTGCGTTCCCACCTTAATAATTCTGCTGTAAATGCAAGATTTTCTTTAGCCCTGTTCAAATAGGTCTTACGGATTTCATAATACACTTCCGGATTATAAGCCGCCAATTCCAGCCATCCATGAAGAATAGGGAAGTATGCCCCATGGTCGCCACCTTTTCCATCAACAGCCCTTCGAATCCCGCTTCTGTCTGGAAGAATCACATTCCTTAACAAGGTATTTGAAAATCTGAGGGCATCCTCTTTAGTAAATACTATTCCGGCGCGGTTGGCAGCAGTTACCATCGCGATATCAAGCACTCCATGTGAGCTGTCTTCAACATTTGGAGAGCCTTTGTAAATCATAACATTTGAAGAAAGCATATCCTCAGGTTTCCATCCTATGGTAGTCATAGGTTCATACCAATAGGTCCATACATATAGATTTGACTCCTGATTATACTGCAAACGATTTTTTAACAGTCTTGCCATCTTTTCAGAGCGTTCCAGATATTCCTTTTTGCCGGTTAAACGATATAATGCAAGTTGAGAACTTGTATGCATACCTAGAAAATTGATAGGTTGGCCTACATTGTCAGCTGGAAATGATTCACCTCGTTCGCAGGTTAAATAATAACCCTCACCCTGATTTGGTCCATTTCGCCATAAGCGGGCTGATGCATCAAGATAAGATTCTTCAGCCGCTTTTATAAAGCGTTCAGCAGCTGGCCTTAGCTCTGTTAATTCACTTTTTTGTTTTACGATTTCGGCCAATCTGAGAAGTGGGTGATAGATGATACCCAGATAACCTGAATAAGCAAGTGTAATAGGCTCTAAGCTTATACTTTGTGCAATAGGTATAGTAGATCCTGTGACTTTAACTCTGATCAGATTTGATTTAGTATCAGCATAATCTCCCGAACGGGTCGAATAAGGCGATAATGGATCATTAACTATTTTTTCAATGAATCTTTCATCATTAGGATTTAGACTCAGATTAAAAAAAGTCTCATTTCTTTTCCAAAAACTGTTGGTTATCTTAAGATTACAAAGACCAGTTTTTGAATCCGGGATCAGTTCAACAATGGTCAGGTTATTGTTTGCATAAGTTGTGGAGCGAATATCTACTGCAATCTTGCCACTTGCATTTAGCAATTTACCTTTTGCAACAACATATTTTAATCCCATGCTCCATGCTGGTCTGATTTTTCCAGAACCATCGCTTACACCCAGTATATCATCACGATGGGTCAGCATACGATCACCCCGTCGTGCAACCTCCTTCAGATAAGTCGGATCATCTGTAGCTTCATACATATCTACAAGTGTTTCAAGTGTAGCAGCTTCGCCCCATGCCAAAGCACTGCCATCCGGTCTGGCATCCCATGGATCTGATTCAGGAAGCTTAGAGATTAGCAAATCTACTCTGGCTCGTGATATTTCTATCGAATCTACCCAAAAATCTGGGTGTATTTTTATTTCTGAATTTATCTCATATCCTGAAGCTCGAAATGATATAGTTATCAACAGAGAAATAAGGAATATGTTTTTCATATCGGCTAAATTTTGTTTTTGATTGCTAATTTCTTAAATATCTGATAAACGGGTACATTAACGAATGTATTAAAAAAATGAAATGTTTACAATAATTTGATTTGAAAAGCCAGGGATAAAGATTACTATTGTGCAAATAGGTCTCCACAAAGTATTTTTGAAATTTGTCATGAAAAAGCGAGTTAATGAACTTACGGGAGTAAAAGAAATTGCCAGAAGGGCTAATGTTTCAATTGCTACCGTTGACCGCGTGCTTCATAACAGAAAAGGGGTTTCCAAACAAACCAAGGAAAAGATTCTCGGTATAATTGAGGAATTAAATTACGAGCCTAACCTGCTTGCACAAAGGCTTGCCTCCAGAAAAATCCTTCGTTTAGCTACCCTGATACCTGGAATTTCAAAGGAAACCAGTTTCTGGGATGCCCCATTGAAAGGCATAGAGCAGGCTGATAAAGAAATCAAGCAGTTTGGAATTATTATTGATAAATATTTCTACGATCAGAATAAAATTGAATCTTTTGTTGATCAAACAAAGATTATTCTTGAAAGTAACCCTGATGGAATTTTACTTGCACCTTCTTTTGTTGAAGAGTCCGTCAGGTTTACAGATAAATGTAGGGAATTGAATATTCCATATGTTCTGATTGATTCAGATCTGCCCAATGGCGACAGCCTGAGTTATATCGGGCCAAATCTGTATCATAGCGGCTATCTTGCTGCGCATTTGGTAAGTTACCTTGCTACAAACAATGAGAAAATACTTATAGTAAATATTTCTAGGGAGATCGACAATCATCACCATATTTTGAAAAAAGAAGAGGGATTTAGGGCCTATTTTGACAAGCATAAAAAGCCAGATAGTATTTTGAAAATTGATATCAAAGATACTGATCCTAAATCAATTGAAAAGTATTTGAGCAATACCTTTGCTGAGCATAAGGATATCAGGATTGTTTTTGTAACTAATTCAAGAGTGTCCAAGGTCGCGCATTTTATTGATAACTTTAAAAAGGATGTAATTCTGATAGGGTATGATTTTCTGAAAGAGAATATTGAGTACATGGATAGAGGAGTTATCGACTTTTTAGTTTGTCAGAAGCCGAAACAGCAGGGTTACATGGGACTAATGTCACTTTATCAGCACCTCGCTTTCTCTTCTCCAATAGAGAAGATTTATTTTATGCCTATAGATATTCTGACCAAAGAGAACAGTGCATTCTATAGAAATTAGATTCCCTTCATCTCTGTAAGTTTTAAACCTGCGGGAATAAACTCCCTTGCAGGTATATTCATTTAACAACTACCTTTTTTTAAGAAAAATTGATATAAAAAACAGATTAAACCATGAGAATTATCTTAAGATCCGTATGTACTTTTCTTTTTTGTTTCAGCATTTTTTTATTTAATAATAACCTTGGTGTTCTTGCATCAGATTTATATCCAAATACTGTTCAGGGTCAATTGAAACTTGCAGCATTTGATGTAGATGCAACTCCACCGGTTGGCAGCAGTTTAACATATGATCCGATGATCAATAGCTGGGATTTGGGTTTGAGGGCAAAAGGTATTGTGATCTTAGGTGCCGGCGAACCAATTGTAATGTGCTCAGTAGATTGGATTGGTATTGCAAATGATAGTCAGGATGAATTTAAACGCATCATGGCTGAAGCGGCAGGTACTATTCCTTCGAGAGTGGTAGTACATGCTATTCACCAGCATGATGCACCGACTTCTGATTTTGGTGCAGAGAATATGCTCAAAACAGCTGGTTTAAGTACACTGGCATTTGATGGGAGCTATGCAAGAGATTTGATTCAACGTATTGGGCAGGCTATTCGTAAATCGATTACTAACGCTGTACCTTTTACACATATTGGAACCGGTCAGGCTGAGGTTTATAAGGTAGCCTCAAATCGCAGGATTCTTGGTCCAGATGGAAAAGTTAAGTATACCCGAACCTCAGCAACAAAAGACTCTGTTATTCGAGCAGCTCCTGAAGGACTAATTGACCCAATGGTTTCTCTGATCAGCTTTTGGAATAATGACAAACCATTGGCAGTACTTAGTTATTATGCGTCTCATCCACAAAGTTATTACCGCACTGGTATTTCCAATCCGGATTTCCCCGGGATTGCGCGATTTATGCGTCAGCTGGCAGTTCCTGAAGCTTTGCACATTCACTTTAATGGGGCCGGAGGTAATTTAACAGCCGGAAAATATAATGACGGTGCTAAAGAAAACAGGCTGATCCTAGCAGAGCGACTGGCGGACGGAATGAAGCGCGCCTGGGATAATACCAAACGTGTTCCGGTAAGTCCGGCTTCTGTGAAATGGAGTGTTGAACCTATAACCTTAAAGCCAGCGGAAGGTATACATAACCTCGAAGCAGCGATGAAAACTCAGACTTCTGTATTTTTATCTAACAATCTATCCAAGCTAGTCTGGTTAAAACGCTTGGAAGCAGGTAAAAAGATTGATATTTCTTTGCTTAGTATCGGAAATACACGAATTCTGCATCTTCCGGGTGAGCCTTTTGTGGAGTATCAACTTGCTGCAAAAGCCGCGCGGCCGGATCTGTTCCTGGCTGTTGCTGGATATGGCGACTATGCTGTTGGTTATATTGGCACTGCCATAGCTTATTCGCAGGGAGGTTATGAAACCGGTCAGGCTTCTGGGGTAACTGCCGAGGCTGAAGGAGTCTTAATGAAAGCAATAAATAAACTGTTAACTGGAAAATCCAAATAAGTTCTGATACTTTTTGTTTTATTGTCTAATTTGTAAATAATTTCGGTAACGTACACGCATATTTTTATCTTAGAATATATTTTTTAACTCAATAGCTGTTTTGAGTTGAAGAATGGATCTGAATTTACATTCATCCCAGAAATCTGGATAAACATAACTTAATGAAATTTAATGACCTAAATAGACGTGATTTTATTACTGCAGTTACTGCAACTACCGTTTCAACTGCTTTTTCCAATGTGATTCCTGCGTTTGGAAATAGCTCGCAAAACGGGAAACTAGCGATACATGGTGGTACACCGGTAAGAGTAAAGGTTTGGCCTAAATGGCCTGCAATGATAGCAGATGAGAAACTAATTGACTCAGTTGTTAAAACAACCAAAAGCGGTATCTGGAGCCGCATTCAATCGCCAACAGGAACCGTAGCAACATTTGAGAAGGAATATGCCCGTTTAATGGGTACGCAACTTTGTATTGGAACAGGATCTGGAACTCAGGCACTCGCAACTTCCGTTGAGGCCCTGGATTTTGGACCCGGTGATGAGATCATTACTTCACCATATAGTGATTTCGGGACTGTTTCTGCTATTTTAACGAGCCGAGCCTTACCAGTATTGGTAGATCTGGACAGAGATTCATTCCAGCTTGATCCTGATGAGATAGAAAAGAATATTAATAAGAACACAAAAGCCATTATACCTGTTCATATTATGGGTATGCCATGTAATATGGAGCGTATAATGGCTATTGCCAGGAAACACAATCTGAAAGTAATTGAGGATGCTTGTCAGGCAAACTTTTCAAAATATCAGGGAAAGCAATTGGGAACAATTGGAGATTTAGGATGTTTTAGTTTTCAGGCAAGTAAGCAGATCTCCTGTGGAGAAGGTGGTGCGATCATTGGAAATGATGAGGTTCTGATGGACAGATGTTTTACTGTCCAGAATCATGGCACCAACCGAAAAGGTTTTAATGTGACAATAGGACCTAAATACCGTATGAATGAATTCGAAGGTGCAGTGCTGATGGGGCAAATTACCGGTGCCAGAGAGCGTTTTGAAAAACGTAATTCGAATGCAGCTTATCTGGATGCAAAGCTTAAGGGTTTTCCCGGACTGGTTCCTCAAAAAAAGTATGCTGGAACCGAAAGTTCCGGCTATTATAAATATGCGATGAGCTATCGGAAAGAGCATTTTAACAATGCCAACAGGAGTAAATTTCTGAAAGCTCTTTCGGCAGAAGGGATTAATCTGAGCCCATATATTGCCAGAGGTTTTCATGTGGAGCCATGGGTTGACGAAATTATTGGTTTAAGAGAATACAAGGCGTTGTATTCAGCAAATCGACTTAAGCGGTACAAAGAAGAAATGCAAATGCCAATTTGTGATTTGGTCTGTAATGAAGAAATGGTGGTCCTTGAAGGGGTTGGATCATTACTGGGTAGCACTCAGGATATGGATGATGTTGTCAATGCGATCATGAAAGTTTATGAGAACAGAGATAAACTTTAATTTACTTTCTTGCTTTTAATCCATTATTTTAAAAACAAAATTAGGATGTATTTTATGAGTAGTTACAATCGGAGAAATTTTATAAAGATATCTGCTCTGGCTGGTACAGGTTTAAGTATTTATGGAAAATAAAGGTTCAGTAATTGCTAAATCTGCTGATTTAGCCGGGAAAAGGGTGGGTATTATTGGCTTAGATACCTCACATTCAGTAGCATTTACCAAGACATTAAATGCTTCAGATGCTTCTGCCGTTTACAGAGGCTATAAAATAGTTGCAGCCTATCCAAAAGGAAGTAATGATATAATAACAAGCGTTGAAAGAATCTCAGGATATACTGAAGAAGTGAAAAAGATGGGGGTAGAAATAGTTCTCTCCATTGCCGACCTGTTAAAGAAAGTAGATATGGTTTTATTGGAAACCAATGATGGCCGTTTACATCTTGAACAAGCTTTGCAGGTACTAAAAGCACGTAAGCCGGTGTTTATTGACAAACCAATTGCAGCATCTTTGGCGGATGCAAAGGCAATATTTGAAGAGGCAAGAAAATATAAAACACCTGTATTTTCTTCTTCATCTTTAAGATTTATTACAGGTATTAATGATGTTAAGACGGGTAAAATTGGCAAAGTTATAGGTGCCGAAACCTTTAGTCCGGCAATTATAGAAAAAACGCATCCCGATCTTTTTTGGTACGGTGTGCATGGAGTGGAGTTATTATTTGCCATAATGGGTGTGGGATGTAAAAAGCTAACCCGAATTCATACCAAAGACACTGATGTAGTAGTAGGTGTTTGGGAGGATGGAAGACTTGGAACTTTTAGGGGTACACGAAATGGCAATTATAATTATGGCGGCAAAATCGCTGCAAGTGATTTTGGAGGAACCGTTTTTGGCGAAAAGGCAAACCTTAGTTTAGGCGAATTTAAGGGTTACGACCCTTTACTGGAACAAATTATCCAATTTTTTGAAACTGGAATAGCGCCTGTAAATCAGGAAGAAACCTTAGAAATAATCGCTTTTATGGAAGCGGCTGATGAAAGTAAGAATAAAGGAGGGTATCCGGTTAGTTTAAAAGTCTCTAATTAAGTGGATTCAATCACTCATATAGCTTTTGGTGCTTGCATGGGTGAAGCTTTTTCAGGTAAACAATTAGGGAAAAAGGCACTGCTTTGGGGCGTAATGGCTCAGAGCATCCCTGACATTGAGTTCATAGCAGCAGAGAGTGTAAAATAATCTGTTTTACTAAGTTAATATTCTAAATTGTGACACAGTTTATTTTACATTCTCCTCTTTCCTGAAATTAAGTAGATACCTTTTGAGTTTTATTTCTATAAATTTTCCTTAGTTGATAAATAAGCAATGTTAAATCAATTGGTTTTGTTAGAAATTCGTTCATTCCGACTTTTATACATGCTTCCCTATCTTCATTAGCCGAATTTGCAGTTAAGGCAATGATAGCTGGCTTTTTTCCAAATATTTTTCTAATCATTCTGGCACTTTCAAGACCATCTAAATTTGGCATTTGAACATCCATGAGAATCAAATCATAATTATGATGTTTCATCATAGTTAATGCATCCATTCCATCATTTGCAAGATCAGGAGCATAACCAAGATTTTTCAATAGATTGAGTATTACTCTTTGATTCATTTGATTATCCTCCGCTACAAGAATTTTAAATGGATGTTTTTCGGCAAAACTTTTGCTGATAATTTTATCACCTTCAAAAGATATGTGCTTGTTAGTAACAACCAAATTGTCAATTTCCTCTAAATACCCCGTTTTATAATCTATGCTAAAATTGACTTTTGTTCCGTTTCCAGGACTACTTTCAATCTGAATAGAACCGCCCATCATTTTAACAAGTCGCTGACAAATTACTAATCCTAATCCGGTTCCCCCATGTTGTCTTGTATTGGATGAATCTAATTGATGAAAAGCTTTAAACAAATTATTATGTTGGTCTTCCGATATACCAATGCCGGTATCAATGATCGAAAAAACAAGTTGAGTTTTATTTTCGGTTTCAGAACTATGCTCATTTACCTTAAGAATTATCTCTCCCGTAAAAGTAAACTTAACAGCATTCCCCAAAAGATTTATAAGAATTTGTCGTAAACGTAAACGATCACCTATTATGTTTTTAGGAGTATTTTCACTCATTTCAAATCGCATGAGCAATTTCTTTTCTTTGATACTTGGTTGAAAAATTATCAAAACATCCTCAAAACATTTTTGAAGAGAAAAATTATGTTCCTGCAGCTCAATACTGCCTGATTCAATCTTTGAAAAATCAATCACGTCATTAATTATACTTAATAAGGATTCACCGCTTTGTTTTATTGCCCTGGTAAATTCTAATTGCTCTTGATTTAGACTTGTTTCAGACAATAGTTTGGCCATACCAAGAACTCCATTAATTGGGGTATTTATTTCATGACTAATTGCAGCAAGAAAGGTGCTTTTGGCACGATTTGCCCTTTCAGCTTCTTTTTTCATATCCTCGGCCAGAACTTTGGCATTATGTTCCTGAGTTTTATGCTGAAGTAGAACCTCTGATTGTTTTCGGATTTCCAAGTTTAGATTCTCTAGGTCGCTTGCTTGCTTTGATAATTCAGATGTTCGTTCATAAACAAGTTTTTCCAGAGCTTTTTTCTGTTTTTGAACGATACGCATGTTGAACCAGAATAACAAATAGATTAATCCGATTAATAACAGTAACAATATTATCCTAAACCACCATGTCAGCCAGAATGGAGGCTTTATGATGATCCTTAATCTTACTCCATCCTTGTTCCAAACATTATTATTGTTCGATGCTATTACTCGGAAGATAGATGTCCCAGGATCCAGATTGGTATAGGTTACTTTGCGCTCGTTTCCAACATAATTCCAATCCTTATCAAATCCCTCAAGTTTATAAGCATAAATATTATTCTCCGGCACTGAATTTTTTGTCCCTGACCAAAGATTTCCATCTTTATCTTCAGTGATGCTTCCAATATAGTTTGATGATAAGGAAGTGCTTTTATTTTTTGAATGTTTGTAAACTTCAAATTTAAATCCATCGTAGCGATTCAAACCACCCTGTGTTCCAAACCACATTAAACCGAATTTATCTTTATGATTACTTAGAATAGTATGCTTTGAAATTTCATTGCTACTGTTTATACTACTCAGATTGAAATTCAGTTTTTGAGAAAAAACCGGAATTATCGAGAGGATAACTAAAAAGCAGTATAAAAATAATTTCTTCATTCGAAAAAAAAATATTCTACTTCAATAGTTATGCCCTAGTTACCTGCTACTTAGTTCATTTGATATGCAGGCAGCATTTTAACCTTTTCTTAGTATTATTTTGTATTTAAAAGGTTAATTTTAATATGAATTTTAGAAGCAATACTTTCATTTATTCTTTTTTTCTGGTATAAACTGTGCAATAAATTCTACATTATGTGTATTAAAGTACTCTTTTTTAGGAATATATTCAATAATTTAAAACAATAAAGGACATTGAACCATTCAATTATATCAAGCCATATGCTAACGATGGATAATGTCATGTATTTAAAGAAGGATTGATTAACTTCAAACCATAATCAATTTATCTAAAATCCAGATCAATAGTGGTTCAATATTGCTCAGCCGAACATGCGGTCAAAGAAATAAAAAGTGGGCAGCCGGTTTTTGTACATGGAAGTGCCTCAACACCTATGGCCCTTTTAAGGGCAATTTCAAAAGAAGCGATGAATTAAAAAAAAATGAACTGATAAATATCATTACCCTGGGGAATGATTTATTTTTAATGCCTGATTTTGGGAAAAGTTTTTTTATAAATTCACTTTTTGTTTCTCAAAATGTGCGCGAAATTGTCAATAGACCTTCTGGAGATTATATTCCCATATTTTTAAGTGAAATACCTATCTTATTTTGGAAAGGAATACTTCCAATTGATTAGGCCTTCATCCATGTTTCACCGCCTGATAAGCATGGCTACGTCGTGACAGAATATAGTGCAGCCTATTTATTAGGTAAGAATTTAAAACAACGAGCTATGGCACTCATTACGATTTCACATCCCACGCATAGATAATGTCTTGGTAATAAAATGATTATCTAGATTTATTTGATCCTGAAACATATAAGAGATGTGTAAAATTATTATTAAAATGCTTTGTGTGCCTCATAAATAGTAAGATTAGATTGTAGTATTCATTTGTATTACTATATTGGGGGTAAAATTAAATGCTTATAACTGTGAGGGTTTATTATGAATAAAAGATTTATTTTTTCTCTTGTTGTCCTGGCAACTGTTTTATATGCTTTACAAGCCTGTAATTTTAATTCCGAAACAGCAAAATCTTCTGAGCATGTCCCGGATAAAATCAGTTATAATTTTGATATCAGACCAATTTTATCCGACAAATGTTTTAGCTGTCATGGCCCTGATGGAAACAAGAGAGAATCTGGTTTAAGGCTTGATATTGAAGAAAATGCTTTTGCGGCCTTGAAAGAAAATCCCGGAGCTCATGCCCTTGTTGCTGGCAAACCCAATTTGTCTGAAGCTTTCCTAAGGATTTCTACCAAGGATACAGTGTTGATGATGCCACCACCATCATCCAACTTGAAGTTAACTTCCCATGAAATCAAGTTAATTGAAAAATGGATCAAACAAGGAGCAAAATACGAAACCCATTGGTCATTTTTACAACCTAAAAAGGCAAAACTTCCCGAACCGGAAGATCCGGAATGGGTAAAAAATGAAATTGACTATTTCATTTTAAGTAAAATGGAACAAAAAGGACTTAGTCCGAACCCGGAAGCAAACAAAGAGTTTTTATTAAAACGGTTAAGTCTTGATTTGACAGGTTTGCCACCAGGTTTAGAATTAATGGATGCTTTTCTTGCTGACAACAGTGCCACAGCATATGAAAAGGTTGTTGATAAACTCTTGAAAAGTCCGGCTTACGGCGAAAAAATGGCTCTTCATTGGCTTGATGTTGCACGATATGCTGATTCACATGGTTTTCAGGATGATAGCTACCGATCTCAATGGCCCTGGAGGGATTGGGTTATTCATTCATTCAACAAGAATCTACCTTATGATAAATTCATTACTTATCAACTTGCGGGTGACCTAATTCCAAATGCTAGTAAGGAACAGATACTGGCTACCGGTTTTAATCGTAATCACAAAATAACCGAGGAAGGTGGTGTTGTTGATGAGGAGTATCGTGTTTCTTATGTTGTTGACCGTACCAATACCTTTTCGAAGTCCCTGATAGGGGTAACATTGGAATGCGCGCAATGCCATGATCATAAATACGATCCGTTCTCACAGAAAAATTATTATCAATTATATTCATTCTTTAATAACGTTAAAGAAGTAGGAATTGAATCTACTGTTGCCGGTCCGGAAACTTATGCCAAGAAGCCTTTTATTGAAATTACTGATGATGAGATCAATAAGATTCTAAAGTTTATCAACAAAACTGACAGCAATAAGTTAATTGTATCGGTTATGGGCGATCGGGATACTTTAAGAAAAACATTTATACTCGATCGGGGAGCTTATGATGCCCCTGGTGTTGAGGTATCTGCAGGAACACCGGAATCAATTCTATCTTTTGATCCTAAATATCCAAAAAATAGACTGGGACTTTCACAATGGTTATTTGACAAACGAAATCCACTTACATCAAGGGTATTTGTAAATCAACTTTGGAACGAGATCTTTGGACGTGGAATAGTAAAAACCGCAGGGGATTTTGGGATGCAGGGAGAGTTACCGACCCATCCTGAGCTGCTTGACTGGCTGGCTGTTGACTTTATGAATAATGGCTGGAATATGAAACGTCTTGTAAAACAAATGGTTATGTCTGCAACTTACAGGCAATCGGCAGTGATCAATTCTGATAAATTGAAGAAAGATCCTGAAAACGTATTTCTTTCAAGAGCACCAAGATACAGGATCAAAGCTGAACTTGTCCGCGATTTGGTATTGTCAAGCAGTGGATTATTGGTTAAAACAATCGGTGGTCCGAGTGTAAAACCCTATCAGCCTGAAGGTCTTTGGGAAAATGCCAGTTCGGGTCGTGGGATTTTAAGAAACTATAAACAGGATCATGGCAATGATCTGTACAGAAGAGGAATGTATACTTTTATTAAACGAACAGTTCCTCCGCCTGTGATGGGTATTTTCGATGCCAGTAATAGGGATCAATGTGAAGTAAACCGCTTGAAAACAAATACACCGCTTCAGGCATTGATCATGATGAATGATCCAACAGTATTGGAAGCATCAAGAGTTTTGGCAACAAAAATTGAGCAGCAGCCGTTACAAATGAAGGAAAAGCTGATTAAAACCTTCCGTTTAATTGTTTGTAGAAAACCAACCATAAAGGAGATTGAAGTTTTGAACTCTTATTATTCGGATCAGCTTGGGGTCTTCAAAAATCAGAAAAAGCGTGCTGAAAGTCTTTTATCAATAGGAGAGTATCCATTACCTCAAAATTTGAATAAAAGTTCCGTTGCTGCATGGATGCAGGTGATTTCGGCTTTATATAATCTTGAAGAAACTATTACAAAAACTTAATCATGCAAAAAGATTTTTTGGAACATGGATTAACATCTAATCGGCGTCGCTTCCTGTCAAGACTTAGTCTGGGACTTGGAAGTGCTGCTTTAGGTTCACTGCTGGTACCGGATTTATTTAATGGCGGCTCTGCAGATTCCGGACTTGCCCAGGGTATACCTCATTTCGCACCAAAAGCTAAAAGGGTAATTTATTTATTCCAGAATGGAGCACCCTCGCAACTTGAGCTATTTGATTATAAGCCTAAATTGAGAGAATTAGTTGGGCAGGACCTTCCAGCTTCGGTAAGGGGTACTCAAAGGCTTACCGGAATGACCGCAAACCAAAAGGCTTTTCCTATGGTTGGTTCATATGCGAATTTTAAGCAGTATGGTGAATCACGAAATTGGATTAGTGATATACTGCCTTATACAGCAAAAGTAGCAGATGATATTTGTATAATCAGATCGATGCATACGGAGGCCATCAATCATGATCCTGCATTAACCTTTTTTCAAACTGGTGCACAGCAGGGCAATCGACCAAGTATGGGTTCATGGTTGAGTTACGGACTTGGAAGTGAGAATAAAAATCTCCCTTCATTTACAGTATTACTTTCAAGAGGTAAAGGCAATAGTCAGGGTGTTTATTCTAAATTATGGGCCAGTGGTTTTCTTGACTCAATACATCAGGGAGTTCAATTCAGTAGTGGAGACGATCCGGTACTTTATTTAAATGATCCTGATGGGATGAATAAATTTGAGCGAAGAAAATTTCTAGATCAGATATCTAAAATAAACCAGCTTTCTTATGAAGAATTTGGTGATCCGGAGATCAGTACTAAAATTCAACAATACGAAATGGCTTACCGGATGCAAACTGCTGTTCCGGAAATTATGGATATATCAAAAGAGCCGGATGATATAATCAAATTATACGGTACAGATGCAATGACTCCCGGAACTTTTGCTGCTAATTGTTTACTTGCACGTAAGTTATCGGAAAATGGTGTTCGTTTTGTTCAACTCTATCATCAGGGCTGGGATCATCATGGTAATCTACCTACAGAAATAGCTTCACAAGCCAAAGATGTAGATCAGGCATCAGCTGCATTGATTACTGATTTGAAGCAAAGAGGATTATTAGATGAAACATTGGTTATTTGGGGTGGAGAATTTGGTCGTACAAATTATAGTCAGGGAAACTGGACAGCAGAAAACTATGGTCGCGATCATCACCCAAGATGTTTCAGTATCTGGATGGCCGGTGGAGGTATTAAACCGGGCATTACATATGGTGAAACCGATGATTTAGGTTATAATATTGTTAAAGATCCGGTTCATATACATGATTTTCAGGCTACAGTTTTAAATCAGCTTGGTCTGGATCATGAAAAACTGATTTTTAAACATTTGGGAAGAAGATATCGCTTGACAGATGTTTCTGGTAAAGTAATCAGAGACATTTTAGCTTAATTAATTTTGTGAATCAATTTATGAATAGAAGGAAATTTGTTCAGAATTCAGCAGCCGTTACTGCGGGTCTTTTGATAACTAAAGATTTATTTTCAAGGGATAAAGGTCCTGTTTATGGCCATAATGGTATGCAATATACCCTTGATACAACATGGGGTCAATTGGATTCTTCGAAATATCCTGTGAAAGATTGCCATGAAATGGTTCAGGATAAAAAAGGCAGGATCATCCTTCTTACCAATGAAACTAAAAATAATATATTAATTTACAATAAATCAGGTAAACTTCTTGAATCCTGGGGAAATGAATTTCCGGGTGGACATGGGCTTACATTGGCAGATGAAAATGGTACACAGTATTTATATGTCACGGATACCGATAAGCACCAGGTATATAAAACTACCATGAGTGGAAAGATCTTAATGACCATTGATGTACCAATGGAAGCTGGAATTTATAAAAATGCAAAGGAATTTGTTCCCACAGAGGTTGCTGTTGATACAAACGGTGATTTTTTTATTGCCGATGGATATGGTGCACAATATGTTTTACATTATGATGCTTCAGGCAAACTCAAAGGTTATTTTGGGGGACGAGGTTCCAGTGATGAAAATTTAGATAATGCACATGGAATTGTGATCGATAGACGTCAGGCACAACCTTCTTTATTGGTGACTGATCGTACAAAGAATTGTTTTAAAAGATTCACTTTGGACGGTAAACTTCAGGAAATTATTAAGTTACCCGGAGCATGTGTATGTCGTCCGGTAATAAAAAATGATAACTTATACGCAGCAGTTTTGCGTTCTCCAAGTTTGTCGAATGCCGGTTCAGGTTTTGTGACGATTCTGAATAAAGAGAATAAAGTCGTTTCTAACATTGGTGGCACTGAACCAATTTACAACAAGGATTCTGAGTTGCAGACTATGACCCAGGCTGAAAAGATTTTTGTTCATCCTCATGATGTATGTGTTGATGACGATGAAAATCTTTATGTTGCACAATGGGCCTCAGGTAAAGTTTATCCTTATAAATTTAAACGCGTATAAATTCAATAAATAAATTCTATGAAGATCAATCTGAAAGCGTATTCAGGTAATATTCTGTTTTTCCTTAACACACTGATTATCTTTTTATTGGTTTTCGAAAATGAATTGCTTATTCCTGAATGGCTTCAGCCTCTGGGAAGAATGCACCCATTATTACTGCATTTTCCAATAGTACTTTTACTCGTTTCTTTAGTTATGGAATTGTTCCGGACTAATATTAAAGATGAAAATCAGGATTTTTTTCAACTCATAACAAGCAGGATTATGCTGTCGGGAATCGTTCTTGCAGCTTTAACAGTTATAATGGGTATTTTTCTTTCAGTTGAAGACTCATATGAAGGTGGAAATGTATTAAGTTGGCACAAATGGTCTGGGGTTAGTATCGTCTTTCTTGCTTCTTTAATTTATATATCAAAGGGTTATACTTGGTACAAGGATATCATCGCAAAAGTCGGAGCAATTGTACTTGCTTTTACAATTGTACTTGCCGGTCATTTTGGTTCTGTTCTTACACATGGTGAAAATTTCGTTTTGGAGCCAATTACAAAGGAACCCGTTGTGCCAATTGAACAGGCTATGGTTTATGATCATGTCATTCAACCAATTTTCCAGGAGAAATGTGTAAGCTGCCATAGTGCTGAGAAGCTAAAAGGGAATTTAAATCTGAGCGATTCAATTTCAGTAATGAAGGGTGGAAAGTCAGGAAAACTGTATGTTGCAGGAGATCCAAAGGTCAGTTTGATTTTGGAAAGAATTCACATGCCAATGACTGAGAAGAAGCATATGCCACCTTCCGGAAAGCCCCAGCTTAGTCCGGAAGATATAAGAATACTCTTTCAGTGGATTAAAAATCGCCCGGATTTCAAAAAAAGATTACTGGATCTGCCTCTTGATGATTCATTACGAATTATAGCTGCATCACGCTTCAAATCTTCAGAAAATATTGAGCAAGAATATGAATTTAATGCCGCAGATGATGAAACAGTAGAAAGCCTGAATACCTTTTATAGGATGGTTAGACCACTTTCAGTTGAGTCTCCTGCTCTTGCAGTGAGTTTTTTCAGTAGAAACGACTATAGTTCTAAATCGCTTGAAGAATTGGGAGACATAAAAAATCAGATAGTCTCACTCCGACTTAGCAGAATGCCGGTTAAAGATGCTGATCTGAATTTTATCTCTAAACTCAAAGAGTTGCAAAAATTAGATTTGAATTTTACTGATATTACTGGTAGCGGACTTGATGCTTTAAGTTCATTAGAGAAACTGCAGGTTTTATCAATTTCCGGGACTAAAGTAAAAATACATCAGCTATTGCCACTAATGTCCAATAAAAACCTTCGTGAATTATCCATATGGAATACAGCCATTTCTGAAAAGGATGTTTTAAAGTTAAAAGCAGCCAACAAATCGCTGAACATTATTACTGGATTCAAGGATGATGGATCAACTTTAATTCAGTTATCTAAACCAACTTTAAAAAATAGTTCCAGGGTATTCACAAGTGGTGCTAATGTGGAAATCATTCATCCTATAAAAGATGTCTTTATTCGTTATACACTTGATGGATCCGACCCTGATAGTCTTAAGTCTCCTGTATTCAAAAATCAGATTCCTATTACTAAAAATTCAACTATAAAAACAAAAGCATATAAATCTGGATGGAAGAGTAGTGAAATAAGCACTTTTACTTTTTCGAAATCAACATTCAAACCAGATGATATCACTTTATTGAGTATAGCTGATATAAGTTTTAAAGGACATGGCACAAGGACATTGATCGACGGACAATTGGCAGATGCAGATATAAATCACACTAATTGGCAGGGTTTCAAGGAAAAAGACATGATAGTGCTTCTTAATTTTAAAAAGTCGGTTCAGGTTAGTTCAACAGTATTAAATTCAATCGTGAATGTTAATTCACCAGCTTTTCCCCCATCACGAATTGAAGTTTATGGTGGAACAGATCTTAATAATTTGAAGTTGTTAAATGCTTATGATCCTAAAATGCCGGGACAAAAAGATCCTCAGGAATTTAAGAAATATGAGATTAAATTTAAACCTACTTCAGTATCATATTTGAAAATTATTGCAAAACCTCTTAAAAAATTGCCTTCATGGCATTCCGGGAAAGGGAAACCTGCTCTAATCCTTTTTGATGAGATACTTATTAACTAGTTTATACTTTTTATTAGGGAAATTATCCGCAAGGCTTGTTAGATTCTTTTTTAATAAGAGATAACCACGAATTAATCTGTTCCCGATTAATTGAAACTATTTTATGTACAGTTATTCGACATACTTTCTTAAGCTTATTTTGACCAGTTTAGTTTTTTGCTTACTGCATGAAATAAGCTATGCAGTTAATGTAAGAGATTTTGGAGCCAAGGGTGATGGTAAAACAGATGATACAGGTTCGATCGTAGCTGCCATATCCGGTTCAACTGATGGCTTAGTTGAATTTCCAAGAGGCTTTTATAGGATAACAAAAACTATTGACATTGATCTTTCAATTCACGGAACTCTTGGTCTTTCAGGGAAAGGAGCAAGTGCTAGCATCATTATGGCCGGAGAGGGTCCGGCATTCCGTTTTATTGGTTCCCATGATAAAGGTTCAGCTCAGCCTTCTTCAGTAAAGCCAATAACCTGGGAAAAAGAGCGGATGCCATTGATAGATGCCTTAGAAATAATTGGGGAGCATTTCAATGCGGATGGCATAGAGCTAAAAAATACCCTGATGCCTACTTTGAGGACATTATTAATCAGAAATGTGCGTAATGGGATTCATTTGACTTCCCGTAACCGGAATGTCTTGATTGATGGATGTCACATATATAATAACAGCGGAATAGGAATCTATTTGGACAATGTAAATATCCACCAGTTTATAATTAGTGATAGCCATATTAGTTATTGTAAAAAAGGTGGAATTAGCGTACTAAACAGTGAGGTTCGCAATTTTCAAATTACAGGAAACGATATAGAATATAATTTTGATCCACTCGAAGGTTCTGCTGCAGATATTCTGGTAGATTGCTCAAAGGGTGGAAGTGTTCGTGAAGGAACCATATCAGGTAATACCATTCAGGCAATTCCAAGTCCGGGCGGTGCAAATATTCGATTTTTAGGCTTACCATCTAATCCAGATAAAATTGGGTTATGGAGCATTACCGGTAATCATATCAGTAATCAGGAACTTAATATTCATCTTGAATATACACGAGGTATAAGTATCACTGGAAATACCTTTATTCGTGGCTATAATCGTCATCTGCTTATCAATAATTCCAGTAATCTGATCATAAATGGGAATGTTTTTGATCATAATAAGGATTATTTTCCTTCGGTGCCTATTGCATATGGTGGTATTTTACTTAATAAGGGGGAGAATGTTATAATTAACGACAACATCATGGATGGTTCTGGAAATGGGGGTGAGGACAATGGAGGAGCAATGGTAATAAAAGATAGCCGGGAAGTTAGCATCATTGCTTGCCATATTAAAAATCCAATTTTCAATGGAATTCAGTTCGAAAGTAGCACGAATTCACAGATAATTAATTGTGTGATCAGTGAAGGTGAAAAGAATAATGGGATGCTAAGAGGCCTCTTTTTGAAAGGACTTTGTAATGGAACTCTGGTAAAAGATAACAGTATATCTATTGGGAAAATAGCTGGAATTAGCAATGAAGCAAAGGATATTTTTCTTAAAGAAAATGTTTCTATTGATTAAAATTTAACACCTAAACGGGGATGAATCATAAAATTAAGCTCTTTTTGTCAGTTCTAATCTTGATTAACGGGCTGTATGCATGTAATAACAATCAGGAAGGCCAAGCACCTGCAATAGAAGATATAGCCGCCAATGATGACGTTGCCCGATATATGGAAGCATTCAAAGGTCTTGGTGCACTAACTGATTCAACAAAGCCCACTCAGCCTCAAAAAGCACTCAATGATTTCCGAATTCCCGATGATCTTAGCATAGATCTGGTCTTATCAGAGCCTGATATTGTTCAGCCTGTTGAGCTTAGTTTTGATCATCGCGGTAGGCTTTGGGTGGTTCAATATCATCAATATCCATACCCTTTGGGCTTAAAAGTCACCAGTGTAGATAACTTTTTACGTGTACGATTTGATAAAGTGCCAGTTGCTCCTCCTGGGGGAATTAGTGGAGCAGACAAGATCAGTATTTTTGAAGATACAGACGGAAATGGTACCTATGATAAATCAACCGTTGCTATTGATGGTTTAAATATTGCAACCAGTGTAATAACAGGACGAGGTAAAATCTGGGTATTAAATCCTCCATACCTACTTTCATATGATGATCCTGATGCAGATGGTTTGCCAGACGGATTGCCAAAAGTTCATTTAAGCGGGTTTGGACTCGAAGATACTCACGCTGTGGCTAACAGTTTGCGATGGGGGCCGGATGGTTGGTTGTATGGTGCACAAGGTAGTACCACGACTGCAAATATTAACTCTTCGGTATCGAAAAATATTACTTTTTCAGGCCAGGTGATCTGGAGATACAACATAGATACTAAAATTTTTGAAGTTTTTGCAGAAGGTGGTGGTAACACTTTTAATGTTGAATTCGATAGTAAAGGAAGACTTTATTCCGGGAATAATGGTTCAGACCGTGGTCCTTATTATAAGCAGGGAGGATATTATCCACGAAGTTTAGGAAAACATGGAACATATACAAATCCATATACTTTTGGTAATCTGGATAACATGGAACTTAAAGGAGAAAAAGTACGCTTCACCCATTCACTGATTAGGTATGAGGGTGGCAAATTACCTTCGGCTTATGAAGGTAAGATGATTGCAGTGAACCCTTTACTTAATTATGTTCAGTTAAGTCGTTTTGAAGCCAATGGATCCTCATTTAAGAATATTGATGAAAGAAAGATAATAGAGACAAATGATCATTGGTTCAGACCCGTAAATATCAAAGCAGGTCCGGATGGCGCAGTTTATATTGCCGACTGGTATGATAGCAGGCTTTCACATGTAGATCCTAGAGATACCTGGCACAAAAGTTCTGGTCGGATTTACCGCTTGCGTTCCAAAGGTGCCAGCGCCACACTTCCAAATTTTGATTTAAGTAAATTAACAAACGCAGAGCTAATCAAAAAGCTGGGTGACAGAAACAAATGGTTCAGGCAGCAAGCTTTATTACAGTTTGCTAACAGAAAAGATAGATCAATAGTTCCCAGGTTAACAGCTATTTTAAAGGGTAATAACCCTGATCTTTCCCTGGAAGCATTATGGGCGATTAATCTGAGTGGTGGATTTAATGATAATCTTGCAAGCATTGGTCTTGAACATCCGGATCAATATGTGCGGGAATGGACTGTGCGTTTGATTAGCGATAAAAGAAAAATTTCATCTGCAATAGCCCAAAAACTAGCTATTATGGCAGAAAAGGAAAGCAGTTCATTAGTCCGAAGTCAGTTGGCAGCAAGTGCAAAAAGATTGTCCGGGATTTATGCAATTCCAATCGTAAAGAACCTGATTAAATTTCATGATGATTCAAATGATCCAGATATTCCATTACTTATCTGGTGGGTTATAGAATCAAAATCTGAGTCTGATAGAGATCGCATACTAACTATTTTTGAGGACAAAGCACTATGGCAGAAAAAGTTAGTTCAGAATTTCTTGATTAAGCGCTTAATGCAACGTTATATCTTATCTGCAGGAGAGGCAAACTACAATGCTGCATCAAAATTAATTAGACTTTCTCCAGACAAACAAAATGCTAAAATCTTAATAAGTGGACTCCGTGAGGGACTTAGAGGTAAGGATGTAATTGGCTTATCAGCAGAACTTACCAAAGCAATTAAACCTTATCAATCGGAGCTTTTTGGCGCTCCACTGGCATTATCTATCAGGCAGGGAAACCAAAATTCCGTAAATAAAGCACTTGATATAATCTCGGATGAAAAGGCTGATTTTGATCAGCGTTTATCCTATATAATAATTATGGGGCAAACAAATCAACCCAAATCAGTACCCGTATTATTAGAAATAGTTGAAAGTAGTAAATCAACAGCTGCTATGAAAGAGGCTGCCCTTCAGGCTCTTCAACGCTACAATTTAGATGAAATTGGGTTGAGAGTAGTTAAAGCATATCCACAGTTCAGAGGTGATATAGGCCTGAGGAATGCTGCTATGGACTTATTCGTCTCAAGGTCAACTTGGGCAAATCAATTATTTATTGCTATTATGGAAACCAAAAGGATAAGCAAGGATGATGTTTCCGATCAGGTGGCTAGAAGATTAAAACTTCTTGATTATACTAAAATTACTGCTTTGGCAGATCAATTATGGCCAAATGTGAAAATTTCAAGTTCAGCAGAAAAGAACGCAGCACTTGCTAAATATTCCAGAATAATTAAATCAGGTTCCGGGAATTTAAATAATGGCAGAACACTTTATTTAGCAAATTGTGGTTATTGCCATAAACTATTTAATGAGGGCGGTAACGTTGGTCCGGAACTAACCGGATATGAACGTACTAATACGAATTACTTTTTATTGAATATTATTGATCCAAATGCAGATATCAGAGAAGGGTACGGTTTACACAGACTGGTAACAACGGATGGACGAACATTAGAGGGAAAAATTACCTCGACTAATGGAGATACTCATACCATTCAAACCCAAGCTGGTAAAGAGATTATACTTTCAATGAGACAAATCAAAGAAATGAAGGCATTGCCGGTATCCATAATGCCTGAGCGCCTTTTAGATCGATTAAATGATCAGGAAGTAAGGGATATTTTTGCATATATCATGAAAAAGAATTGATTTTTTGAAATCATAAAATTATCAAGAGTAAAGATTTTGCACAAATTAGAAAGAGTGCTACTGTTGAGGTGCAAAATTCAACTCAATGGTTAAGCGTTTAATGAATTGTAATGCAGGTTCAATAAAATCTCTTATTAATCCAATATATTAGTAGAGTGGAAGGGGCAAGGGAATTTTAAGATCACTTTCAATTTTGGTTAAAATATGATCATAGTGACTAATTTCAATTAACATAATGAAAATTAGCAAATTTGGAGCATCAAAAATGCTTGTGAAACTGACGAATTCTATATTTATTTGTGAAAATGACAAAAATTTCGTTAATTTTGTTTGATTAGAAATGAAAAAATCAAAGAAAACATACAGTATTTATCTATCAGTATTTTTATTGATAGGTTTGTTTGCTGTCATTTTTCCGCTCGATTTTTTTCATAACCACGAATCATTCTCTACTTATTCTGAAACAACTTCTAAGCAGTTTAATTCCAGTAGTAAGGAAGACTTAAATTCTAAAAATACCGCCGATTACTGCTGGGTTTGTGCTGTACATTTCGATAAAACATTTACCAAAGCAAATTTCATTGAAAAATTAAGACTTTCTCCTGCAATGTCTTTATTTCTAAATAATGAAGTTACTAGTCATATTGCTGAATTACTTCTTTCAACTTTAAGAGGTCCCCCTTCAGAATAAATTTTTATTTCTTTTGTGATACGCTCATTTCTGAGTGCTAATCTTAAATAATCCAATTTCGAGTATTTTATTAATCTATAAAGCATCTAATGCAGTTGTTTTATAATTAAGTTTTCTTGACGAGAATTAATTTATAGTTATTTAAACTATATGAAAAACCTTTTAAAGGCTATTAAAATCAGTATTTTTTGTTTGATTGCTTTATTCATTTTTGAAGATGAGGCAATTGCACAGGATTGTAATTTTCGTTTAAGTGGTATTGTTTACGATGGTACAAATCAACAAATCTTGTCAGGTGCCACTGTTTCTATTTTGGGTACTGATAAAATAGCTATAACGAATAAATCTGGATTATATCGTTTTAGTAAACTTTGTTCAGGAACTTATCGTATAAAAATAACACATGTAGGTTGTATTCCTTTAGAAGCCAGTTTGGTCGTTAATTCTGATGACCTAACAAATCAGAATTTTAACTTATTACATTCTTCCGAGCAGCTCAGTGAAGTACTGGTAAGTTCTAAATATGATTCGGATGTTAATTCAATCAAATCAAGCTTAACTGTTGAAGAAATGCAGAAACTTAAAGGTGGAACTTTAGGTGAAATGTTGAAGCAATTGAGTGGAGTATCAGTTTTACAAACGGGAAGTACTGTTTTTAAACCTGTTATACACGGATTACACGGTCAAAGGGTGTTAATTTTAAATAATGGTGTCAGACAAGAAGGGCAGCAATGGGGTGCAGAACATGCTCCTGAAATAGATCCTTTGGTAGCTTCTCGTTTAACAGTTATCAAGGGTGCCGGTGCACTTAGATACGGTTCTGATGCTATTGGGGGGGCTGTTCTGGTGGAACCCCGTAGTTTAGATATAGATACAGGCCTTCGTGTTGAACTTAATTCAATTTATTCCTCTAATCACAGAATGGGCCTTTTTAATTCTATTGTTGAGCAAGGAATTAAATCAAAAAATAGTGCATGGGCCTGGCGTTCACATCTAACTTTTA
>CAMCTU010000002.1 GCA_945878525.1 Sphingobacterium thalpophilum
TGGATACCGACGATGGTATATTTGAAGGTTCGATCATGGTGTACGTGAATAATACAAATCACCTGGATAACCTGATTATAAAACTCAGGGAAGTAGTTGGAGTTAGCTCAGTAACCCGATTTGACTCGCAAGGTGAAGATATGGTAAAGGCTTCCTGAATTAAATATTAAATATTCTTATTTTTTGGATAAATTTGGGCGTCATTTAATCACATTATGCCCGGAAAAGATACAATTGCACTTGTTATTAAGATTTTTGAGGCTTATTTGGAGAACAAAAGCCTTAGAAAGACTCCTGAACGATATGCTATACTGGAGGAAATCTACTCACGTAATGATCATTTTGATGTGGAATCTTTGTATATCCACATGAAAAATAAAAAGTACAGGGTAAGCCGCGCAACAGTTTACAACACACTTGAACTGTTAGTTTCATGTGATTTGGTTACCAAACATCAGTTTGGAAAGAATATGGCACAATTTGAAAAATCCTACGGCTACAAACAACACGACCATATTATTTGCATTGATTGTGGGAAAGTAGTAGAATTTTGTGATCCCAGAATACAACAAATTCAGAGCATGATGGGTGATATACTTAAGTTTGATATCAAACACCATTCACTTAATTTATATGGAAATTGTACACGCCTGAAGGAAGGAAGTTGCGATTCATTTATCAATAAAAATTAATCTACACATTTTAATACTCCCCCTATTTTAAATCATGACTGTTGACGTATTGCTAGGCCTCCAATGGGGCGACGAAGGAAAAGGAAAAATTGTTGATGTGTTGAGTCCGGAATATGACTTGATCGCTCGCTTTCAGGGCGGACCAAACGCTGGGCATACCCTGGAGTTTGACCAGCAGAAATACGTACTCAACACCATCCCTTCAGGAATATTCAATGATAATGCCATGAATTTAATTGGAAATGGTGTAGTTATTGATCCAATTATCCTGAAAAGAGAGCTTGATAACCTCAAAAAAAATGGGTTTGACCCGGTTGCAAGAAAAAAAATGGTTATTGCCCGAAAAGCTCATCTTATTCTGCCTACTCATCAATTACTTGATGCCGCTTCGGAAAGCAATATGGGGGAAGGCAAAATCGGTTCAACCTTAAAAGGTATAGGGCCAACCTATATGGATAAAACCGGCAGGAATGGTTTGCGTGTGGGCGATACTATGCTCACTGATTTTCGCGAACGTTACATGCGCCTGGTCAATAAACACCGATCAATTTTATCCCATTATGGCGAGATCCCTGATTACTCAGAAAAAGAAGCAGCTTTTTTTGAAGCAGTTGAGTTATTGAAAACAATACCACAGGTTGATAGTGAACATTTTGTAAATCAATACCTCAGAGATGGTAAAAAAGTATTGGCGGAAGGTGCACAAGGCACAATGCTTGATATCGACTTTGGATCCTATCCATTTGTGACCTCATCGAACACAACAACTGCAGGTGCATGTACAGGACTCGGTGTTGCACCTAAAAATATTGGACATGTTATCGGGATATTTAAAGCGTATTGCACCCGGGTAGGAAGCGGTCCCTTTCCAACTGAACTGGACAATGAAATCGGTGAAGAACTCAGAAAAATCGGGCATGAATTCGGTGCTACCACAGGACGGCCACGCCGTTGCGGATGGATTGACCTTCCGGCATTAAAATATGCAATCATGTTGAATGGTGTTTCTGAGATGGTGATGACAAAAGCTGATGTACTCAGTGGATTTGAGACAATTTATGCTTGTACACATTACAAATATAATGGTGAGGTGGTTGATTATATGCCATATGATATCAATGCAATTAAGGCTGAACCCATATTTGAAGCTATTCCCGGATGGAAGGAAGATCTGACTGCTATCAGAGAAATTGATGAAATTCCCGAAAAACTTAAGAATTACATAAGCTATCTTGAAAAGCATTTGGGTGTACCGATTAAATATCTCTCAGTTGGACCTGATCGTGTTCAAACGCTGACTCTTTGTTAATCAGGGAGTCTGAATATCTTCAGAACATTTATTTGATTTAACTATCTATGTTAAAGGTTTATTTTACTGATGATACAGATACTTTCAAATCAAAAGCACTGGTCTGGGCTAATTCATTCAACACAGCATGTTATTTTGATTCAAATAATTTTTCGGATCCCTACTCCGCATTTGGGGTATTTATTGGGGCAGGCAAAATAGCTGAGTTAATTGATTCTGAAAAGAGCTCATTCGCAGAGCTGGAACAGTTCTTAAGCTCAAACAAAGCCTATATCCCAGGATATTTTTCTTATGACCTAAAAAATGAAATTGAAAATCTTAAATCAGAAAATCCGGATAACCTTAATTTTCCCGAAATTCATTTTTTTCTGCCAGAGCACAGTATTCTGATCAAAAATAATGAAATAAGTATTTTCAGTGAACAGACAGATGAGGTTTGGAGTTTAATAAACCAAACTATTCTGGATCAATCTAAAGAACAGGTATCTGTACCCGAAATACTCGGAAGATTCAATCGTAACGAATACATTCAAACAGTCCGGGAAATTCAGAAACATATTCAAAGAGGAGATATCTATGAGATGAATTTCTGTCAGGAATTTTATTCGGAGGATGCTGTAATTAATCCACTGGAACTATTTACTGAACTGAATAATCTTTCTCCTACCCCTTTTGCCAATTACTTTAAAATAGATGATCAGTATATCATTTCGGCAACTCCTGAGCGCTTTTTGAGTCGTAGAGGTAACAAATTGATCAGTCAGCCAATTAAAGGAACATCTTCCCGAAACTCCGATTCAAAAAGAGACAGAATACAGAAGGAAGAACTGCTTTTGAATGAAAAAGAACGAGCAGAGAATGTCATGATTGTCGATCTTGTTCGGAATGACCTTACCAAAAGTGCAAAACCGGGAACGGTTAGAGTAGAAGAACTTTTTGGTATTTATAGCTTTAAACAGGTTCACCAAATGATCTCTACAGTAGTTTGCGAGAGGGATGAAGATCTGTCAAATCCCAAGATTATTGCCAATACGTTCCCAATGGGATCAATGACCGGTGCTCCAAAAATAAAGGCAATGCAATTGGCAGAAAAATATGAACGAAGCAAACGCGGTGTTTATTCAGGTGCTATTGGATATTTTGCACCTGATGGGGATTTTGATTTTAATGTGGTAATCCGTACCATTCTTTACAACAAAGATCAGAAATATCTTTCATTCCATGTTGGCAGTGCCATAACTCTTGATTCAGATCCTGAGAAAGAGTACGAGGAATGTCTTTTGAAAGGCAAAGCAATAAGGGCAGTTTTGAATCAAACGATACCCTGATTTTTAACTTCTATTTAATTTTTGCACCGGTGTAATACTGGCGAGCTTCTGGTATAAGTTTCCTGATTGCGGCAATCCTTCTTGCATCACTCGCATGTGAGCTTATAAATTCAGGAGATTCACCTGTGGCGGCACCTGAGCGCATGAAAACAAGAAGATCACCATCGCTAATGCGACGATCTTGTCTAATTTTTTCATCATTAGAATTAGATAATCTGATTAATGAGCTTTTCGTTTAAACAGATCTACTCTGGGTTCTTCTCCTTTGAGTAGTCGCTCAATATTCTTTTGATGTGTTACTAAAATGAGTATGCAAATACACATTCCATAAAGTAAGACGGAACGTATTGGAGATTGAAATATGAATATTATGCTAAGGGGGAATGAAAATCCCGCCATAATTGAACTGAGTGATACATATTTGAAAACGAGCAGAAATACAACAAAGGTAAGAACGCAAAGCATCGCTGCCTCTGTGTGTACTGCCAATATCATACCAAATAATGTAGCAACCCCTTTTCCTCCACGAAATCCAGCAAAAACAGGGAATAAGTGACCAAATACCGCGGTTACTCCAAGAGCGAGCTGATAATTTACAAACTGAACCGAATCTTGGGGTCCGGTAAGTGAAAGGCCGATAAGATAAGCAAGATTGGTTGCCGTATAGCCTTTAAAAATATCAAGAAACATGACGGCTATACCTGCCTTTTTACCTAAAACTCTGAATGTATTTGTAGCACCGGCATTTCCACTACCGTATTCACGAATATCTATCCCATAAAATGCCTGTCCTATCCAAACCGCCATAGGAATTGAACCGAAAAGATATGAAAGAATCAAAGCTGAGAGCGAGTAAATCGAAATCATTCTTTACAATATTACAAATTCATTCGGGTGTATAAATGAAAAAAAAAATTATTTGGATTTTGATGCCTTCAGGCTCATATCCAAACTTTTCACTGAATGTGTTAATGCACCCATGGAAACATAGTCAACTCCACATTTCGCGTAATCTAAAACATTTTGCTCAGTTATACCTCCTGAGGCTTCTGTGATATAGGTTCCATTAATCAAGGTTACAGCCTCCTTCAATGTTAAAAGACTAAAATTATCAAGTAAAATCCGATCTATTTTTCCAAATTTCATCACTTCATTTAATTCATCCAGATTTCTGACTTCAACCTCAACCGGTATGTTTATTTTATTTTTGATAAGATAAGATTGGGCAGAGCTTATTGCCTTGGCGATACCCCCTGCATAGTCGACATGATTATCTTTAATCAAAATCATATCATAGAGGCCGAATCTATGGTTTACTCCTCCCCCAATCTTGACAGCCAATTTTTCGATATAACGAATTCCGGGTGTAGTTTTACGGGTGTCAAGTACCTTAGTCCCTGTTCCTTCAAGCTTTTTAACTATCCGATTAGTTGTACTGGCAATTCCACTCATCCTCTGCATTGTATTCAAAACCAGGCGCTCAGCTTTAAGTATGGAGTGAACACTTCCACTTACATAAAATGCTGCATCACCAGAATTAACAATATCCCCATCATGAATAAGCACATCTAACTTCAGATCAGGATCAACGGCCTTAAAAATCTCTAAGGCAACTTCGATCCCGGCTATGATTCCATTCTCTTTAATAAGAAGTTTTGCGGTTCCAGTTTGGCCAACCGGTATGGTAGACAGCGATGTATGATCACCGTCGCCAATATCTTCAGACAGAGCATTCAAAATGAAAGGCTCTAATATTGTTTTGTTTAAGTTCATTCTACTTGGTCAGACAAAAATAGAAATACTTAGCTATATTTCTTATTCTTTGTCGCTTTCGATATTAATTGAATTGATTAGAAATTTATTACTATTAACTCCCATCGTCGCAGATATTCTATAATTGCTCTTTAATGTAAAAGAACTCCAAACTTAAGTTTGAACTGGAACTGAGTCTGTGAATTACTTTTACCGATAGTGGCCTTCGTTTAGAAAAAAAATGCGAAGGATTCATTCTGACAAGGCTTTTGAATATTTGTCCTCTTCCGAAAGAATATTTAATTCAACTTCATTTAAAAAGTAATTGGCTCCCATTTCTATTAAAGGTAATACTAAAAGTAAGCCGTGATACAAAAAATACTAACTTATTTAATTTGAGTGTATATTTGTGTTGTGGAAAATAAAAAAGCAATACTTTTAATTCTAGACGGCTGGGGATACGGAAAACACGATAAATCTGATGCTGTAAGTGTAGCCAGAACACCTTTTTTCGATCAATTAATTAAGAACCATCCTAATTCGAAATTGCAGGCTTCAGGGGAGTCTGTTGGCTTGCCTGGCGGACAGATGGGCAACTCGGAAGTTGGCCACATGAACCTGGGTGCAGGAAGAGTTATTTATCAGGAATTAGGCCGAATAAACAAGGCTGTCAAAGAAAATGAACTCAACGATCACCCGGTTATTAAATCGGCTTTTAATTATGCAAATACAGCAAACAAAAATGTACACTTCATAGGATTATTATCTGATGGTGGCGTTCATTCTCATATTGATCATCTGAAAGGCTTGTGTGATGCAGCAAAATCCAATGATGTAAAAAACGTGTTTATTCACGCCTTTATGGATGGAAGGGATACTGATCCAACTTCCGGCATTAGATTCATAGAGGAACTTGAACATCACCTGAAGCAATCATCGGGCATCATCGCTTCTGTTATTGGCCGATATTATGCAATGGATAGAGACAGTCGCTGGGAACGGGTTAAACTGGCCTACGACCTCCTGGTTAATGGTTCAGGAAAGCTAAGTAAGGATATTCCAGAAAGTATAAAGCAATCATATGAAGCTGGAATCACTGATGAATTCATCGAACCGATCGCTAAAACAGGCATAAACGGGATGCCTATCGGGCAAATTAAACCCGGCGATGTGGTCATTTGTTTTAATTTCAGAACTGACCGGGGAAGAGAGATTACTACAGTATTAACACAGAATTCATTTCCTGAATTTCAAATGCATCCTTTAGATCTTTATTATGTAACAATGACCACATATGACGAAACATTTAAAAATGTTCGTGTAATATTTACAAAAGATGATTTGAATGAAACCCTTGGTGCCGTGCTTGAGCAAAATCATAAAAATCAAATCAGGATTGCCGAAACAGAAAAATATCCGCATGTCACTTTTTTCTTCTCAGGTGGAAGAGAAAAGGAATTTAACAATGAAAAAAGGATTCTGATTCCCTCTCCAAAGGTTTCAACTTATGATCTGCAACCAGAAATGAGTGCTGCCCTCATCGCTGATGCGATCTGTCCTGAACTTGAGAGTGGATGGCCTGATTTCGTCTGCCTGAATTTCGCCAATCCGGATATGGTTGGGCATACCGGCGTTTTCAGCGCAGTAGTCAAAGCCGTTGAAACCGTTGACCAATGTCTAAAGCAAGTAGTAGAATGTGGTATAAAAAATGGTTATTCCTTTATTATCCTTGCTGATCATGGTAATGCAGATTTCATGATTAATGAGGATGGATCTCCAAATACCGCACACACTACAAACCTCGTTCCCTGTATATTGATAGATAAGGACTACCACAAGATCGGAGATGGAAAACTTGGGGATGTTGCACCAACTATTCTAAAATTAATGAATATTAAATCGCCCGAAATAATGAGTGGTGAAGTTTTGGTTTCTTAATGAATCGCAGGCTAGCTCTCTTATTTGTTGTTTTCATTTCATCCTGTACCATTCAGGAGGAAACGAAATCAAAATATGATTTTTTTGACATTAAAGGATTTTTTGAAGCTGAAGCTAAACGATTGAGCCAAAAAAGAACACTATCAAACAAAATAGTGACTCAAAACAATCAGTCAGAAATTAAAAAAGGGCTTCCTGTTGACTGGAATGATGAACTTGCTCTTTTCATTGCCTCAGATTTAAATAAACCAGCCTGGATCAATAGTTATAAGCGATCTGAGGATGATTTAAGAATAAGCTATCTTGCCATTGATACAAATCTGCGTACACGTTACATTGAAATAAAAAAGGACCAAAACGGAAAGGCTTTCTTTTTCAAAATAAAAAACATTTCCCGAAATATGCTTTATGAATCGTCAGAAGAACTGACCTACATACCGGATTCATCGTACACAATTAATAAAAATCAAAGAGTACGATTTCTAGGGAATAATCAATATCAGATTAAAGGAACAATCACTCACAGAAAATAAAATCAGGATTCATGATCCCGGCTTTCTTGAAATACAGATAACTTCCTGTATAGAAATCCATTATAAATTATCAAAACCAGTAGCCCGACTATAAAAAATACTGTTGCAACAGGACGTAGCGAATCATCAAAATAAAATTCACCAATCATCCAGGTGGTATTTGCCATGATCCAAAAGCAAACCGCCAGATTATGGTAGAATTCAGAAACTAATTTTCTAAACTTAAAAGTGATAAAGAATGCAATGAACAGCGTCGGGAAAATCATAATTATTCCCAGCAACTGCAAATCCAATACCCAACATGTGTCCTTGACCAACCAACAGGCAATATGCATGTTCTCAACCTTTCTAATTGATTTTATCATTTAACGTTTTCTTGCGGGCGAATATCTTTAAATTTCCTGTAAAAAAGAAAACCCGGATAAACCGGGTTTTTAAGACAATTGAAATAAATTCTATTTCAGGTTTTGAAGATAGATTTTAGCATCTTCCAGTTGGGTGATAATGTCTCTACGATCAGGTGTAATAGATAAAACTTTTTCAAAATCTGCAATGCATGACCTGAAAGATCCTGTTGCTTTATTCTTGTCGTACAATCCCGGTATCTTCTGTCCTTTTAATACACCGTAATCACGGTAAGCTACTGCCCTATTCTGATATAATTTAACATCCTCAGCATTCAGATCAATGGCCTTGGAAAAATCTTTAATGGAAGAAAGAAGTAATTTCTCTCTGTCGGCATTTGCAATACCTTTAGTATCATTAGCCATGATACTATTGGCCTTTCCTCTGTAATAATATGCACTATTATCTCCTGGTTTCAACGAAATTACTTTATTAAAAGTGTTAACAGATTCCTTATAGCTGGCAGAATGATAATAGGAATACCCCAGCATATACAATGTGTTTACGTCTGTAGAATCTTTAGCAAGTGCTTTTTCAAGATTTGAAACTGCAGCTTTGAAATCTCCATCTATAAGTGCCTTCTGACCCATTTTGTGGTAGGCAGTTTGTGATAAAGCAATATTTGCTGATAATAGAATAATTAATAAACCTGAAAATGATCTCATTTTAATTAGCGATAATTTAATTTCGAAGTGAAAACGAACTGATTTGAATAATATTTTAAATATACGAATTTAGTTTCTTGATAGAAATAACAATGTCAAAAAATAAAATATGTCAGAAAATTTGTCTGTATATTACCTTTTATCGGCTTTTTTTACATAGAATTATGGTTTGGCACATACCTTGCAGATCTACTGTTTCGGCCAATTTAATTGGTTTTTCAAAAAATTCAACTGTCATTATGACGTTATTAAGATATAGATGAGTAGCTACGATAATTTTGATTTTAACCGCACATTACCCTTAATTAGTGAAGATACTGAGTTCTTTCCACTGATGTCACAGGAAGATGAAGAGGAAATGAACAATGAAGAAACACCCGACATTTTGTCGATACTTCCTTTGCGCAATACTGTTTTGTTTCCCGGCGTGGTGATACCAATCACGGTGGGCAGGGACAAGTCAATCAAACTTATAAAAGATGCTTATCGTGGGGAAAGGATAATTGGTGTTGTTTCCCAGAAAGATGTTGGTATTGAAGACCCTGAATTCGAGCAATTAAATCAGGTAGGAACTGTGGCCCTAATTATTAAGATGCTTCAGATGCCGGATGGCAACACTACCGTAATTATTCAAGGTAAGCAGCGCTTTCGCTTGAATGAAGAAGTACAATGCGATCCTTACATTAAAGCTAGTATTCAAAAATTTGTTGAAGTAAGACCTAAGGCTGATAGAGAATTCAAGGCTTTGTTGGCGTCCATCAAAGAGATGGCTATGCAGATCATCCAGCTTTCTCCAAATATTCCAAGTGAGGCAGGCATTGCAATAAATAATATAGAAAGTTCATCTTTCCTGATTAACTTTATTTCATCAAACATGAATGCTGAGGTTTCTGCAAAACAGCATATGCTTGAAGTGGCTAATCTACATGAGCGTGCAAAAATGGTTTTGGAGCATTTGACGCAGGAACTGCAAATGCAGGAACTCAAAAATCAAATACAGTCCAAAGTACGTGTCGATCTTGACAAGCAGCAGCGCGATTATTTTCTGAATCAGCAATTAAAAACCATCCAGGAAGAGCTTGGAGGAAATTCACCCGATTTGGAGATCGAGAATCTGAGAGGCCGTGCCATATTAAAAAAATGGAGCAAGGAAACCACCAATCACTTCAATAAGGAAGTAGAGAAACTGGCCAGGATGAACCCTGCAGCAGCGGATTATTCTATACAAATCAATTATCTGGAGCTTCTGCTCGAGCTTCCATGGAATGATTTCACAAAGGATAATTTCGATCTTAAACGCGCCGCTAAAATTCTTGAAAAAGATCACTACGGTCTGGATAAAGTAAAACAGCGGATTATCGAATATCTAGCTGTTTTGAAATTAAAACATAACATGAAGGCTCCGATTCTTTGCCTGGTGGGTCCTCCGGGAGTAGGAAAAACCTCTTTGGGTAAATCAATTGCAAAAGCATTGGGAAGAAAATATGTTAGAATGGCTCTTGGTGGAATCAGAGATGAAGCAGAGATAAGAGGCCATCGCAAAACCTATATTGGAGCAATGCCTGGTCGTATTATTCAATCCATAAAAAAAGCCGGCAGTTCAAACCCAGTATTTGTTTTGGATGAAATTGACAAGGTTGGTAATGATTTTCGCGGTGATCCTTCATCAGCACTGCTTGAAGTACTTGATCCTGAACAGAATAATGCATTCTATGATCATTATGTTGAGGTTGATTATGACCTGTCAAGTGTGATGTTTATAGCAACCGCTAATTCCCTGAGTTCAATTCAACCTGCTTTATTAGACAGGATGGAGATTATTGAGGTAAACGGTTACACTATAGAAGAGAAAATTCAGATTGCCAAACAGCATCTGCTACCAAAACAGCGGGAACAACACGGCATTAAATTAAAAGATATCACACTTAAAAATCCTGTTCTTGAAAAAGTAGTTGAAGATTATACGAGAGAATCGGGCGTTCGCGGACTTGAAAAAAAAATAGGTTCATTGGTACGTGGCATAGCAACAAAAATCGTAATGGATGTTGAATATGACCCAATAGTTAGTAAAACTGATGTGGAAACTATCCTTGGTCCGCCAACTTACGACAAAGATCTTTATGAGGGCAATGAGGTAGCAGGTGTCGTTACTGGCCTGGCATGGACTCAGGTGGGCGGAGATATCTTATTCATTGAAGCAAGCCTAAGTCCGGGTAAAGGGAAATTGTCACTTACCGGAAATTTAGGTGATGTGATGAAGGAATCTGCTACTATCGCAATGGCCTATCTTCGTGCTCATGCCATGAAATTTAATATTGATCACAGAATATTTGATCAATGGGATGTACACGTACATGTACCTGCCGGTGCAACCCCTAAGGATGGGCCTTCGGCAGGAGTAACCATGCTTACAGCTTTAACCTCTGCATTTACCCAACAAAAAGTCAAACCTCATCTGGCTATGACCGGCGAAATAACACTACGTGGCAAAGTTTTACCTGTTGGTGGTATAAAAGAGAAAATTCTGGCTGCGAAAAGAGCAAATATCAAAGAAATTATTCTCTCAAAATCAAACAGAAAGGATATTCTTGAGATAAAGGAAGATTATATCCGAGATATGCAATTCCACTATGTCAGTGAAATGAAGGAAGTTATTGATCTTGCCTTGGTGAAGGATAAAGTAAAAGATGCGATCGACCTCTCTATTAAAGAGACAAACGGGCATTCCATTAAATGAAATTTTTCACCTTCCTATTGTTATAAGTATTTAATTTATAATTCAGCATTGTTTTTCGAAGCTTTTATTGAAATTGGAGCTGTATTTGAGCACGTATGAGAATAAATCACAAAATCTTCTTTATCAACTTGTTTTTTATATTTATTGCAGCAAGGCTTTATGCACAAAATAATTCCTATAAAAGTGAATTTGGTTTCAGATCTGAAAATGATTCTTACCTGGCACAGGGGCAGGACAGGTATTATACCAATGGACTTTCACTGAACTTCAGGTCTGCAGTTGATCAATCCACACTAAGGAATCCGAAATTAAATAAATTAATTTGGGAGATTGAAGCCGGACAAAAAATATTTAATCCTCAATCAGGGAGTATATTGGATATTGATTTTATAGATCGGCCTTTCGCAGCTTACCTATATGGTGGCGCCGGAATCCATTTTCTTTATAATTCTGAAACTAATCTGAAATTAAGCCTTCAGGTAGGCACCGTTGGACCAGCTGCCAAAGGTAAAGAAGCTCAGGAATTCCTGCATAACAACTTTGGTTTTTATAAAATTGATGGATGGCAATGGCAGGTTAATAATGAAATAGGAATTAATTCTACCGTAGAATTCAATAAACTAATCAATAGATTGAGATCCGGGAAAACCGATTTTATCGTTAGTTCTTACCTCAATGCCGGTAATACCTTTGCAGGTGGTGGCGCAGGACTAATTTTCAGGCTGGGTGAAATAAATCCTCTGCATAGTTCTGCAATCAATCAAAGTACCATTTCCAATAATGCCAAAATCAAATCTGGAAAGGAATTTTTCTTCTATGCAAAACCAATGCTACATTTTATTGCCTATGATGCAACCATTCAAGGTGGATTATTCCAAAATGACAAAGGAGCAGTGGTTTTTGATCAAAAACCTTTAGTTTTTAGTCAGCAGGCAGGAGCCATCTTTTCTAAAAAAAGGTGGACAGTTGATTTTTCAGTGGTCTTTAAATCCAAGGAAATAAAAAGCTTTGCAAAACCTCATCAATACGGCTCATTCGCATTATTATACCGAATGAATTGATAATACCTAATCCTTAAAATAATCCTTTCTGTTTATTTTCTTTAAAGAATTGAGATGTTTGGTCTTGAGCCTATTTTCAACAGATGAACGTTTGGGCTTTGTAGCTTTCCTAATTGGAGGAAGATAAAGGGCATTATTAATCAATTGCCTGAGTTTTACAAGGCTTTTCTGTTTATTCAGCAACTGGCTTCTCTCCTCCTCTGTAATAATTTGCAGAACCCCGGCCGAAGATATTTTATTGGCAAGTTTTTTCAATAAAATTTTCTTTTGCTCATCTGTAAACAAAACAGATGAGCTGATATTAAGATTCAGTTCAACTTTTGAGGAAACCTTATTGACATTTTGCCCGCCTTTTCCCCCACTTCTGGAGGTTTTAAAGCTGATCTCTTTTAATAGGTCCTTTATCAGAAAATTCATACCCAAAATTATCATTTCTCATCACAAATTTGACTGCATTTAACAAATTATATCATCAGTAAATCAATTTCAAATTCTATTTTTGCTTAATGAGTAAGAATATAGTTATAGCCATTGATGGTTATTCATCCTGTGGAAAAAGCACAATTGCTAAGGCCCTGGCCAGAAAACTTCATTTTATTTATATCGATACCGGTGCAATGTACCGGGCTGTGACTCTTTATTTTCTCAGAAAAAAAATTGATCTGCATGATGTCATTTCCGTAGAGAAAGCATTAAATGAAATCCACATTAACTTTGAATACAACAAGGAGCAAACTTTTGTATTTCTAAATGAGGAAGATGTATCTGAGGAAATCAGACAAATGCCAGTATCTGAAAAAGTAAGTCAGGTTAGCGCAATCAAAGCCGTGCGTACAGAAATGGTCAGACAGCAGCAAAGAATGGGTAAATCTCAAAATATAATAATGGATGGTCGCGACATCGGCACTGTAGTTTTTCCCGATGCAACACTGAAATTTTTCATGACCGCCGATCCGATGATTCGTGCTGAGCGAAGATTTAAAGAATTAATCGGTAAGGGTGAAAAGGTTAGTCTGGAAGAGATTTATTCCAATCTTGCGCTCCGGGACCATCAGGATACTACCAGAGAAGAAAGTCCCTTGACTCAGGCAGAAGATGCAATTGTATTGGATAACTCTGGAATAGATCAGGAAATGCAATTGAATTTTGCATTATCCTATATTAATCCTTTGCTGACTAAAAATATGCAGTAACAAAATTACCTGATTCAATAAAAACACGGTTTATAGCCCATTAATTTTGGGTAATTGTTACTATATTCTGTTAATTACCTAAAATATTGAGATTCAATTAAAAATAAAGCGCAGAAATGTTTTTTATTAAAAATCTTATTTTCTACCTTTGCAGTCCGATTTGATAATCGGAAAAAGGAGATAAATTAATTAATGGCCAAAAAACTAGAAGCCGAAAAGGAGTTAACTGCTAAACAAGCGGAACTTCAAGGCGAAGAAACCACTACGGTTAAACACAAGGAAACCATTGAATCGGAAGCTGATTCAGTGTCGATCGAAGAGATCAAATCAAAAACACTCATCACCCCTTCAGGCGATTTCGACTGGGATGCTGATGACAAAGGCTTCGGTAACTACAGTGCTGCAGACCGTGAAAAGTTTGAAGAAATGTATGCCGGTACTTTCAATTCAATTAATAAAGGCGAGATCATCTCGGGAGTTGTTGTCTCAATCAACAACAAAGATGTGGTACTAAACATTGGATTTAAATCTGACGGTCTGGTATCTCTCTCTGAATTCCGTGACACACCTGATCTAAAAATCGGTGATACAGTTGATGTATTTGTTGAATCACAGGAAGATGCTAACGGACAGTTAGTATTATCTCGCAAACGCGCAAAAACTCAACGTTCATGGGAAACCATCAATGAAGCTTTGGATCAGGACAAAATCATTACCGGTTTTGTTAAGAGCCGTACTAAAGGTGGATTGATTGTGGATATTATGGGAGTTGAAGCCTTCCTTCCAGGATCGCAGATCGACATCAAGCCTATCCGTGATTATGACGTTTATGTTGGTAAGACAATGGAATTCAAGGTAGTCAAAATCAATCATGAGTTTAAAAACGTTGTGGTATCTCACAAAGTATTGATTGAAGACGATTTAGAAAATCAGAAAACTGAGATCGTTGCGAAACTGGAAAAAGGACAGGTACTAGAAGGTACAGTTAAAAACATTACCGATTTCGGTGTGTTTATTGATCTTGGTGGCGTAGACGGACTATTACATATTACAGACATTTCGTGGGGTCGCATAGAGCATCCACGCGAAGTATTAAACCTTGATCAAAAGATCAACGTTGTTGTTTTAGATTTTGATGACGAGAAAAAACGTATCGCATTAGGGTTAAAGCAATTAACTGCTCATCCTTGGGAAGCTTTAGATATTGCATTAGAAATCGGTTCTAAAGTAAAAGGAAGAATTGTAACTGTTGCAGATTACGGTGCATTTCTTGAAATCACTCCAGGTGTTGAAGGGTTAATTCACGTTTCTGAAATGTCATGGTCGCAAAATCTTCGTAACCCACAGGAATTCCTTAAAGTTGGTGATGAAGTAGAAGCTCAGGTATTGACTTTAGATCGTAACGAGCGCAAGATGAGCCTTGGTATCAAACAACTTACTCCTGATCCATGGAAAAACATTGGCGAGCGCTACCCTATCGGAAGCAAGCACAAAGCTGTTGTTAAAAACATGACTAACTTCGGTGTGTTCGTAGAAATTGAAGAAGGTATCGACGGTTTAATCCACATATCTGATCTTTCATGGTCAAAAAAGGTTAATCACCCTAATGAATTCACCAAAGTTGGTGAAGGATTAGATGTGGTTGTTCTGGAGCTTGATGAATCTAATCGCAAACTAAGCTTAGGTCATAAGCAATTGGAAGAAAATCCTTGGGAAACTTTTGAAACAGTATTCACTATGGATTCTATTCATGAAGGTACTGTACTGAAAGTAACAGATAAAGGTGCAATCATTGCTTTACCTTATGGTGTTGAAGGATTTGCTCCTACAAAGCATATAGCCAAAGAAGATGGCAGTTCAATCAAAGCGGATGAAACTGCTGATTTCAGGATCATTGAATTTAATAAAGATTCTAAACGTATTGTAGTTTCTCATGCCCGTATCTGGGAAGAGGCAAAAGCAGAAGAACGTAAAGAAGAATTCAATGCTAAAAAGAAGGAAGCCAAAGCAACAACAACTGCAGTTAAAAAGGTGAAGGAGTCTGTTGAAAAATCAACTTTAGGTGATCTTGGAGTTCTTGCTCAATTGAAAGAGAAAATGGAAGGTGCAGAAAGCAAAGCAAAAAAAGCTAAGAAAACTGAAGAGGATGCAAGCACAAATACTGAAGTAATAGAAGCTTCTGAAGAATAATAGTAAGATCTAAATTCTAGTATTAAAGGCTGTATCAAAATAAACTGATACAGCCTTTTCTATTTTTTGAGTTTTATACCGTTTTTGGACACTACCGTTTTTATTGCAATTTCATTGTTGTTATCGTGAAAAAATATTGAAAAACAGCTTTTTGCCCCGATATTTATCAGGGCTTTTTTGCGTTTATAAACCCATTAACCCTGGTTATCAATTCTCTACCACACTCCCTCTATAATCCCATCCATAAAGTTTTAGCTTATTCCTTTCTGCTTTTATCTTTTTTCCCTATTTTTACTTAAACTATACCAAAATGCCAAGGTTAACACTGCTTGACGGTCCCAAATTCCAAATTACCATACAGCGTCTTTGCCATCAGTTAATCGAAAATCACAATCTTTTTGAAAATTCAGTCATACTTGGTATACAGCCACGTGGGATTTTTCTTGCTAAACGGATCATTACAGAACTGAAAGTCAGTTTGCCTGATGTTAAAATAGAAAGCGGAAATCTGGACATTACATTTTTCAGAGATGATTTTCGTCGTAAAGAAGGATTATTAATTCCCAGCAGCACAGAGATTGATTTTATCATTGAAGGCAAAAAGGTAATCCTGATGGATGACGTGCTTTGGACCGGCAGAACCATAAGAGCAGCTATGGATGCCTTACAATCTTTTGGAAGACCTGGAAAAGTTGAGCTATTGACACTGGTCGATCGGCGCTATTCAAGACATCTGCCAATTGAAGCTGATTATATCGGTATTAAAGTTGACACCATCGCATCCCAAAAGGTTATTGTTAGCTGGAAGGAAACTGATAAAGAAGACAAAGTAATCTTACTATCTGAAAAATAATGGCAGAAACAATTCAAACTTTAAGCACTAAGCACCTGCTGGGAATAAAAGATCTCACATTAAGAGATATTGAATTGATATTTGAAACAGCCGATACCTTTAAAGATGTTCTGAATAGACCAATTAAAAAGGTTCCATCCTTACGAGATATAACTATTGCTAATATATTTTTTGAAAACTCAACCCGTACACGCCTTTCATTTGAACTTGCACAAAAGAGACTTTCAGCGGATATAGTAAATTTCACTGCTTCCTCATCATCGGTTAGTAAAGGAGAAACCCTAATTGATACCGTTAACAATATATTGTCAATGAAAGTTGACATGGTAGTAATGAGGCACCCTTATGCCGGAGCAGGTGTGTTTTTAAGTAAGCATATAGATGCTCAGATTGTGAATGCTGGTGATGGCGCACACGAGCATCCAACTCAGGCACTTCTTGACGCCTTCTCCATTCGTGAAAAATATGGTGAAGTTAAAGGCCGGAAAATAGCTATAATTGGCGATGTGCTCCATTCAAGGGTTGCCTTATCAAATATGCTGTGTCTGCAGAAATTGGGAGCAGAAGTAATGGTTTGCGGTCCGAGCACATTGATTCCAAAATACATAAAAACTTTAGGTGTTAAGGTTGAACATGACCTTGTTAAAGCTTTAAACTGGTGTGATGTTGCTAATATGCTTCGAATTCAGCTCGAAAGACAAGATATAAAATACTTTCCATCCCTCAGGGAGTACAGTATGATGTATGGTCTTAACAAACAAATTCTTAATTCACTCGACAAAGAAATCACCGTAATGCACCCTGGCCCGATAAATCGTGGAGTAGAAATCACAAGTGATGTTGCAGATAGCAAACAATCAATTATACTTGATCAGGTTGAAAATGGAGTAGCAATCAGAATGGCTGTATTATATCTGCTTGCTAACCAAAGAAACAAATAGTGTTATCTTGTGAGATTTCTTCAATCTTTATTACCTGAAAAAAACCTTTGTAATTATTCGTTATTATTCTGTTTTCAACACATGTTAATTACTAATTTGAAAAGCTTGAAGGCCTTTCCATTAAATTAGTGATAAATATTTTGGTTATTTATGCACAGACAATACGCAATTTTCATCCTTCTATTGACATTTTTCGCTGTTCCGGTAGTTGCTCAGAACACTGCCTGGATTGAAGTAAATCAGTTTTACAAAGGCGGTCTAGAACTATGGGATCAGGGTAAATATGCAGCCGCATCCCAGCAATTCAGCCGTGCTGTTCAAACTAAACAGACAAGCTCTGTGCATGCAGAATCTAATTCTGAATTTAGTCTAATCAAAGAAAATTCTGAATTCTATATAGCGCTGTGTGCACTTGAATTAAATAACAGCGATGCAGAATCCTTGTTTAGCGAATTTATATCTAAGTTTCCTGCGAGCAATTATACAAAACTAGCTTATTACCATTTGGGTAAATCCTATTTTTCAAGAAAGAACTATCCAAAAACCATTGAATGGTTCACAAAATTAGAAGGAAACAATATTTCCGGAAAGGAATCTTCAGAGTATAGGTATAAACTTGCATATTCCTATTTCGAGTTAAAAAATTATGATCAGGCAAAACCAATATTTGCTGAGTTAAGGAATGAAAAAACTACCTATAACGAACTTTCTATTTACTATTTTGCATACATTAGTTATCTTCAAAAAGATTATAAAACTGCATTAACTGAGTTTGAAAAGCTCAAGGGCTCAAAACCTTATGAAAGCAGCTATCCCTACTATATTTCTGCCATGTATTTTCTGGATCAGCGATATGATGATGTAATCAATTATGCTATCCCAATTTTAAAATCTACCAAACAACTCTATGAAACAGAACTGTTTAGAATTGTAGGAGCTTCATTTTTTGCAAAGTCTGATTATATCAGCGCAGGTGCATATTATAAAGATTTTCAAAAAAATGATCTGGGCAGAACCCAGAATAATCAGGACAATTACCAAATTGGTTATACCTGGTTTAAGTTAAAAGACTACAAGAATGCAATTATTGAACTGGAAAAGCTTGAAACAACAGATGAGTATTTTCAAAGTGGAATGATTGCATTGGGCGAATCCTTTCTCAAAACAAATAATAAACAAGGTGCCAGAAGTGCGTTTTTCAAGGCCTCTAGATTAAACCTGGATAAAAAATTACAGGAAGAAGGATTGTTCAATTACGCTAAACTCTCTTATGAACTTGATTTTCATCAGGTTGCTTTAGATGCAACCCAGCTATTCATAAAAACATATAGCTATTCAGTTAAGCTGGATGAAGCAAAAGTACTGCTAGGAGAAATCTTGCTAACTACAAAAAATTATAAGGATGCTATCGATATCCTTGAGAGTATTCCCAACAGAAACCGTGAAGCAAATGGAGTATACCAAAAAGTTACCTATTTCAGGGGACTTGAATTTTACAATGAACGTGCCTTTCAGAATGGAATATCTATGTTCATGCGCTCAAATACTAATGTTGTTGATAAAGAAATTCATGCCTTGTCTACCTATTGGCTGGCAGAAGCGATGTACGAAGTAAGGAAGTTTGGAGAATCTGTAGACAACTTTGAAAAGTTCATGAACTTACCGGCTGCAAAACAAACCGATGTTTATAATTTTGCACATTATGCCCTGGCTTATGCAGCATTTGAACATGAAAACTACAGAAAAGCAGCAACATACTTTAAGCGTTTTTTGCAGGGGAATGAAAAAGATATAAATACAATCAATGATGCTGTACTTCGATTGGCAGACTCATATTTTGTTTTGAAAGATTATAATGACGCCATTGGATACTACGATCGGATTGTCTCCTATAAAACCTCAAGTGAGGATTATGCAATGTTTCAGAGAGGTATGATTCAGGGCTTGCAGGGACAGAATGATTTAAAGATTGTAACCCATCAATCACTTCTTCAGCAATTTCCAAAATCTAATTATTCTGATGATGCTGGATTTGAAATAGCCTATACTTATTTCATTAAAGGTGATTACGAAATTGCAAAAACTGACCTGAGTGCTTTAATAGAAAAATATCCCAGAAGCAGTTATGTGCCCAGGGCACTATTCACAATTGGTCTGGTTGAGCTGAATCAGGATCAGGAAGAATCAGCATTAATAACCTTTAAGCGTGTGATTAGTGAATACTCAACTACTGATGAAGCTAAGCTGGCGCTTGAGTCAATCAAGAACATTTACCTGCAAAGATCTGATGCAGCAGGATTTCTGGACTATGCAAACAGTACCAGTATTGGAAACTTAAGCGCTTATGAACAGGATTATATCACCTTTCAAGCTGCAAATAACCGCTTTTTAAATGGTGATTATCAGGGTACATTTGAGTCGGTGAATGCTTATTTTGATAAATTTCCAAAAGCTGCACATGATAAACATGCAAAATTCATCAGAGCTGAAAGTCTGGTAAGATTAAAACGACCAGATGAAGCCATTCCAGATTATGAATATATTCTAAATGATTGGACAAGCGATTATACCGAAAGGGCTCTAATGAGTATTGCCAAAATTTACATCTCACAAGAAAAGTATAATGAAGCTGTTGTACACCTCAAAAAGCTGGAATTAACCTCAGAGTATAAATCAAATTACAATTTCGCCGTTAATAATTTGATGGAAGCATATGCCAGCATGGGTTTACCTGATGAGACCCTTAAATACGTCAAATTCATCAGAGAATCAGAAAAATCATCTGAAGAAGATATTTTAAGAGCTGGGCTATATGCTGGAAAGGCAAATCTGATAATTGGTGATACCATTGAGGCTGTTAAAGAAATAGAGTTAATTGCAGACAGTACCCAAACTGTTACCGGTGCAGAAGCGAAATATCTTTTAGCAGAATTACAGTATAAAAAACAAGAATTTAAAAAATCACTAGCTACCGCATTTGATTTGACTAATAAAATGCCATCCCATGATTATTGGGTTGCCAAGACCTATATCCTCATTGCTGATAATTATGTTGCCATGAAGGATATTTTCCAGGCGAAGAGCACACTTCAAAGTGTAATTGAAAATTATGAGGAGAAGGAAGATGGCATTCTTTTGTTGGCTAAAGAAAAGTTGGATTCACTGAATAAACGCGCTAAATAATGAATTTCAATACATTAAAATATAGTCTGCTTCTAAGCTTATTTAGTTTGTCTGTTTTGACCAATGCACAGGTAAAAAACGATCAGAATCCTCCTGCACAGCAAGCAGCAGCGGGTGGAACATTGTTGGAAGAAATAGAAGTTGTCAGACCCTATAAACCTGTTCTTGCAGATGCTGTTAAAATAAGAAGAAATCCTGACATGAATACGGTGGCAGCATTTAAGCCAGTACTTACCTACAATATCATTGATAAAAAACTGGATTTAAATACCAATATAAAAGAATTACAAGCTCAAAAAATGGCAGATGAGCAGCCTGTCATACTTGGCAATAATTATTTAAAAGCTGGTGGCGGTAATTTCAATACTGCATTAGGTGAGATCTATATCAGTACCGGAAGAGATGAAGCCCTTCAAGCCGGTGCTTTTATTAAACATCTTTCACAAAAAGGCAGTATGGAGTTACAGCAATTTTCAAGACAGGAGCTCGGTTTGTTTGGGCGTACAATTACTGATGATTATTCCTTGAGTGGAAAATTAATTTACGACAGAAATGCCAGTAATTTCTATGGCTTTGACCCGCTGTCTTCAGTTGCTACCGATATGAGCAAATTACAATTCAGCACAATAGGTGGTGAAGCTGAAATTGTGAGCAGTTATTCCGAAACAAACACTTTCAATTATTTTGCAAATATCAATGCCTATCAGTTCAGTAATATTGAAGATGCCCGCGAAAGTTCAGTATTACTCAGAGGATCGCTTAATAAGGTAGTAAAACAATCAAATATTGGCGTTAATGCCTCCATAGATTTAACATCAACAAAAGACCAGGCTTATCAGATAGGAAACAATATCCTGCGAGCCAACCCCTACCTAAAACTAAAGGCTAAAGGCTTTAATCTTGATCTTGGAGTAAATATAGTTCAGGAATTTGGAACTCAGACAAGACTTAATATTTTACCTGCAGTTTCTGCAGAACTGCCAATTATACCTGGATATGCTACCCTATTTGCCGGTGTAAATGGAGATGTGTTAAAAACAAGTCTTAGAGATCTTGCCTTTGAGAATCCTTACCTGAATAAAAACATCGCAATCAAAAATTCTCTGGAGAAAATGAATATTTATGGTGGATTAAAAGGGAATGCCAGTGCCGAATTCGGATACAAAATAATGGCCTGGTACAAAACAGTAAACGATCTCCAATTATTTGTAAACAGCCAGGCTCTAACAAACAGGTTTGAAACAGTTTATGACAATGGACAAAGTAATATTTTAGGGGTTGAAGGTGAAATCAATATTAAAGCATCAGAATTTCTAAATCTAAATGGCAAAGCCCAGCTGTTAAATTATACATTGGCTTCAGAAAAAGCAGCCTGGTTTAAACCTAGTTTCCGACTGATGTCTAATGCTAAGCTCCAGATTGACAGAAAGGTAATAATTGATGCTGAAGTATTATTTCAAGATAATGTTTATGCAAGGGTAAATAAAACACCGGGAACATATAATTCCAGAAGCATAGACGGCTTTATTGATCTGAGTGCGGGTGCAGAATACAAAGTAAGTAGTAAAATCGGTGTTTATATTCGTGGAAATAATCTGATTGGAAAGCAATATCAAAGATTTCTTTATTATCCAAGACTGGGAATGAACGTTTTAGGCGGGGTTAACTATGCATTCTAATGCATTTTTTGTCTATTGATAATTTAAAATTAACTTTATCGCAGAATGGAAATCGGGCTTTACATCGCAGAATTGTTAGGTGAACAGGATGAGGTAAGCGTCATCGGTTTGGGAACTTTTACCAAAGAAAGGATCGCTGGTAAATTTGATAAAAGTAGCAATCAATTCTATCCTCCTTCTTATCACTTATCATTCAAGGAAAATACGTTTATCTTCTCTGGATTAAGTGAGTATATAAGTCTGAAGAGAAGTCTTAGTATCTATTCATCAGAAGAATTGATCAAAAATTTTACAGAAACAATTCTGGATATCCTGAATAGCTCAGATACTGTTGAAATAAATCATTTGGGCAGCCTTCATAAGGAAAATAACCATTTGACATTTAAGCAATCAGAAAGTTTTGGAATTGTAGACAAATTTTATGGACTAAAACCAATTTCTGAACTTAAAATAGCACCTATTCCTTCTTCAAATCAAAAAATCTTAACAGATGATGCGGTAAAACCTTTTCAGGTCGAAGAAGATGAACTAGATGAAGAAATTTATTTTGATGCGCCAAAAGCCAGACTTCTGCCTATTCTGATAATCAGCATTCTTGCTATTTCTGGCTCACTCTTTTCATTATATTTTTTTGATCAGGATTTTAATCAATTTATAAGGAATACCCTCTCGCCTAAAGTCACTCCCTCAGCTCCTTTTGAACCTGTAAAAACTTTAATTCCGGTAACTGCAGATTCATTAACTACCAAACCGGCGGTAACTGATAGTGTTGCAGTAACTAATGATAAAAATCAAGAAATTGTACAAAAAGAAATTCCAAATAAACCCGTTGAAGTTTTAATTGAAGAAAAAGTTCCTTCAAATAATGAAGGGCTTAGCTATGAGATAATTGTTGCTGCATTTGCAAGAAAAAAAGATGCAGAAAGCTATATAATCGAGATGAGTTCAAAAGGTTATAAAGCAAAAATTGTTGAGAACCTACCAGGGAAAATGATGAAAATCAGTTTGGGTTCATTTACAGAAGAAGAATCTGCAAACACTGAACTTAAACAGATTCAAAAAAATATCAATAAAGATGCCTGGATAGCCAGAGTTAAACCGTAAAAAATCCATAAGAATGTTTCTACTGCAAATTGACACGTTAAACCCTGTAGCTGATGCTGCAGCATCAACCATTCAAACAATGCCAACAAATGAAGAATTAAGATTCATTGAGTTACTGTTCAAAGGGGGCTGGGTTATGGTACCGCTCGCGCTTCTGGCCTTTATGGGTCTGGTAATTTTTATGGAGCGTTATTTTACCATTCGTAAAGCTTCTAAAAACGAAATGAACCTCATGTTACAAGTCAAACAGAGTGTAAAATCTGCTAAACTTGATTCAGCTCTAGCCATTTGCAGAAACAGCAATACGCCATTGGGAAGAATGCTTGAAAAAGGCCTGTTACGAATAGGAAGACCAATTAAGGATATTGAAGGTGCTATTGAAAATGTTGGAAAACTTGAAGTTTCAAAACTTGAGAAAAATATAAGCATACTCGGTATCATTGCAGGTATTGCCCCAATGCTTGGTTTTGTGGGTACTATCATTGGTGTTATTACCATATTTCACGAGGTTTCAGTAAAAGGAATCATTGAAATTGGAACTATTTCTGGTGGACTATATGTAAAAATGATTACTTCAGCCACCGGACTGATTATCGGTATCATTGCTTATGTGCTTTACCATATATTGAACATAATGGTAGACCGTATCATCCTGAAAATGGAAACTGATGCAATTGAATTTATTGACTTATTAGAGGAGCCGGGTAAATGAATTTAAGAAAACGTCAAAGAGGGAACGTTGAAGTCCACACCTCAGCATTAAATGACATCATGTTTTTCCTGCTGTTATTCTTCCTGCTGGCTTCAGCAGTTGCAAACCCCAATGTGGTCAAATTATTTTTACCACGTTCAAATTCCGGACAATCCATTCCACAGAAAACTATTAATGTCTCAATAACAAAGGATCTGGAGTATTATGTAGAGAAAAAACAAGTGGACGCAGCAAATCTGTTTCAAAGCATAGAAACTTATCAAAAGGCAAACCCAGATTTAACCATAATACTCTATGCTGACCGTACCATAGCGATTGAAAATGTAATCGAATTGACTGATATTGCTAATAAACTGAAGGTAAAACTTGTTTTAGCGACAGAAACAAAAAAATGATTGAATACCGCCGAAAAGAAGAAAACAATTATCCAAAAGCATATGCCATTTCTACAGGTATAATGCTTGCTTTTTTGGTGATAAGCTACTTTATTGTTGCCAGCCGTGTTGAACCGGATACAGGTACCGGAGGAATAATTGTGAATTATGGAACTTCTGAATTTGGCATGGGCGACGACTATATGAGCGTTGAAGAGCCTTCTACCTCGCCCGACGCTAATCTTACATCACCGGATAAGGTGATCATAGAGAATACCACTTCAAACGAATCCAATTCTGAAATTTCAGATAAAACAATTGCTACTCAGGATAATGAAGAAGCTCCAGAAGTTATAACAAAAGAAAAAAGTAGTACCAAAGCACCGGCAATAACAACTCCTGCTAAAGATAACAAACCCGTTGTTAATCAAAATGCCTTGTACAAAGGCAAGAAAAATGATGGCTTAGGGAAGGGTGATGGTACGGGCACAGTTGCAGGAAACCAGGGAAGTACCAATGGCGACCCTTTGTCGCCTGATTATGGTGAGGGAGGTTCAGGAAACGGGCCATATAGTCTGGATCTGAAAAGTCGCAGATTCACAAATCTTACCCCACCTAAGGATAATGGTCAGAAATATGGCCGAGTTGCTGTACGGATATTTGTAGATAAAAACGGAGTGGTTGTAAATGCAATTCCTGGGGTTAAAGGCACCACCTTGTCGGATAAAGATATCTGGGAAAAATGTCGCCTAGCAGTAATTGGATCTTCTTTGAACAAGCTGGAATCGGCCCCAGAAGTTCAGATCGGAGTGGTGATGTTCAACTTCAAGGTAAAATAAGTCCACATAATTGCCCAATTAATGAATGTACCTGAGATAACTTCCGATAATTCTGAGGCTTCAGGGATTTTTAATTCTTACTCTGCTGTAATTTCCTACCTTTATTCTAGGCTTCCCATGTTTTCACGTCTTGGTGCCCTTGCAATAAAGGCAGATCTCATCAATACCGAAAAATTTTGTGCCCATCTTTCTGAACCACATAAAAAGTTTAAATCGGTACATATTGGTGGAACCAATGGCAAGGGCTCTTCATCACATATGCTCGCTGCAATCCTTCAAACAGCCGGTTATAAAACCGGTTTGTACACTTCTCCTCACCTTAAAAATTTTAGGGAACGGATTCGTATAAACGGTGAAATGATATCAGAACAAGATGTTTTGGAATTCGTAAATAATAATTACGAATTTATCGAAGGAATTGAACCCTCCTTTTTTGAAGCAACAGTCGCGATGGCATTTAATCACTTCGCAATAAATGAAGTGGATATTGCAATTATTGAGGTTGGTTTAGGTGGTAGACTTGACTCTACAAATGTGATAAATCCTGAACTTTCCCTGATCAGTAATATAGGGTATGACCATATGAATATTCTGGGAAATACCCTGCAATTAATAGCCGGAGAGAAGGCCGGAATAATAAAAAAAGGAACTCCGGTAGTAATCAGTCAACAACAAAGTGAAGTAGCTGATATTTTTTTAAAAAAGGCAGCAGAGCAGCAATCGAAAATCATATTTGCAAGTGAAGAATGGTCAATAGAAATGAGTAGTTCTCAAGAAAATTTACCTGAATTTTTAAAATTAGATATCAGTCAGAAAAATGATACAATTCCAGCCTGTTTCAGCTTTACTGAAATTGAATTAGACCTCACAGGAACCTACCAGTTAAAAAACCTAGGGGGCGTTTTAAGCGCTGTAAAGCAGTTAAGGAAATTGGATTATCAAATATCCGATCAGAACATTATTGAAGCACTTAGGCAGGTAAAGGCTTTAACAGGGCTAATGGGACGCTGGCAAATGTTGCAGGAAGCTCCTTTAGTTATCTGCGATACCGGACATAATGAAGATGGGATCAGGGAAGTGCTGAAAAACATAGAACAGAGCTCTTATAAGCGGCTTCATATGGTTATCGGAATGCTTGGAGATAAGGACAGCTCAGGAATTTTAAAAATGCTTCCTGAGGAGGCCACATATTACTTTTGTCAACCTGATTTACCGAGGGCAAAGCCGGCAATTGAGCTAAGAGATGAGGCCAACACTTATAATTTGCATGGTGACTATTATTCTTCTGTGAGTGATGCTCTTGATGCAGCAAAAAAATCTGCCGATAAGAATGATCTGATCTTTGTTGGCGGCAGTACGTTTGTGGTCGCAGAGGTGGTTTAACCATTTGTATAAATCCTAAGAAATTTAGCTCCAATAAATTATTTCCGGATTATGGATTCTTCAATATTTTGTCATCAATGAGATATAAACTCAAAGCTGATGATAAGTTTCACTCAAAATTTATACGGGAAACAATGGCTGGATCTTGTATTCAAAAATCGTAACAAGGCCTATGGTGCTTATGAATTGAGAAAGAACAGTGCTGCAACTACTGTTAAAGCTTTCTGTTATGCAGCCGGATTCTTCTCTATTCTGGTAATTACACCCTGGCTCATTCATGTGCTATCCAAAACTAATCTGGTCGCAGGGAATTATGAACAGGTAAAGATCATCGAAGTTAATCTTCTTTCCAGAATTAAGGAGGTAAAACCTGAAAAACAGCCAATTACAAAAACTCCATCTAAACCAGTACAGCAAAAAAGTGTTCAGTATGCAAAGATGAATGTAGTTCCTGCAAATCAGGCAGAATCAGATATTCCCACAAAAGAGCAGTTGAATGAGGCTGTAATCGGTATAACAAATAGTGATGGAGAGGAGCGTTTAAATTTAGACCCAATTGATATTCAGGAAATTGGTCCTGTCATGACAGGAAATCCGACTTCAACTGCCGAAAACATGGAACTCCATACCTTGGATGGCATTGAAAACTATCCAGAATTTCCCGGTGGTCAATCAGCATTCATTAAATTTCTAAGCAGGAACTTAAAATACCCTGTAATTGCAGTTGAAAAGGGAATTGAGGGAAAAGTTCTGGTAAGTTTCATTATAGAAAAAAACGGCCGGCTTTCAAACATCAAAATCCTTCGTGGAATTGGATATGGCTGTGATGAAGAAGCAATCAGAGTGCTTGAAAAATGTCCTGAATGGAAACCGGGTATTCAGAATAAGCAAAAAGTGAGGGTAGCCTATACACTACCCATTAATTTCAGCTTGCCTTAATTCAATCATTATGGTAATTAATTATTGTGCCAGGTAGCCCCCGTCAATTGGATAGTAGGATCCGGTAACAAAAGAAGACTTATCAGATCCTAACCAAAGAATTAGCTCAGCAATTTCTTCTGATTCACCCAATCTACCAATTGGATGTAATCCAACAACGGCTTTGAAAATATCTTCATCCAGTGCATTCATTACCATTGGTGTTTTAATATACCCTGGCCCAACTGAATTGACTCTGATTTTTTGATCTGCATATTCAAGTGCGGCAGCTTTTGTTAAACCAACTATACCATGTTTTGCTGCAACATAGGCAGGCGAAGACTTAGTACCCACAGCACCCAGAATTGATGCAATATTTATAATACTACCACCGCCTGATTTCATCATTGCCGGGATCTGATATTTCAATCCATAAAAAACTCCGGATAAATTTGTCTCAATAACTTTTTGCCATCCATCAATAGGATATTCAGTAAGATTACTAATTGGTCCGGCGATGCCTGCATTATTTACAGAAATGTGCAATGCCTCGTATTTGGATACGGATTTTTCGACAAGATTCTTGTTATCTTCCGCTTTACTGGTATCTGCCTTTATAAAAAAGGCCTGTCCCCCTGCTTTACTGATCTCTGCAACAACTGCATTGCCATGTTCTTCATTGATATCAGAAACAACCACTTTAGCACCTTCACTGGCAAAAAGAATTGCTGCTGCCCTTCCAATACCCGATCCAGATCCGGTAATGATTGCAACTTTATCTTTCAAACTTTTCATAATAGTTATAGTTTGATAATACTAAAGTCTGAAAAACCAATCAACAGAAACATGACCAAGATCATCGGATTTGAAGATATTGGTCACAATAACCAGCTATAGATCATATAAGGAGAGATTTTTAGTCCATTGTTGCTTATACATCTTTCTTGTCAAAAGCTTTCCACATGTAGAAAACCGGAACACCGGTTATCACAACAATGAGACCAGGCCATGTGAAATTTGGCTTGTAAATAATGAGCAGAGTACAAAAACAAATTCCCATCAAAATATATACTGCTGGTAGAAATGGATATCCAAACGCTTTATATGGCCTTTCTGAATCAGGTCGTTTAACCCTCAATATATAAATACCAATTATAGTCAGAACATAGAATATAACAACCACAAAAGAAATCATATCCAGCAGATCCCCATATTTGCCACTTAAGCATAGAACCGATGCCACAAGACATTGAAGCCATAATGCGAACTCGGGTACGGCATGTTTGTTTAATGAAGCAGTCTTTTTGAAGAATAAACCATCACTTGCCATGGTATGGTAGACTCTTGCACCTGCGAGAATTAATCCGTTATTACAACCAAAGGTGGAAACCATTATCATGAGCGCAATAATTACTGTACCTATGTTTCCAAATATTACGCTGGATGCAGCAACTGCAACCCTGTCCTTATCTGCAGTTGCTATCTCCTGTAATGGCAGAACCGCCATGTAAACCAGATTAGCCAGAACGTAAATTACAGTTACAATCAGGGTTCCCAAAAACAAGCTGAGCCCGATATTGCGTTTGGGATTTTTCACCTCGCCGGCAATAAAGGTAATATTGTTCCAGGCATCACTACTAAAAATTGAACCAACCATTGCTGCTGCTATAGCACCTAAGGCAGCAACTAGGGTATAGGACTCAACAGTTCCACCAACAGTCAACTTTTGCATGCTCCAGGCATTAGCCCAGTTGGCTTCCCATATATCCGGTTTAAGCATGATGAAACCAAAAATGATCAAGCCAAATAAACTCACAAGCTTTGTCATCGTAAAGGAAGTCTGAATAATTTTACCCCCTTTTACTCCTTTGGTATTGATGTAAGTAAGCAGAATAATAATCACTATAGCAAGAACCTGGGCCGGTGAGATTGATATTGAACCAAGACTAAATAAAATGATATCCTCACTAACTGCTGGCCAGAGATAGGCTGTAAATTTAGAAAATGCAACCCCAACAGCAGCTATAGTACCAGTTTGAATAACTGCGAAAAAACTCCAGCCATATAAAAAGCCAACCAATGGATTATAAGCCTCTTTTAAGTAAACATATTGTCCGCCGGCCTTAGGAAACATAGCGCTTAATTCGCCATAACTTACAGCTGCAATCAAGGTCATTAAACCGGTAATCAGCCAGACGGTAATCAACCATCCTGCAGAACCTACATTTCGTGTTATATCAGCACTTACAATGAAAATACCAGATCCGATCATACTCCCTGCAACCAGTAAAGTTGCATCCAGTAACCCGAGCTCGCGCTTCATTTCACTTTGCTCTAAAATTTCATTCATATTTTTTAAAAAATTAATTTCAGATTAAACTTACAATAAAATAATACCTATTGCCCAACTAATTTTAACTCAATCCAAAAATTTCTGAAATAAAGCAAAAAAAAAGTACAAATTTTATAAATAATTTTTGGAGATAACTACCTCATAATCAATAGATATATAATATAATATGGATTAATGGAACTGAATGTCACAACAATATGAATTTCTAAGTTTGAATAATAGAATAACCCTGCTATTTTTGGCGTTCGTAAAAGAAAAATTATCAATAATAAATAGTGGTTTCTATGGAGTTTTTACAAAACAATTTAATTTATCTAATACCTGCAATGGGTGTTTTCGGTATTATAGTAATGGCTGTTAAATCGGCCTGGGTTACTAAGCAAGATGCCGGCGACGAAAACATGCAAAGACTTTCTGGTTATATTGCTGATGGAGCAATGGCCTTTCTCAAAGCAGAGTGGAAAGTGCTTGGCTATTTTTCTGCTATTGCGGCCATTCTGTTAGCTTACTCAGGCACACTTGTTGAAACATCAAGTTGGGTTATATCTATTTCTTTCATTATCGGTGCATTTACATCTGCTCTAGCAGGATACATTGGAATGAATATCGCAACAAAGGCAAATGTTAGAACTACTCAAGCAGCAAGAACTAGTCTTGCAAGTGCTCTAAAAGTCTCATTTACAGCTGGTAGTGTTATGGGTATTGGTGTTGCAGGTTTGGCGGTTCTTGGTTTAGGAAGTCTGTTTATTGTATTTTATCAAATATATGTAATCAATACAGGTGCAAACGTAAACGGCAAGGAAATGGAGAAGGCGCTTGAGGTTCTGGCCGGATTCTCACTTGGTGCTGAATCGATTGCACTTTTTGCACGTGTTGGTGGTGGTATTTATACTAAAGCTGCCGATGTAGGAGCAGATCTAGTGGGAAAAGTTGAAGCAGGAATTCCTGAAGATGATGTTCGTAACCCTGCTACCATTGCTGATAATGTGGGTGATAATGTAGGTGACGTAGCGGGTATGGGTGCTGATCTTTTCGGATCATATGTTGCCACTATTCTTGCAACTATGATTCTTGGACGTGAAATTACCTCGGTTGATAATTTTGGTGGTATTGCCCCAATATTGTTACCTATGCTTATAGCCGGTCTCGGACTCATTTTATCAATAGTTGCTACTGCATTTGTTAAAATCAGCAAAGAAACTGACAGTGTTCAAAATGCTCTGAATATGGGAAACTGGTCTTCAATCGTTTTAACTGCCATTGTTTCTTATTTTGCAGTAGACTGGATGCTTCCAGAAAATATGCTTATCCGAGGCTTCGAATTCAGCAAAATGGATGTTTTTTATGCGATCGTTGTCGGACTTGTTGTAGGTACTCTGATGAGTTTAATAACCGAATATTATACTGCAATGGGTAAACGCCCGGTATTGAGTATTATACGTCAGTCGTCTACTGGTCATGCAACTAACATTATTGCAGGACTATCAGTTGGAATGGAATCAACGGTATTGCCGATCCTGGTACTTGCAGGAGGTATCTATGGTTCATTCCACTTTGCGGGTTTCTATGGCGTTGCAATTGCAGCGGCAGGAATGATGGCTACTACAGCAATGCAATTATCCATTGATGCATTCGGACCAATTGCCGATAATGCAGGTGGTATTGCTGAGATGAGCGGACTGCCTCCGGAAGTAAGAGAACGAACTGACAATTTAGATGCTGTTGGAAATACAACAGCCGCTACCGGAAAAGGGTTTGCTATTGCATCTGCAGCTTTAACGTCTCTGGCTTTATTCGCCGCATTTGTTGGAGTTGCCGGTATTGATCGTATCGATATCTACAAAGCTGATGTTTTAGCCGGACTTTTTGTTGGGGGTATGATTCCATTTATTTTCTCGGCACTCTGTATCTCTGCAGTAGGAAGAGCTGCAATGGATATGGTAAACGAAGTAAGAAGACAGTTTCGTGAAATTCCAGGAATTATGGAGTACAAAGCTAAGCCTGAATATGAAAAATGCGTGGCTATTTCAACTAAAGCATCAATTCGTGAGATGATGCTTCCAGGAGCGATTGCACTGATTGTTCCAATAATCATTGGTTTTGCTTTTGGACCTGAAGTCTTAGGTGGTTTATTAGCAGGAGTTACTGTTTCTGGAGTTTTGATGGGTATGTTTCAATCGAATGCCGGCGGTGCGTGGGACAATGCAAAGAAATCATTTGAAGCAGGTGTAGAAATTAATGGCGAGATGTATTATAAAAAATCTGAACCTCATAAGGCTTCGGTAACCGGAGATACCGTTGGAGATCCATTCAAAGACACGTCTGGCCCGTCAATGAACATTTTGATTAAATTAATGTCAATTGTTTCTCTGATTATTGCGCCTCATATTTCAGCAGGTACATCCCATCAGGTAAAAGTTGAAGTCAGAAAAGAAATGAAGATCATCAACACCGTTGACCAGTCTGGTAAAATTGTCACCGACACTATAATCAATAAAACTGATACAATTAGCAGATAATTGAAAAACAAAAAAAAGCAGAAGGAGTTTAATAACTTTCTTCTGCTTTTTTGGTTTAATAAGATTTGTAAAACCTAACAAATAGAAATGATTCTGAATTCGTTCATACATTCATCTACAGGTTTCATAATTCCGATTAAATTAATTACGTTTGAAATCTTTAAAACTACAAACCTCATACACTAAACCAATTCATATGTTCCACAAAAAATCCATAGAACAGTTAATGTTCGAATCCAATGAAACGGGTGCAGGCACATTAAAACGTTCACTAAGTAGTGTTAATCTGGTTGCGCTTGGAATTGGTGCAATTATTGGCGCTGGTCTCTTTTCATTAACTGGAATAGCTGCAGCCGAGAACGCAGGACCAGCAGTAACCATTTCATTCGCACTTGCTGCATTTGCTTGTGCCTTTGCAGGTTTATGTTATGCGGAGTTTGCATCTATGATACCAGTTGCAGGTAGCGCATATACCTATTCTTACGCAACTATGGGTGAATTTATGGCCTGGATTATCGGATGGGACCTTGTTCTGGAATACGCCCTGGGTGCAGCAACCGTGGCGGTTAGCTGGTCGCGGTACCTTTTGGAGCTATTAAATAAATACAACATAAATCTTCCACATGAAATCATTGTTTCACCTTGGGAAACAATGAAACTTGGAGATGGAACTATTATCGAAGGCGGACTGATCAATCTTCCCGCGATTTTCATTGTATGTGTATTATCACTTGTTTTGATAAGAGGAACACAGGAATCAGCAACCATGAATAATGTACTTGTTATACTTAAAGTTGCAGTAGTCTTAATATTCATTACCTTAGGCTGGAGTCATATCAACCCTGAGAATTATGTTCCGTATATTCCTGAGAATACAGGGAAATGGGAAAATTTCGGATGGACAGGAATTTCAACCGGAGCAGCCGTAGTGTTTTTTGCTTTCATAGGATTCGATGCAGTTTCGACCGCGGCACAGGAAGCAAAAAATCCTCAGAAAGGAATGCCAATTGGAATTTTAGGTTCATTGATTGTATGTACCATATTATATGTATTATTTGCCCACGTTATGACAGGTCTTGTTAATTTTAAAGACTTTGCAGGCGACGCAAAACCAGCTGCAACAGCTTTTGCAATGACGGGATATACCTTCCTGCAGGATGCATTAATTATTGCGATCCTGGCCGGTTATACCTCCGTGATATTAGTGATGCTGATGGGACAATCCCGGGTATTTTATACCATGGCTAAAGATGGCCTACTGCCAAAATTCTTTGCTGCGGTTCATCCAAAATTCCGTACCCCTTGGAAAACAAACTTATTTTTCCTCGTATTTGTAAGTCTTTTTGCAGGACTTGTACCAGTTTCAGATTTGGGACACATGGTTAGTATAGGCACTTTATTTGCATTTAGTTTAGTTTGTATTGGAATCATGGTATTACGTAAATCATTACCTGATGCTGTACGTCCATTCAGAACACCATTTGTACCATTTGTTCCTGTTATGGGTATTCTTGTTTGTCTTTATTTAATGTATTCATTACCCACAGAAAGCTGGATCCGTTTATTTATCTGGATGGGCCTGGGGGTAGTTGTTTATTTTATATATGGCAAAAAACATAGTAAAGTTCGGGAGTTAAGGGACGGGGAAATCCTTGAGAAAGACAAAGAATAATCAAATCAAATAATAAGCAAAAAGGTTTCGGAATTGTCTGAAACCTTTTTGCTTTATATCAAAATATCAATAAACAATAGCTTTAAATTTCGATGATGGAGTACTTTAACCTCAAACAAATCCTTTCAGTAACTATGATCTTGTTTGCAATCATAGATATTCTCGGATCCATCCCTGTGGTAATTTCATTAAGAAATAAAGTCGGACATATTCAGTCTGAAAAGGCTTCTATTGTTGCACTTCTCATCATGATTCTATTTTTATTCATAGGAGATGAAATGTTGAAAATTATTGGGCTTGATGTCTCTTCATTCGCCATTGCAGGTTCTGTGGTAATCTTCATTATCGCAATGGAAATGATATTAGGGATCAATTTTTTCAAAGAGGAAGTTCCTGAAAGTGCTTCAATCGTTCCATTGGCTTTTCCATTAATAGCAGGTTCAGGTACGCTTACAACACTGTTATCACTAAAGTCGGAATATGAAACCCAAAATATAATTACAGGTATTATACTGAATATAATTTTTGTTTATATCGTTCTAAAAAACACAATTTATCTGGAGAAACTACTAGGAAAAACAGGTTTAAACATCATGCGTAAAGCCTTTGGGATAATACTTTTGGCGATTGCAATCAAGCTTTTCAGAAACAATACCGGACTATAAGCTTTTGGAGTAATTTCTTTCGCTTTATTTTTTGATTAATCGGGCAACAAACATGGTATCTGCTTTGTCTTCGTAGCCTTTAATTACCTCATACCCTTCTAGCTGCATTCCATGATATTTTTGCAACCAGCTGATAATTTCCTCGTTCTCTTCTTTGAAAACAGAGCACGTTATATAAATCAAAGGTCTGTCTTGCTTCAAATATTTAATCACATTAGCTGCAATAACCTTTTGAAGATTCTGAAATCCAATTATCTTGTATTCCTCAAACTGGCTGATCATTTCCGGAGTTCTGCCCCAGGTTCCTGATCCTGTACAAGGTACATCCAAGATGATGCCGTCGAACTCATAATCATGAATCTCAGGGTCTGCGTTCTTTGTCAGATCTATTATTTTCTTCTGATAGGTTCTAAGTCCGGCAGCTATAAAACGCTCATCCAGGTTATCCAGAACACTTTGACGAATATCAGAAACTAAAAGTTTAAGATCAGCTTGCTCTGAAAACAATAATAATGACTTACCTCCGGAGGCTGCACAGGCATCCCACCAATGCTCGTAACGATTTGGCTTGAAATATTTTGCTGTTTTTTGTGAAGACAAATCCTGTACTTCATATGGCTTTACAGGAAAATTACTGTCAGAAAAAATGGAATTCAGATTCGTACCATTTGGCAGAGCGACTGTGTTCTGGGAAATCAAGCTGAAGTCAATACCGCAATCCTCAAGCGTATTTAATACCCAGGATAATGCCTGTGGATTTATCCTAATAAAGAGGTCGGGTTGTACAAAAAATGACTGCAGAAAAGCTCTTTTATCAATTCCATTGGATAAATGACCGGTAAATGGAAACACTTCATCTATTAAAAATCCTTCATGTATTGAAGCGAAATTGATTTTTTCTACAATATTCAGATAAATTATTTGATTCAGATCAGAACGAAAATGATGAAGAAAAGGGTTATCTACAGAAGTACAGAAAAATTCAGCAAGAAATAATCGCTCTTCTATAGACTTGTTGGCAATGGCTCTGCCGAGTCTGAAATAGTTATAAAGTAATCTTGAAGCAGAGCGTCGATCATTAGAACCCATTTGTTTGTTCCTTTTAAAGTATTCAGGAAGAAATTTGGCAAGAGGTTTATCAGCAGAGAAATTCTCAAATACCCGTAAAAATGACCTCAATTGTTGCTCTGCTCTCATTTTACAAGCTGTAATTCAAAATTCTGATATCTTAAAAGCATTAAGCTTGTGTTTCTATATCCATATTTTAGATCTTTCACAAAAAGATACTCATTATGAAGGCCTTTATAAATCTCCTTAACTAAATGATCTGGATATTGCCTGTCATATTTTTCAATCAAAGTTCCAAAATAATAGGCTGTATCAAATCCTTTAAAGGCATATTCAGAAGGCTCCATTCCAAATTCGTCCCGATATCTGGCAACAAAATTTTTAACATTCTGAGCATTATAATTTACAAAATAGGAAGCGCTGATTCGGGCATTCAATGCCTGCATCTTTTCAGGGTTGAGATAACTGGCCTTCATCCAATCGGGATGCCCAAATAGCTCAATTCTAAATTTTTTATGCTTTAAATTATAAAGCTTATCAATGGCCGGCAATAAAAATGCCCTGTCGGTAGAAGTAATTAAAACAAGATTATTTTTCGTAGAACTTAGGTATCCTTCAATACCAATAAAATTGGGACGTTCAATAACCCAAAAGCCGGACCCGGATAACTCGTTAAGATAACGCTTGATAAAACCCGAATAGCTGGCATCAAGTGTCTTTTGAGTATTTATCAAAACAATTTGAACATCTTCAGGTTTGTATTGCTTATTGATAAATTCTGCAATTTTCAATCCATGCTGATCGATTGAATTATTGATACTCACAAGATCAGGATCATTAAATTCAGAAGGCTTAGAAGCAGCCAGAGGTGAAACCTGAAGAATTTTACCTAAATCCGAAAATTCAGAAAAAGTTCGGATACCTTCAGGAAATATTGGTCCTACTATCAAATCCTGATTTTTAACAGAGCCAGACATAGCCAGGTTTACAATTCTAGTTTCATGATTCTGAGTATCAAAAACCTGTAAATTATAATTATGTCCTCCACTACTTAAGGAATCGAGTCCGAGCTTGAAACCCTGATAAAAATCAATAGCAAGATCAGCTTTGTTGAGATCACCCTTTTGGGAAGTTTTAAGATTTATCGTATTTAATTGAAATGGCAGTAAAAGCAAAATTGAATGATCGATATTTTTCTTCGCCGGCTGTTCAACCTCAGACACAACTATTTCAATGGGTGCTGGCTTTTCAATCGGTTTTGGAGGAATAACTTTTTTTGAGCATGCTGATAAAAAAATCAGCATGCATAGTAGGATCCGAAAATTATTCCCACTCAATTGTAGCGGGGGGTTTGGAACTAATATCATAAACAACTCTGTTAATTCCTTTTACATTATTAATTATTTCATTCGAAATCTTAGCCAAAAGTTCATAAGGCAGATGACTCCAGTCGGCAGTCATACCATCTACAGAACTTACTGCTCTTAAACAGATTACATGTTCGTAAGTACGCTCATCCCCCATTACTCCGACCGACTGTACCGGCAAAAAAATCGCTCCTGCCTGCCAGACTTTGTCATACCAGCCGTAAGATTTTAAATTACTGATATAAATTGAATCTGCCTCCTGAAGAATTTCTACTTTCTCAGGAGTGATATCATCCAGAATACGAATTGCCAGACCAGGACCCGGGAATGGGTGCCTGCCTAAAAGAGCTGTATCCATTCCTAATGTTTTTCCAACCCTTCTAACTTCATCTTTAAACAGGGTATTCAATGGCTCAACTACCTTGAGTTTCATGAAATCAGGTAAACCACCTACATTATGATGAGATTTTATTGTTGCTGAAGGACCCTTGACGGAAACTGATTCAATAACATCAGGATAAATTGTACCCTGACCGAGCCATTTTACATCCTGAACCTCATGCGCTGCATCATCAAAAACCTCAATAAACACGCGACCAATAGTTTTTCTTTTAGTCTCAGGATCTTTTATACCAGCAAGCTGGCTCAGAAACCTATCTCCAGCTCTGACCCCACGTACATTGAGTCCCATATGCTGATAAGAATCAAGTACCTGATCAAACTCGTCTTTACGCAACAAGCCATTGTCGACAAAAATACAATGAAGGTTTTTTCCGATCGCCTGATGTAGCAAAACTGCAGCCACAGATGAATCTACCCCACCTGATAAGCCTAAAATCACTTTATCATCTCCTATTTTCTCTTTCAAGGAGGCTATTGTTGTTTCTATGAATGCATCCGGTGTCCAATCCTGACTGCACCCACAAATATCCACGAGGAAATTTTCAAGAAGTTGCTTTCCGTCCGTACTATGAGTTACTTCAGGATGAAATTGAATCCCATAAACATTAGTATTTTTAATGTGGTAAGCTGCTACCCTGACAGAATTAGTACTGGCAATAATTTCAAAATTGTCAGGAATCGAGGCTATGGTATCAGCATGAGACATCCAGGTTTGTGAACCTTTAGAAATATTCTTAAACAGAGGATGAGTATGGTCAATATAATCAAGACAAGCTCTGCCATATTCCCGTGTAGATGAGGCCTTCACCTCAGCACCTGAAGTATGAGCAATGTATTGGGCGCCATAACAAACTCCTAAAATTGGAAATTTATTTTGTAAATCCTGATAATTAACTTGTGGTGCATCAGACTGTCTGACAGAATATGGACTACCCGAGAGAATAACCCCCTTAACTGAAATGTCAAATTCAGGAATATGGTTAAAGGGATGTATCTCACAATATACATTTAGTTCTCTGACTCTCCGGGCAATAAGCTGTGTGTATTGCGACCCGAAGTCAAGAATGATGATTTTTTCTTGCATGGTCAAAGATAACTTTTTTGTACAGAGGCTGAATATACTAGTTAAGCTTTTCATGCAATTATGTCGGATAAAATTACATTGTTAAATTACTTGTGTGGATAAACCAGCATCGGCAAGTGTCACATTTTTAGCTCATTTAGAGCATGTTGATGGCCCTATAGTGCGCGAAATCAATTGAATCACGAATAAAGAGGAGTTTTGAGATTGCAGAGAAGTTGAAAAGCAGATAGCTAAAAGCGGAAAGCAAAAAGATAAAAAGATAATTTGAAAACTATGACATATAGTTCTAAATAGATTGGACAAGTTTTTGCGGTTACTGATTCATGAAATTGATGCTTTTAAATTCTTTACTGTTTGTATTATTATCCTCATGCGAAATTCCATGGGGAGATCATTACATTCCTCCAACCCAGATAAAAGTTGTTACGGTCCGTGATACCTCATTGCAGAACCAAACAGAAGTATCTAAAAATTATTTAGATACTTTAATTTCTGAAACCATAAATACCAAGAGAACCAGAGCAGATGAGTTGGTTGATTTTGCAGAAACACTTCAAGGTATTCCATACAAATACGGATCGAACAATCCCAAAAGAGGTTTTGATTGTTCAGGCTTTGTAAGTTATGTTTTCAATCATTTCGGAATATCAGTTCCACGAACGTCCATTGGCTTTACCTATCTTGAAAAAGAAATAAAGCTAAGAGAAGCTAAACGCGGCGATATAATTTTATTTACCGGCACCGATAGTACCAAGCGCATGGTTGGCCATATGGGAATCATAACCTCTGATAAAGGACAGAACCACGTATTTATCCATTCAACTTCCGGAAATGCCTATAGCGTAACCAAAACTCCTTTAAATCGATACTATCAGGGCAGATTTATCAAAGTAATCCGAATTTTCAAAGACAAAGATTCGTATTAAAAATAAGGTTTTAAATTATTCCGTAAAGAGAGCCCCCTATTTCTCCCAACTTGTCAACCCTTTCTTCACTATTTTTGTCCTTAATAAGTTCTGGTGCATGATGCGTCTTGAGTCTTGCATCTATAATCATTGGCCCCTTACATCCCCAATGTTTATGTTCAGTAAAAGAATTAATACCATAAATATCGTGGGAAGGATTACTTCGTGTAAAACTAACCCAAACAAAATTATTTATGCTGTCTGAAACAAATCCTGCATCATCACATAATATAAATAAAGGCAAGCCATCAAGATCCTTACTAGATAGGTATGAGTTAAAAATTTCAATTTCCTTTTCGGTTTGTTGTTGGCTCTCAAAAGGTGGAGACTCAACAGCCAAAACTCCCGGCATTATCATTTTAAAATTAGAGAAAGGCCTGGGAAGTGAAAACGAAGGAGGTAATTCCGTCCACAAATTTCGTTTTTTATCACCTGCGGCTGCAATCGCTACTTTGGAACCTGAGTTAATGTCTGTCCCACTATAATCAAGAGTATCCATCGTGGTTCTTGTATAAAAATGCAGATCACGGCTGAGGTCAACCCGTTCCAGTATATGCTTAAAAAAACCTTCAATATTACTGGTTTTAAGTGAAGGGTCATCTTCTTTATTACAGATGAAAAGGTATTTTGCAAGGCTCAGCTGACTTTTACCTAATATATGATTAGCAATAGTCAGGATTTCCTGAGGTTTCTTCTCTTTTAGGTATGGCGTATATCGCTCACTACCAATTGCAAACAGTAGAGGATGAACACCTGCCGCATCAACTGCGTTAACTTCATGGAGTCCAGGAATTTCTTTTGGGATAGCAGAACCGGTAATATCATGAATCAGAGCCCCAAAGCTTGTGTCTTCCTGTGGTGGTCTGCCAACAACAGTAAATGACCAAATGGCATTTTCACGATGATAGACATTTCTTACCTTCATCAGTGGAAAAGGATGTTTAAGACTATAATAACCTAAATGATCACCAAAAGGGCCCTCGGGTTTATTCTGTCCAGGCTCTACCGTACCTGTAATAACAAAATCCGCATCAGAAGAAATACAAAAACCCTCCTTGTCATAAAAGTATCTGAACCTTCGATTACCAAGCGCACCAGCAAAGGTCATTTCTGATAAACCTTCAGGTAATGGCATCACAGCAGCTAAAGGATGAGCGGGTGGTCCTCCGATAAAAATACTTACTTTTAAAGCCTCGCCTTTTGCATTTGCCTTTGTTTGATGTACTCCAATACCACGGTGTAGTTGATAATGCAGTCCGATCTCCTGATCCTGGATATAATCATTCCCCCCTAACTGAATCCGGTACATCCCAAGATTGGCATTCATAATACCTGGCTTGTCAATATCTTCCGTGTAAACCTGAGGCATGGTTACAAATGGTCCACCATCCATAGGCCAGTTCACAATTTGTGGCAAAGCAGAGATTTTTGTGATACCAAATTTAACAGGTGAGAACAATTCTTTATTCCATGGCAAGGCAGAAAATGCGGTCAGGCCTGATCCGGCATATTTAAATGGATTTTTAACTGCCTTTAAAGGATCTGATTTGAGATCAACAAGGGTTTTTATAGCTTCCAGAGTATCTCTGAACATGAATTTCGACCGCTCTAAGGTGCCAAATAAATTGGAAACAGCAGGAAACTTACTGCCTTTGATGTTTTCGAACAGGATTGCTGGCCCTCCATTTTCGAACACCCGCAGATGAATTGCAGCAGCTTCTAGAAAAGGGTCAACCTCCTCTTTAATTCTGATCAAATGACCGTGCTTTTCAAGATCTGAAACGCATTCTGCCAAGCTTTTATAACCCATGTGTTAAATTCATTGAAATAGTGTTGCAATTTAAGAAATTGCAAACTCTCAAGATTATGAGATTAGCTGGATATTGTTAAAGTATTGCAATCTTCTCAGAACTTGAGACATTCCACACCAAAACGGTTTAAAAAATCGACTCCTTCATCTGAAGGAAGACCTTTATATTCAGCGTATGATGCTTTATACCAAACCTTTTTAATGCCAGATGAAAATATGATTCTTGCACAGGCCAAACATGGAGAAAGGGTAAGATATAGCGTTGAACCATCTAAAGTCGAACCATTTTTAACAGCATAAAGAATTGCATTCTCTTCGGCATGAAGTGCAAGTGAACAACTGTTTTTAGAATCACGCGGACACCCGGTATCAGGCCATTCCTCATCACAATTATGTGTACCTGCAGGTGGTCCATTATAACCTATGGAAATAATACGGGTATCTTTTGTTAAAACAGCACCGACCTGAGCCTTTACGCAGTGAGAGCGTTCAGCCAGGTCGGTTGCCAGATTCATAAAAATCAAGTCGAAGCTTGGTTTAACCTTCATTAATGTGATGCTTCTGCCTCTAAGTCATTTACGTCAATTCCTTGCTTTTTCAATTCAGAACTAACTTTTATTGCAAAATAAACCAAGTAAACAAAGCAAAGGAATGGAACGATGTAAGAGAAATGAATACCACTGGTATCAGCCAATATTCCCTGTACAGGAGGTATAATCGCTCCACCAAGAATCATCATGATAAGAAATGCAGAGCCCTGCGAGGTATATTTACCTAAACCTGTAATGGCCAGTGCAAATATACATGGCCACATAATGGAGCAGCAAAGTCCGCCACTTAAAAATGCATAAATGGCAACCTGACCCTCAGTTAGTAATCCAACAATCATAGCAATAGATCCCAACACGCTAAAAGTAAGGAGGGTCTTAGCGGGTTTATCCTGACTAAAAAAGAATCCGGCTATCAGTATTACGATACAAACACCATAGATAAAAAACTGCTCAACTGAAGCTCCGTTCAAATGATTTGCGATCAGAATAATCGCAAACGCAATAAAAGGAACAACAATAGTCAAAATTGTTTTTGTCTGCTTTGCTAATTTAAAGATACTCACAGCACCTGCCCATCTCCCGATCATCATACTTCCCCAATAAAGTGAGATAAATGGTGCAATTTCAGAACCGCTTAGACCTCCAAATTCAGGTAGCTCCAATAAAGCGCCCATATTACTTTGGATGGTCACTTCCACTCCTACATAGGTAAAAATTGCAATCATTCCAAGGATAAGTTGAGGATAACCCATTGCACCCCAGCCTGTTTTGTCTTTCCCTGCAGACCTGAGTGCTAACAATAAAGTTGCAACCATTATAAACAGTGATAGATAAACAAATATATTCATAGCCAGACCAGTCGCAACAGCAATTGGATCAGCTGCCAAAATCAATAAGAAAGCCACAAAAATCACAAATAAAGGCATATTTGTTTTGCCACTTGCCTCAACTTTTTCATCACTGGTTACCTTGGGTAATTTGGCCATCCAGAAATAAAGCGCTACAGCTAAAAATAAACCGGCAAGAATATAATACAACAAATTAATCGACTCAATTTCGACTTCCTTAGGGACAGCATTACTTGCTGTTCCAAAAAGAATAATACTTACAGCAATGGGCCCTAAGATTCCACCTAGATTGTTTACCCCTCCTGCCAAATTCAAACGATTAGCACCAGTTACCGGACTTCCGAGAGCAACCACAAACGGATTTGCAGCAGTTTGCTGAAGCGAAAAGCCAATTGCTACAACAAAGAAAGAGAATAAAATGAATGCAAATGAACCTGAACCAACAGCAGGTATCATCAGCAAAGCTCCACCTGCAGACACTACAAGTCCGATAGCAATACTATTCTTATATCCGAGATAATTTAGAATATCTACTTTTATAATCTTGGATGCATAAAACAGTATTAGTGAACCAATAAAATATCCTCCGTAAAAGGTAAAGTCAATCAATTGAGACTCAAACTGTGTTAAATTAAAATGTGTCTTACAAAAAGGAATAAAGATTCCATTACTGGCAGCCAGAAAGCCCCAAAAGAAAAACACTGTAATCAGTGTGTACAAAGCGGAAGAATAATTTTTTTGTGAATTGTTATCCATAACTGATTTTTATTGTTAAATAATTATCTAACATAAATTAAATTTCTCATATCTCTAAGTTTAAAATTTTTTTATCAATCATGATGTGTAATTCTCTGTTTTTAGGTTACTTTGCAAAAGTAAATATTAGCAATATATATTCGGAATGATAGAATCAATCGTTTCAGGAATAGGCTTGGGATTTGTGCTTTCGTTTCTAACCGGACCTGTATTTTTTGCTCTGATAAAAACCAGTATTGAGAAAGGATTTTCTGCCGGAGTTTCATTGGCAGGTGGTGTGCTTATCAGTGACATTTTTTATGTAGGTATTAGCTTGTATGGCTCATCATTCATAGCCCTTGAAAATGAATACCGTGTTCAGATAGGAATTGCCGGAAGTTCTATTTTGTTTATCATTGGACTTTATTACCTATTTAAGAAGGTAAAAGTTAATTATGAGCAGACCAGCTCTAAAAGAAAAAATACAGGTTATTTTATCAAAGGATTTTTGATGTGCATTTTCAACCCTGCAATACTTTTATACTGGCTTAGTGTCACCAGCAGTGTTATTTCAATCTCAGGAGAAATAAAATCATCAGAAATCATTCCATTCTTTGGATCAATCCTGATTACCCAGTTTAGTCTGGATGTATTAAAGGCATATTATGCAAACAAGCTAAGATATAAGATCAAGGAAAAAAATATTGCACAATTAAACCGCGTTGCAGGAGTCCTGATTCTGATCTTTGCAGTCAGATTAATTTATAATCTGTTGACTGGGCACTCACTTATTTAGTTGTTGGTGGAGAATTGAGAGTTAATAATTAATTCAGGAAAAATTCAAGGAATCTGCGTTTATAGCTTTAAACTTTTTGCTTTAGGCTTTCAGCTTTAACGAATTGCCTTCTGAACAAAGAGGTTAGTATGCACGTTGATTCTTCCCTTCCATCCAGTTCATAAAGGCTTTATTTACTACCTTATTACCTCCCGGTGTTGGATAATTCCCGGAGAAATACCAATCTCCAAGATGGGCGGGAATTGCCTTATGAAGATTATCTAGCGTTTGATAGATTACTTTAACCTCTGTTTTAATTTCCTTTGGAGTAATAATTTTTGCAATTCTGTCAGATATTTCCTGATCAGTAAATTGACTGTAGATTTCCTGTACAAAATTGACAGTTTGCATATTTCCAAGCCTCTCAGATGCTATACAATTCTGATAAACCCTTTCAATGATATCTTCTCTACCCGTTTCCCTCAAAAGTGAAATAGCAGCTTCAAATGCTACAAACTCACCCATTCTTGACATATCAATGCCATAACAATCAGGATACCTGATCTGCGGGGCCGAAGAAACAACAATAATTCGTTTAGGTCCTAACCTATCCAGTATTTTAAGAATGCTTTGCTTCAAAGTTGTACCTCTGACTATAGAATCGTCAAGCACCACTAGATTATCAGATCCTTTGTTAATTAATCCATAAGTGGTATCATACACATGGGCTACCATATCCTGGCGATCAGCATCTTGCGTAATAAAAGTTCGAAGCTTTACATCTTTTATCGCAATTTTCTCAATCCTTGCAGACATATTCAGAACTTCTTCAAGTTCGCTGTCTGAAATCTTTTCTGAGCGGTTTAATAGAATATCTTTTTGATAATCTCTTAAAAATTTATGAACTCCTTCAACCATCCCATAAAAAGCTACTTCAGCAGTATTGGGGATGTAAGAAAAAACAGTGTTCTTAAGATCATAGTTTATTTCGTTGAATATCTGCGGACAAAGAATGAGTCCGAGCTGCTTTCGCTCACGATATATGTCTGCATCACTTCCTCTGGAAAAATAAATCCGTTCAAAAGAACATGATTTTTGTATTTCGGGTTCCCGGAAAAGCTCTTCGGTTACCTTGCCGTTCTTTTTAATAATGAGTGCATGTCCGGGCTTGATTTCCTTAACTAATTCTAGTGGAATATTAAATGCAGTTTGTATGGCAGGGCGTTCAGAAGTAACAATTACTATTTCATCATCATGGTAATAAAATGCAGGCCTGATTCCAACCGGATCGCGCATTACAAAAGCATCTCCATGTCCCAAAATACCACTAATCGTATATCCACCGTCCCATGTCTTTGCCGAACGACGAAGGATAGATGCTACATCAATATGCTCAGCAATTTGATGGCTGATTTCCTCATTAGAAAAACCATCATTTTTATATTTATCGAATAATATCTGATTTTCTGTATCGAGAAAGTGTCCGATCTTTTCAAGGACTGTCACCGTATCGGTTCTTTCCTTAGGATGCTGTCCTAATTCAAATAATTGCTCAAGTAATTCATCAACATTTGTCATGTTGAAATTACCGCTCACAACTAGATTTCTTGTCATCCAGTTATTTTGACGTAAAAAGGGATGACAGCTCTCAATACTATTTTTCCCATGAGTACCATAACGTAAATGCCCCATGAGTACTTCACCAGTAAAACTTATATTGTCCTTTAACCAATCAGCATCCTGTAATAATTCAGGTGATTCATTATGAACATCAACAAACTTCTTTTGAACATATTCGAAGATCTCTGCAACTGCATTGGCCCCCATCGAACGATGACGACTTATATATCGTTTCCCTGGCTGAACATCCAGTTTGATTGTAGCAATACCTGCACCGTCCTGTCCTCTATTGTGCTGCTTTTCCATAAGCAAATACAATTTGTTAATCCCATAAAGTGCTGTTCCATATTTTTGCTGGTAATAAGATAAAGGTTTTAACAGACGGATAAGTGCAATGCCGCACTCATGTTTAATCGAATCGCTCATAGTTATTTCTGAGATTATAAAAGTAGATATTTAATACCTATTAAGCCAATGAAATCATTCGTAATTCGTATTAAATGCAATATAATTTGGCAGTTGAACTCCATTAAATGAGTTGCTCCAGGAGTGATGGAAAAATTGTCAAAAGAAGTAGCATAAATGCAAGAAAAACGCCCAAATACACTTTTGGAGACTGAAGTGAGAGTTGAACCGGATTAGATGAATCTCTTAAAAATGCGTTCAAAGGAATTTTTAAATAATAAAACAAAGACACAACAGTACTTATTGATGCAATAATAATCATGATCAACAACAATGTTGTACCGGATAAATTATAGGCTTCCAGTGCGGAAGAGAACACTAAAAATTTAGCTGTAAACCCAACAGTAGGTGGTAAACCTGTGAGCGATAGCAGAACAATCAAAAAACTAATCATTAATATGCTATTCTGCTTACCCAAGCCTTTTAGTTCATCAATGAGTTGCTTCCCGGTTTTTTCCTCAATTTCATCAATCATTATAAATGCCGCCATATTCATAATCACATAAATTGCCATGTAAAAAATGATTGCTTTAAAGCCTCCTGCCGAAAAAACAAATAATGCCATCAGCATAAATCCGGTATGAGCAATTGAAGAATAGGCTAACATACGTTTGATGTTATTCTGCCAGATTGCGACAAAATTTCCAAGCAACATGCTCAAGATGGCCAGAAAAGCGAGAAGAAAATTCCAATCTAAAATACTTTTACTTAAGCCTTCAGATCTCTGATCATAGAAAATTTCAAGAAAATTAATAAGAATAGCAAAACCTGCAATTTTAGGTGCGGTTGATAAGAAGGCGGTGACAGGTGTAGGAGCTCCTTCATAAACATCCGGAGACCAGAAATGCAGAGGTACAAGTGATAATTTGAATGCGATTCCGATGAAAACCATCAAAAAGGCCAAACCTGAAGAAATGAGAGGTATATTTTTTAAACCAGCAATAAATGAAGGATCATTTAAGAAAAGGGTTCCGGTAAATCCATACAACAATGAAATTCCATATAACATTATAGCGGAACAAACTGCTCCAAATAAAGCATATTTCATGGCTGCTTCTGTCTGCCTCTTCCCAGCAGATAAATATCCTACCATCAAATAAGAGCCTAGAGATACCATTTCCAAGGAAAGATAAACCATCAGCAAATTTACTGACATAGCCATCATATTCAGGCCCAGATGAACTGCAAGAAGTATTGCAAACATATCTCCAAAACCTTTATCATGATTCTGAAATGTTTTGTTAAAACGAATAAAAAGAACAAACAATACACTGGCTAAAGAAAACAGAAGTTTAAAAAGCACAGACAAATGATTCAAGATAATCATTCCACCAAACAGAGGCGTACTATCGATTTTCAGAAAACTGACATTCAGATAGATTTCCAAGATTAAGGTAAAAAATACTACAATGAAGCTTAATTGGGGATAGCGCTTGCTAAAAAAAAGATCAGCCAGAATTACAAAAAGAAACCCCAAAACCAAACATAATTCGGCGCTTAAAAAGGGCAAACTCGAAAGTGAATCCCGGATAGACAATGGAATATATGGAATCAGCTCATCCATTATCTTGTAATTAACTGAACCAAGGCCAGAACTGAAGCATTCATTTTACCAAACAACAGGGATGGAAATATCCCCAACAGCAGAGCGAGTACTGCCAAAGGCACCAATGCAAATTTCTCTCTAGTATTGACATCGACTAACTGATGCCTCCAGGATTCACCTCCTTTTAAATGAAGCTGACCAAAGAACATACGCTGTAATGTCCAGAGGAAATAGGCAGCACTTAGCAAAATCCCAACAGAGGCTCCAATTGCCATCCATCTTGGCAACAAACCATTGACATCCTCTGAAGTAAAAGAACCAATCAATGTAAAGGCTTCGGCCATGAAAGCAGAAAATCCCGGTAAACCCAGAGATGCAAAAAAGGCAATCATTACAAAAAATGTAAATTGAGGCATCAAGTTGGCCAAACCTCTGAAATTAGAAATTTCGCGATCATGAACCCTACTATAAATCATTCCTACAAGAAAGAAGAGCATAGCCGAGAGCCCACCATGGCTTATCATCTGTAACATTGCACCGCTTACGCCTTCTGTAGTTGAAGAAGCAATACCAAGCAATACAAAGCCCATGTGTGAAACAGATGAATAAGCAATCAAGCGCTTTAAATCAGTTTGAGCCAAAGCATTCAACGCTCCATAAAGGATTGAAATAAGTCCGATTAGACCAATCCACCAGGCAGACTGAACAGCAGAATCAGGGAAGATGCTAAAGCAAACTCTAAGAATACCATAACCTCCAACTTTGAGCAAGAGACCCGCCAGAATAATTGAAACAGGAGTTGGGGCCTCTACGTGTGCATCTGGTAACCAAGTATGTAGCGGAACGATTGGAACTTTGATAGCAAAAGCAATAAAAAGCACAATAAAAGCGAGTAATCGGGCAGAAATTCCCAAAATACTTTGCCCAGCAATGGCTGAAAAGATAGAATCCGGAATATAATTCTCCGGATTCATCATAAGAATCATGTTAAAGGTGTGGTTCCCTGTAGCAGGATTCAAAACGGAAAAATACAATCCGATAATGACAAGCAGCATGAATACCGAACCAAATAACGTATACAGAAAAAATTTAATAGCCGCATATTCCCTTCTCACTCCACCCCACATCCCTATCAGGAAATAAAGTGGCAACAACATCAATTCGTAAAAAATATAAAAAAGGAAAAAGTCAAGAGCACAAAAAACCCCCATTACCGCCGTGTTAAGCAAAAGAAACAAGGAAAAATATGCTTTTAAATTGGTTTTAATTTCCCAAGATGCCAGAGTGGCAACAAACATCACCAATGCAGATAACATTAAAAATGGCATGGATAAACCATCGATACCCAGGAAATAATCGATTTCAAGTTTGCCTATGCTTCCAAGATCAAGGCGGATCCAAGATAATTTTTCAATAAACTGAAACTCATCTTCCTTATTTATACCTGCCGTAGATTTATTGAAATTGATATAGATAAACAAGCTCAATAAAAATTGAATCAAACTGACAAAAAGGCTAATGTACTTAAACCTCTGATTAAAGCCCGAGGGAAGAACCAGAATCAGCAAGGCCGCTGCAATTGGCAGAAATATGAGTATCGATAGCAAATTCATATTGAGACTCCCAAAAATAAAATTACGGACACGAACAACTGAAATAATCTCATATCAGATAGCTTAAAATAAAAAATGATAGTACAAAGAGTAACATTGTTATAAGGTAATGCTGTAATCTGCCCGATTGAAAAGTTCTAAAAAACCGGCCAAGATATTCTGAGAATAATCCGCTTGCATTCACCAAACCATCAATAACTTTTCTATCAAACCACTGAGCCATAGAAGATAATATTTTAGTAATCGTTGCCATACTGATCACTAAACCATCGATCACGACACTATCAAACTGATAGATGATTTGGGCCAGCTTTCCAACTGATTTGACAAACATAAAATCATAAATCTCATTAAAATACCATGCCCTGTTTGAAATCTGATAAAGCCAGGAGCCAAAAGTAAATTTTAAACCTTTATCAAGGACATAGATTTTATATGCAAACACGATCAATAAAATTGAGCCTGAATTAATAATCAAAGGTACCAGCCAGTGAAAAATACTAATTTCTTTAATTGCAGATAACTGAAACCCCTTCCATAGCCATGAAGTTTCAAAAGAAGCAGGATTAAAAGCAAAAACTATAAAAGTGCAAAAAAATGATAGAATAATTAAAACATAGGTCATCGAACCAGGAGAATCATGGATGTTAGCTAGTTTATCAAACTTAATTTCGCGAGATTCTGCGAAAAAGACTCTGAATATAAGTCTGAAAATATAAAAAGCGGTCAACCAGGATGTCAATACCATAATCCAGGGAAGAGTACCAAACACGCCATCCCGCGAAGCAGCCCATTCGAATGTCCTGATGAGAATGGAATCTTTAGAAAGAAAACCTGATGTTAATGGTAATCCAACGAGAGCCGCTGAGGCAAAACACATCCCTAAAAATGCAAAAGGCATTCTTTTACTCAATCCACCCATAAAACGGATATCCTGATAATCGAAACTATGACTATTTTTTTCGCTGTAATGATGCAACTGATGAATCACTGACCCAGCAGCAAGAAACAAAAGACATTTAAAAAATGCATGTGTAGTTAAATGAAATATGCTCTCTGAATAAGCTCCAATTCCTAAAGCCATAACCATAAAGCCTAATTGAGAAATTGTGGAATAAGCTAGAATTCGTTTGATATCGTTTTGAGTTAATGCAATCGTCGCGGCCATAAATGCCGTAAATGCACCAATACAAACCATTACATCCAACACCAGAGGATCAAAAACAGAATAAACACGGGCGATCAGAAATACCCCGGCTGCAACCATGGTAGCTGCGTGTATGAGCGAAGAAACTGATGTAGGTCCCTCCATTGCATCAGGAAGCCAGGTATGTAGTGGAAATTGGGCAGATTTAGCCATTGCACCAAGAAAAAATGAAAAACCAGCTATACTGAGCCATATGGCAGGCATTTGTCTTGAACCACTTATCCATAAATTATTTTCAATAAGTGAAGAACTTAACAAACCCCCATCTCCAAAAAGACTGATCAGATCAAGTGTTTGAAATTGGGTATAAATAATCAGGATTCCGGTCAAAAAACCCAAATCACCAATTCTGTTCATGATAAATGCTTTTTTGGCCGCCTGCGATGCCGCATTTTTACTAAACCAAAAACCAATTAGGAGGTAGGATGAAAAACCAACCAATTCCCAGAACAGATAAATTAACAATAAACTATCAGAAATTACCAGGCCAATCATAGAAAAGCAAAACAAACCCAAATAAGCCCAATACCTATTTAAATTAGGGTCATTTTTCATGTATTCACGTGAATAAATATGAACCAAAACTGAGATACCGGAAACCAGAACCATCATGAGAACACTCAGATTATTCAAAAGTATCCCAGCGAAAAACTGAACTTTACCTATTTGAAACCAGGATATTTGAAAATGTTCAGGTTCGGCGTTCCAGATTTGTAAAAACAAGTGCAGCGCCAAAAGAAAAGACAAAGAAATGGATGCTAATGCGAAATTGGCACCTTCCTTCTTGTTGAATAAAAGTATAAAAACAAACGAAAAGAAAGGCATTATTGCTACCAAGAAGGCAATTAATCCTGTATTTTCTACAAAGTTTAGTACTTCCATTAATTCTTTAAAGTATCAGTTTTAGTTGGGTCTATTGACTTGAAATATTTGTATACATTTAAAATAATAGCCAGTGCTACAGCTACTCCCGCCGCAGCAAGAACAATTGCGAATAAAGCAAACATCTGCCCACCACCGGATATTTTATCATACTTTCCAAAAGCAACAAAATTCAAAACTGCTGCATTGATCATAAACTCGATACCTATCAGAATTTGAATTGCATTTCTCCTGGTCAGCACTGCGTACAAACCTATACAAAACAGGCTGGCACTGATTAACATAAAGTGTTCAACCGGAATCATTCTTTACCCCCCTTTCTTGCGAGATGTGCTGCGCCAATCAATACCATCAAAAGAAATATAGAAAGTATTTCAAAAGGAAGCAGATAAGTTGTCATGATATGAATACCTATTTGATTTGCGGTATTATCATTTGAATTGATGGGTAAACTTTCCTGCATCCATGATAATTGGTTAAAATCAGTTTTGATTATAACCACAAACAATATAAACAGGAATAAAATACTTGTTAAAATTCCGGCAAAATGATTGAATTTGAAGCCTGAAACTGCTGGCTTTATACTATTAAGCAATTCCCTGCTGGATAACATAAATGCAAAAAGCATGAGCACTAATACTCCTCCGGCATAAATAACTACCTGTGTCAATGCAATAAAATCAGCCAAAGCAAATAAATACAGTGCCGCAAGGGAAAAAAGTGTGACAAAAAACAGAAAAATACTTCTCACCAAATTTCTCATCAATACAACCTTTAGTGCGGAAATCAACACAGAAACAGCAAAGAAATAAAATAGAATCTGTTCTTGTTCCATGATCAATTTTGGATTTTCTGTTGCATCGCAGCTTCCTTTGCTGCCAATCGCTCTGCGTTAAGTTTTTCGATGGCAAAACGTTTATCGGAAGCATCTTCCGGGGTCATTTCTGAGAACTTATAAATCATTCCCTTTAAATCAGGCATACTCCTATCGTAGGTGTCTGTCATAACAAGGCACTCAGTGGGGCAAACAACGGTACACAAACCACAATACATACATTTTGCCATATCTATATCAAACTTTGCGGCATACAGACGCTTTGTTGTACCATCTGAAGTTTTTCCGATCGCCTCGGTAGCTTTGATGCTCTCGATATCAATACAATCAACCGGACAAATTTTGGCGCAGAGATCGCAAACAATACAATCATCCATTTCAACATCCAATTGATACCTTCCAAGCTCAGGTACCGGTAATTTCTGATGAGGATATTGGATGGTTGTAATTCCACTGTCTTGTATAAAATAATCCTTGTCTGTAATGGATATCACTTTCCTGCTTTCTCTTGCAGCAAAGAAATGAGCCATTGTCAGACCTAATCCTTTAAAAACAGTTTTGAATGCATGTAATACCTCTCTTACCATAGCATAGGTCAAAAAATTTAAATTCTATTTATTTTTACTGCATAACTCCAAGCCGCCATAATCCTGAGACAAGCATACATAAAAACGCTAGCGGAGTCAGAACCTTCCAGCAAAAACTCATAAGCTGATCAACCCTTAATCTGGGAAGAGTCCACCTGATCCATATCTGTATTGCCACTACTAAAAGTGTCTTAATTAGAATCCAAAAAAATCCCCAGACCATCCCATTAGTCCAGGTAGCTAATTTTACTGAACCTATATTGGGTAGCGGACTATTCCATCCACCCAGAAATAATACCACACCTATTATCCCAACAAGAAACATCATGGAATATTCAGCAAGAAAAATAAATGCAAATCTAAGTCCGGAATATTCAACATGAAATCCTCCAACCAGTTCAGATTCAGCCTCCGGAATATCAAACGGAGCACGATTACATTCTGCCAGTGAGGCTATAAAGTAAATGATATAGGCAAGAATCAGATGTGGAGCCTGAAAAATATTCCAGGCAAGAAAGCCACCAACAGACTTGATTTCCCAGATCCCCAGAAAATAAATATAATCAGTGCTGAGTAAACCCTGTTTCATAGAAATTTCCTGGAGATTCAGACTCTGTGCAATCATAACAGCAGAGATAAGCGCTACACCTGCAGGAATCTCATACGATATCATCTGCGCTACAGAGCGCATTGAACCTAAAAGAGCATATTTATTATTTGAGCCCCAACCTGCCATTAAAATTCCTAGAGTCTCTATTGATAGGATGGCAAAAATATAATAAAGACCCAGATTGAGCGATGAAGGAATGATGCCGGTCGCCCATGGCAATGCCGCAAAGCCGAGATATACAGAAACAAAAATTACTATTGGAGCGAGTGTAAATAATATTTTATCAGCTGCTGTAGGAATGATAAATTCCTTTTGAAGCATTTTTACAATATCTGCAAATGCTTGCAGGATACCATATTTTCCGACCTCCATAGGCCCAAGGCGGTCCTGAATAAATGCGGAAATTTTGCGTTCGGAATACACAGCAAAAAGAGTAAACAAAGCTGTGAATGCAAATAATGCGGTAGCAACTAATACATATATCAGATAGAAGGTCAATTTACCGGGCTTATGTTCGCAAACTTAAGTATTATGCTTATAAAAGCATACTAAATCTATCTATTAAAAAGAATTTAAATTAATCCCATATAGGTTTATAGGAGAGATGAATCTTTTCACCAAAAAATAGCCTTGTGCTCTTTGCAAAAGATGGTGTAAAATCTGAAACAAAAAACTGATGACGCTTTGCGGGACCATCATTAAGTAAATTAAGCTTTGTCAGACGTTCCTTCAGGTATCCGGCTACAATTTCTGCAGTGTTGATAATATCAAGTTTATCACCGTAAAATGAGGATATTTCTGGCTTTATCAGGGGGTAATGGGTACAGGCAAGTATCAAACTATCTATTTTTTTTAGCTTTGGTGATGTCAGGTAAGAATTAATAACTGTTTTACTGATATTATTATTAAAAAACCCCTCCTCAATCATAGGTGCTAATAAGGGTGTAGCAAGTGAAGAAACCACAATAGTGGGATCTATAATCTTGAATTTCTTTGCGTAAATATCTGAGCGAATTGTTGATTTTGTTGCTATCACTCCTATTTTTTTATATTTCCCATCACTTACCATCAAATTTACAATCGGATCTATCACATTGATAATCGGAACTTTATCCCCAAGAAAATGAACTAATTCATGGTAGGCATGTGCAGATGCTGTATTACAGGCAATGACAATTAGCTTACAATTTCTATCCAGCAAGAACTTAGCAATTTTTAGACTATAAAATTTGATGGCTTCGGGTGATTTATCCCCGTAAGGCATATGAGCAGTATCGCCAAAATAAATAATTTGTTCATTTGGAAGGATTTTCCGAATAGCATTTGCAACCGTAAGGCCACCGATTCCGGAATCGAAAACTCCAATAGGAAGTGCTGAACTCATAACTCAAAAATAGAATAATAAATCGAGCAGTTGTATTGAAATTTTTGAACAAAAAAAATGCGAAGTGAATACTTCGCATTTTTTAAAATAAAATAAACCTTATTTAGCTGCAATTGCAATACCTAATTTGGTTTTTACATCATTCATTAAATCAGTACCTCCGTCAAAATATACTACTCCAGGCTGAGAAACATCAAAAACATAAGCAAAACCCTTTTCTTTAGCGATTGCCTTTACGGCTTCTTCTGCCTTTTTAAATACAGGCGAATAGATCTCAGAACGCTTTGTGGTCATTTCTTCCTGCGCCTTTTCCTGCTCTTCAGTAATGCGTTTTTCCAGATCCTGAATCGTTCCTCCAAGTGTGGTTAATTCTTTCTCTAAGGTAGCTCTGTTTGCTTCACTCAATGTTTTGTATTTTTCCTCATATGTGGTAACCATTTTCTGGCGCTCAGCACCCATCAACTCAAGTGAGGTTTGTTTTGCCTTAGCAAAAGTCTGAAAACTAGCATCAGCAGTTTTCATTTCAGGCATTGACTGTAATAGATCAGCCGAATTAATGTGACCAAATTTTTGCTGAGCATTCGCAGCACTAACTGCAAAGAATAATCCGAAAGCAACAACTCCTATTTTAAATACTTTTTTCATTTTTTTTGTATTCTGTTATTTGTTTATAATTTAAAAAACCTATTTACTTATTGTACCGGGCTTATAACCTAATCTGATAATTACATCATTACTTTTGTCTAAACGCGGACTTGCATACATTAGTGTGATCTCGCTGTTTTTATCAAATAACATATCCAGTTGTTGAGCTTCTGCAACAGCCTGGACTGCCTTCGAAACACGATCCTGAATAGGTTTAATTAATTTTGTACGAGCCTGGAAAAGTTCCCCTTCGAAACCGAATTTAAGCCTTTGAAACTCCTTAGCTTCATTTTCCTTTTCAATTATTTCGTTTTCCCGAGTTTTTCTCATAAGCTCTGTCAACAAAACCTGATCAGCCTGATAGGCTTTAAAAAGGCTCTCAATAGCAATAAACTTAGAATCAACCTCCTTTTGCCATTGTAAAGAGAGGGCATCCAATTGCTTTTGAGATGAATTATATTCAGGTATGTGTTTTAGAATATAATCACTGTCTACATATGCAAAACGTTGTGCATAGGCTCCTAAAACTGTAAAAGCCAATAACAATACAATTATAAGAATTTTTTTCATAACACTTAATTAAATCCTCCGTTCAGAGCTTGGGAAATACTGAATGTAAAAGATTGTTTTCCATTAGAGGGTAATCCAGGTATCTTGTCAAAAGGAAAACCATAATCAATCCCAAGAAGTCCAAAAATAGGTAAAAATACTCTTGCTCCAATACCTGCGGTACGTCTGATGTTAAATGGTGCAAAATCACGGAATGAACTCCAGGTATTTCCTCCTTCAGCAAAAGCCAAAACGAAAATTGTAGCAGTCTGACTGGCTGTTATTGGATGTCTTAATTCCAGAACATATTTATTGAACAAGGGACTACCCGAACCCTGGGCAATAGTTGGATTAGAGCCCGCAGGAATTACTGCATTATTAGCATAACCACGCATTGCAATAATCTCAGAACCCTGAAGGAAATCAAACCCCTGCATACCATCACCCCCAAGTTTAAATCTTTCAAAGGCCGATTGCCCTATCGCCTGATTATAAATTCCCAAGAACCCAAATTGCGCCTGAGCCTTAAGAACTAGCTTTCCGTAGATGCGCTGGAACCACTGCGACTCAAATTTCCATTTATGATATTCTGTAAACCTGTATTTATCCTTATCAGTTGCGATTGCATAATTCTTATTGTTAAGTAAGGAAAATGGAGGTGTTGCCTGTACTGTCAGCTTTAAATTTGAACCTGTAGTTGGAAAAATTGGTGCATCAACAGAATTCCTGCTGAATTCCTGTGTCAGGTTAAAATTATAGGATGTACCTGAAGAAAAAATAAATCCACTAAAGTTATTCAGAATATATTGCTGAAGATTAATTGAAGTATTGGCCTGGAAATAATCATCAGGCCATTTCAAACGTTTACCTAAACTAAAGGTCAAACCATTCAGGCGAATCTTCTGCTGATTAAGATCCTGATTACGAAGACCGTTTGATTGCAAAGAGGTGAAAGCGCTAATTCCGAAATAAATAGGTTTCTTTCCTCCAAGCCATGGTTCAGAGAATGAAAAATTATAGGATTGATAGAATTTACCATTTGTTTGCCCCCTGATACTCAGTCTTTGTCCGTCTCCTTTAGGCAACGGTTTCCAGGCGCTTTTATTGAAAAGATTACGGGCAGAGAAATTATTAAATGTTAATCCCAGGGTACCCACAACACGTCCTCCACCAAAACCTCCGGATAACTCAATTTGATCAGAAGGCTTTTCTACCACATTATACTCGATATCTACTGTACCATCATTAGGATTAATATTGATTGGTTTAGGATCAGTTTTGGTATCATCAAAATTTCCTAACTGTGCAATTTCACGGGTACTTCTTACAATAAGCTCTTTAGAAAATTTCTGTCCCGGTTTTGTACGAATCTCTCTTAAAATTACCCTATCATTGGTTAACTCATTCCCTCTAACCCTGATATTATTAATTGTATACTGCGGCCCTTCATACATTCTCAGTTCGAGATCAATGGTATCGCCATAAACTTTGGTCTGAACCGGATCAACATTAAATGTCAGATATCCATCGTTCATATAGAGTGAAGATATATCATCTCCTCCGGGACTGCTGGTTAGTTTTCTTTCAAGTTTCTTCTCACTAAATACTTCGCCTTTATTGACAGCCAAAATAGTCTCCAGAACTTTGGTAGAATATTTAGCATTACCTGCCCAGGTTATATTTCCAAAATAATATTTAGGCCCCTCATGAAGATCAATTTTTACACCGATAGTACTTTTTCCGGTTCGATAGGTAGTGTCTTTGACTATTTCAGCATCACGATAACCTTTTTCCTGCATTTTTTCTACAAGTTTTAGCTTATCCTCATCATATTTATTCTGAAGGAACTTGCCTGATCCAAATACTTTGTAAAAAGCCTTTTCTTTGGTCTTCTTCAAGTATTTCTTTAAGTTCTTATCCTTAAAATCTTTATTTCCATTAATTACAATTTCACTTATTTTAACTCTATCGTTCTTCTCAACTGTAATATCTAAAATTTTATTATTTGCCGCAGCAGTGTCTTTTCTTTCTGCAATGAACACATCTGCAAACAGAAAACCTTTCTCAGTGAAATGCTTTTTTATTATATCTGTGGTTGTTTTCAGTAAATTCTCATTAACAACCTTGCCTGTTTTATCATTTAACTTTTCACGAACATCTGTTACTTCACCTTTTTTCAAGCCAATTAAATCAATTCTGGTTAAACGAGGACGTTCCACAACTTCTATCTCGAAAAATATTGAATCAGATCTGATCTCAGCTATGTTTAATTTTACATCATCAAATAATCCCTGAGCCCAAAGGTTTTTTACTGCGTTGGATGTAGCATCACCTGGAACAGAAATCCTGTCCCCTTTGGTTAACTTTGAAATAGTAATCAGAACATCATTATCCAGAAATTCAGTACCAAGAATTTTGGTTCCACCGATAACGAAATCTTTAGGATTCAAATAGCTAAGTTCTTCGTTAGTTGTAGTTTTAGTTGGAGTTGGGGTTCCAGTTCTTCCAAACTGGGCCATAGCAGAAGTACCGGATACTAAAAACAAAAACAGTATGAAAATTCGATTCATTTGATGTATTAAAGATGCTAAATTAAGCTAATAGCTTGTTAAAAAGTGTTAAAAGTGAAAATTAGTTCAACTGTTCACTAATCATACCGAATCGTCTCTCTCTTTTCTGATAATCTAATACAGCTTCAAAAAGATCCTCTCTTCTAAAATCCGGCCATAATTTTGAAGTAAAATACAATTCAGCATAGGCAATTTGCCATAATAGATAATTACTGATTCTGTGTTCGCCACTTGTTCGGATCATCAGTTCTGGGTCAGGTATGCCAGCAGTGTTCAGATGAGTACCGAAAATCTCTTCAGTAATTTCTTCTGCTTCTAATTCACCATCCCTTACTTTTACAGCCAATCGTTTTGCCGCATCCGTAATTTCCCATCTCGAACTATAACTCAGTGCGAGAGTAAGCGTACAATTGGCATTTAAAGAGGTTTTCCTTATCGCTTCTAATAATTGTTTTCGGCACTTTTCAGGCAATGAAGACAAATTCCCGATGGCATTTAAACGCACACCATTATCCATCAAAGTTCTGGTTTCCTTGCTTATGGTTGAAACCAAGAGTTCCATTAATGCCATTACCTCAAGTTTTGGTCTGTTCCAATTTTCAGTTGAAAAAGCGTACAAAGTTAGGTATTTGATCCCGAGTTCAACCGCACCTTCAACTGTGTCACGAACTGCAATAACACCGTTTTGATGACCAAAAACGCGATGTTTCCCTTTATCCTTTGCCCAACGGCCATTCCCATCCATAATTACTGCTACATGTAGCGGCAAGCGTTCTTTATCTATCTGTTCAATCAGGCTCATCGACTAAGTTTAACATTCCAAAGCAGAACAATTAATTTGAGGCTAAATCAATTATCCCCAGTTAAAAAATTATCTTGTGTATAATTTAATAATTACTCTAAAATTTTGAGACGCAAAGTTATGACTTAATTACATTAATCTGCTACAAGAATTAAAACTGATTAAAATTGGCAATGTGAAAGGCAGATATACATAAATGACATACATTAAAAAAAAACATAAGATATTTATTTTGATAATGTCATATCATTTATATGATTTCAACTCTTTTTATTTAGAATAACTTAAATAACAAATGATTAAGAGCTGGCAATAAAAAAATATAGATCCTAATTATTCCTTGTTTTTTTCGGTTCTTAAAAAGTGAAGCATTTAATCGGAATAAACGTGTAGGTCAATCCCACTCCCGAAAACATATACGTGTCTCTGGGCCTAAAGTCCCCCCTTTGCGTTCCAGGTGTACCAATTTGTGGTGCAATTGAACGGTCGGCAAGAGCCTGGGTTAACTGACTCGCAGGAGTTACTGCATTAAAATCAATATACCTTCCACTGATGTCATCCAGATAATCTGTAAAAGCTGTTCGATATCCAACTTCAGCAAGAATTGTCCAATGGCCGCTAATATTATATTTTACTCCCACACCGTAAGGCACGCTGATTGCACTCTTTTTATAGGCAATATTCTCAGTCTGTACTAAACGTAGTTCAACGTCCTCAGCCTTATATTTTGTCAATGGATTATATGTAAAGGAAGCTACACCAGTAAAAAGATATGGACTCAGCTTTCTGGAATTATAACCAAAATCCGCGCCTGCCATATACCTGAAAAGATTGAATTCAATTTGCATGGATAGTTCTGAAATCAGAGAATTAAAGTCAAGATTACGCGCTATCTGAAAAGAATTGGAAGACCCAGCATCGCTTGCCCGGACAGTTCCCTGCATAAAATTTAGCTTTGCTGACCAATACCCATCAAAATTCCGTTTGATTTGAACTCCAGCAGCGGGATCTGTAAGTTTGTGGACTTTAACAGGATTTATATCGCCCATATAACCAGCACCTCCTAAAAATCCACCAAATTCCCAAGTCTGTGCTGAACAAAAGTTGTTGTATAAAAGCAATATGATGATACCTAATAATCTAAGCATGAATGCAGATGCTGTTCTTAATAATTTCGGGTATCAATTCCCCAAAGCAATTTAGTTCTTAACGTAGATAAATAGTTTTCATTATTGAGCCTAATCAAATTGATGTCAAAATCCGCCTTTTTTACTTTAACTTTTATTGAAGTATCAATTACCTCCGTTCTGGAATCACATGTTAGAAGGTATTTGGAACTTCTGCCTTCGATTTCAAAGGATAGAACATTGGTATCTGATAAAACAATCGGACGAACATTAAGGTTATGTGGTGAAATTGGAGTGACAACCATGTTCCCGGATCCCGGGAAAACAATTGGCCCACCACAACTCAGCGAATATGCAGTTGATCCGGTAGGCGTTGCAACAATTAGTCCATCAGCCCAATAGGAATTCAAAAAATCTCCATTAAGATAGGCATGCACGATCATCATGGCTGAGGTATCCCGTTTATGGATTGTTACATCATTCAAGGCAAAATTTTCATTTCCGAAAAGTTTTAGCTCTGATTCTATACAAAGCTGGACACGCTTATCCAGAGTAAAGTCCTTATTTACCAGACTTGACATGGCATTGACAATATCATTTTTATTAATACTCGCCAAAAAACCTAAACGTCCGAAGTTTATGCCAATTACCGGAATATTAGTATCCCGAATTAGTGTAACAGTATCGAGTAAGGTACCATCACCACCCAGACTGATCATTACATCAACTTTAGCGTCAACCAGATCATTATAATTTCGAAAAATTTGAAACTTCCTTGGGAAAAATATTTTGCCTGAGATGAAGTGATTATACCTATCATAAACAAAGGTCTCAACCGAATGTTCTGCCAGGCTGTCGAAAACCTGCTGAACATGAGGTAATACAGTATTGTTGAATTGCCTGCCGTAAATTGCAATCTTCATGTTATATTCTTAGATATTGAGATAGTTCATTAACTGATCGTATCTGTCAGAAGTACCATCATCTGATTTACTATCATTAAAGGTAGCCTTGATATGATAATCATACCTAAGAAAAGATGCTATTATAGAGGACAAATCTGTGCGATTAAGCTTTAAGGTGATTTCAAGTTTTGTGGAATCATGGAAGGATTTAACGTAGGAGCTCAATATTTGAGCATTATCTGATTCTACAATCTGTGAAATATGCGCCAAAGAATTATTTCTGTTAATGATCTCAAGAACAATTATGCCACCAGGTTCGCTCACTGATGTAATTGTGGCAATATGTTCCATCATTGTGTTTATGGAAATAAGACCTTTGTAGTTTTTGTGGACATCAAGAACGGGAACAACACTTAATTTCTGTTCGTAAAAGATCCTGATAACATCGTAAACGTGTTGATCCTCAAAGACAAATGGATTATGAAGTGATAAAAATAAACTGCCAACTTGAGCATTGGAATCAAGAACTTGTATCAGATCTTCATCAGATACAAGTCCAAGAAATTGTTTTTCATTAACAATTGGGAGGTGATTGATACGAAACTCGCTCATCCGTTCATGCACTTTTTGAATGGTATCAGTAGTTCTTATAGCTGGTATACTATCCGATATGAGTTCGTATGCTAACATAAGGTTGGTGTTAATAGATACGATCTAAAAACTTTCTTAAGTGCGCATTGAATTCAAGAGGCCTTTCCATCATCGGAGCATGACCGCAGAGATCCACCCAATTCAACTCAGAATCAGGTAATAACTGATTGAATTCTAATGCCACATCAGGAGGGGTTATTTTATCATTTTTACCCCATATTAGGCAAACGGGAACTTTAATTTTATGAATATCTTCTGACATATTGTGCCTGATGGCTGATTTAGCCATAGAAAGTATTTTAATCACTTTTATTCTGTCATTAACTATCTGGTAAACTTCATCCACCAGTTCTTTTGTTGCAATAACAGGATCATAAAAGGTAAATTCAACCTTTTCCTTGATGAAATCATAGCTTTCACGTTTAGGAAATGAACCTCCGAATGCGTTTTCATATAAACCTGAGCTGCCTGTCAAAACCAGCGATTTAACGTCATCCTGATGTTCAAGGGTATAGATTAATCCAACATGGCCGCCAAGTGAATTACCCAGCACGGTAATATTTTTAAGTTTTTTATATTTTACAAATTTATGTACAAACTTTGCAAGTGATTTCACTCCAGTGGTAAGCAAAGGAAGGTCGTAAAGTGGTAACAATGGTATAATTACCCTGTAATCCTTTTTAAACTCTTGCACAACATCGGTCCAATTGCTAAGTGCACCCATTAAGCCATGGAGCAACAAAAGCACTTCACCTTCCCCCTCTTCAGTATATTTAAAACCGTTATCTTCTTTTATCTCGAACTCCATAGAATCGTTAAGTACAATTTGTCTTTTACCTGCTAAGATATAAGTCTAAAAGTTATTTCAATAAAAAAACTTATTATATCAGAAAGAAAATAAGTCATAATAGTCAATTCAGTTATAAACGATCAAAAAATCAACTAAGTAATTCTTTTACAAGCTCAGAAATAGTTTTTCCATCTGCCTTACCTGCCAATTCCTTACTTGCAACTCCCATCACTTTACCCATATCTTTTATACCCACAGCACCTGTTTTGCTGATTATTTCTTTAATTAAACCTGCAACAGCGCTTTTGTCCAATTGTTTTGGCAGATAAGCCTCTATTACCTGAAGCTCTTCCTGTTCAATTTGATACAAGTCCTGACGATTTTGAGACTGATAAATGTCCGCAGATTCCCTACGTTGTTTAGCCAGTTTTTGAAGAACCTTAATTTCTGCTTCCTCTGAAAGTGTTTCCTCTGCCCCTTTTTCTGTTTTGGCAACTAATAAAGCAGCTTTAATGGCTCTTAGTCCGCGTAAACGTGTGCTATCCTTACTCAACATGGCAGATTTAATATCCTGATCAATATTTTGTTGTAGAGACATTTCCTGAAATGGTTTTAATTTGGTTATTTAATACAGCAAAACTACACAATCCTGATTATTTGGAAGTAAATTTTATAGTTATTCCAGTAATCATACCAAGTACTTATTCTTTCAAATGATGCGAGGTACTTGCTTGTGCTGTTGGCATCACAATCATATCGTTTATGTTAACATGAGCCGGGCGGGAAACTGCAAACCATATGGTTTCAGCGATGTCCTGTGCATGCAAGGGCTCATAACCTTCGTAGACTTTTTTGGCTCTTTCCTGATCGCCATGAAAACGAACCTGAGAAAATTCAGTATCAACTGCTCCCGGATGTACACCTGTAACTTTAATCTTGTGAGGCAGAAGGTCTATCCGCATTGCTTTATTTAATGAATCTACCGCGTGTTTGGTTGCGCAATACACATTTCCATTCAGATAAGTCTCTTTTCCGGCTATTGAACCCAGATTGACTATATGTCCGGATTTATGTTTAATCATCCAGTTGGAAACAACTTTGGTCACATATAACAATCCCTTAATATTAGTATCAATCATAACTTCCCAATCAGTTGTGCTTCCAGCGTTAATTGGATCCATACCCTGGGATAAACCAGCATTATTGATCAAAACATCAACTTTTTTCCAGTCATCGGATAAAGTTTCAAGAATTTCAACCTCTTCCTTAATCCTGACATCCATTGGTAATGACTGTACACGAATACCATATTTACTGATCAGATCCTTGGCTAGTGTACTTAAACGCTCAGTCCGGCGTCCGGTAATGATCAGATCATAATTTTGATGGGCAAACAAGTGTGCGCATGCTTCGCCGATTCCGGCAGTTGCACCCGTAATTAAAGCTATTTTTGACATAATCAATTAAAAAGTGCGAAATTAATGAATTCCATTGAATAGCTATTCAAAATACAGACTGAACTGCAAATTGCGTATGAACAATTTATCTATTGGTGCGGTATATGGGTTTTCAAGTCTATCTTCATCCCTTAGTACACTTTTGGTGGATTGAGCGAATTTGATCTCGGGAGACATTTTGAACCATTCAAAATAAAGGTCAAATCCAACACCTGCTTCGTACCACAGCGTGTTTTTATTATTTTTAAGGAATTTTGCTTCCGGACTCAAAGCTATATCATCTGTTTTATTTTTGGAAGTAATGTCAGTAGAATATTTTGCACCAGCGATCATATATGCTCTGAAATTTCGCCTTCTGTCGGACTTGAGCTTTATACCCACCGGCAAATCAAATAATGTTGACTGAACCTTTCTTTGAGTATTAAAAGTTGGATTATTAAATTCATAATTTATGATTCTATCGGCAAAAACCATGGCAGGCGTAAAACGCAGGTTAGCATTGTCTCCAAGCCTGTAATCAGAAACAAATCCTAATCCAAATCCTGGTGTAACAGGTGAAGCAAGGCTTCTCATTTCACTATTTATCATTGGAAGTCCGTTGTATGGATCATTAAACGGACCCTTCCATTCTGCAAGCTTTAATATTTTAAACTCTGAGGCAACATATTGAAATGTAAAGCCAAAATGTAATTGCAGACCATCAACACCACCACCCCAGCTTTCCTGAGCTGATAATCTGTTTATCGAAAAAATACTAAACAAAAACAGAAGGATACTTTTCTTCATTTGATACCAGTGTAAATGGAACAAATCCCAAACGTCAGCGGACGGAATTTCGTATTTTTAAAGCCAACTTTTTGCATCAGGGAATCAAAATTTGCTCCATCAGGGAAAGAAGCTACTGATTCAGGCAGGTAGGTATATGCACTATTATCCTTCGAAAAAATTCTACCTACCGCAGGGGTAATATATTTGAAATAGAAGTTATACGCTTGCTTAACAGGAAAAACTCTTGGTTTTGAAAACTCCAGAATAACTGCCTTACCTCCCGGTTTTAATACTCGAAACATGTCACTCAGACCTTTTTCAAGATTCTCAAAATTACGGACACCAAATGCTACAGTTACCGCATCAAAAGAGTCATTATCAAATAATAGCTTTTCAGAATCACCAAGGTGCACCTGAAAAACATCCTGCAATTTTCTCTTATTAATTTTCTGATCTGCAATACCCAACATTCCGGCGGAAATATCAACGCCAGTAACCCTTTTGGGTTTAAGAATCTTTATTGCTTCAAATGCAAAATCACCGGTACCGGTTGCAACATCCAGGATATGGGAAGGTTTATGTTTAAGTAATTCTCTGATTGCTATTTTTCTCCAAATTCTATCAATGCCCATTGATAGAAAATGGTTCAAAAAATCATAAGTCCCGGAAATATTATTGAACATACTCGCCACCTGTTCCTTTTTGGGTGCATCTGAATCCTGATAAGGCCTGACTGTTTTTGACATATTTTACAAAGATAATGGAATTAAGCACTGAGATTGTAAACAAGAGAAATGCATTTATCAAAAAATAAAAAATATTCAAAATATAACGTTCTGCAAATTGATTTAAAATCCGGGAGTTTAAACATTGAAAGCAATGTTCTACCTTTGCAGGATGATCATCAAAAGCGCGGAATTTCAATGCAGTAATACCAGAACTGATAGACTACCAGCTCCGGAATTACCGGAATACGCCTTTATAGGTCGTTCAAACGTAGGAAAATCCTCCCTGATCAACATGCTGGTACAACGAAAAGGGCTTGCAAAAACCTCCCAAACACCTGGTAAAACCCAGCTAATAAACCATTTTCTAATCAATGAAAACTGGCAGCTTGTTGATCTTCCGGGTTATGGATATGCCAGAACTTCTAAAAGCAACCGTGGTGAATGGTCAAAATTCATAAGCTTCTATCTTCGCAACCGCGAAAATTTGCAATGTGTATTTGTACTGATTGACAGCCGGCTTGATCCACAAAAAATTGATCTAGAATTTTGTACATGGCTGGGTGAAAACGGCCTACCATTTCAGCTAATATTCACAAAAGCTGATAAGCAATCAAGTGTGAAGACGGATCAAAATATTGCCAAATTCAGAAAAGCCCTGCTGGAGATATTTGAAGAAATGCCCCAGCATTATATTACATCAGCAGAAACACAGGACGGCCGTGATGATTTGCTGAATTTTATTTATGACCTGAATAAAAAGTTTACCAGGTAATTCATCATACCATTAAATTAAAGCTGATTTTTACATACAGAACCCGAAATTAAAAACAGAGAACCCAAATGAACAAATATTTTTCGCTTGTATTATTTGCCCATACTGTTTTTGCAATGCCTTTTGCTGTTATCGGCTTTTTTCTGGCAATAAGCACTACAACCCATGAGTTTGACTGGATCAAATTATTCCTCATGCTATTATGCATGGTTTTTGCTCGAAATGCAGCAATGGCATTTAATCGCTACCTTGACCGGGACATAGATGCTAAAAACCCAAGAACTGCAGTCAGAGATATTCCCTTAGGACGCATAAGTTCAAAAGAAGCTCTACTTTTTACGATCATTAACAGCCTATTATTTGTTCTGACTACCCTTCTAATCAACAAACTTTGTTTTTACCTTTCTCCTGTGGCGCTAACAGTTGTATTAGGCTATAGTTACACAAAAAGATTCACCCCCCTTTGCCATCTCATTTTGGGTTTGGGTCTTGCGCTTGCACCAATCGGTGCATATCTGGTTGTTACCGGAGAATTTGCAATTCTTCCCATTTACTTTTCACTGGCTGTTTTGTGCTGGGTAAGCGGCTTCGATATTATCTATGCGCTACAGGATGAAGAATTCGACAGACAAAATAATCTAAATTCTATACCGGCCTGGCTTGGTAAAAAAAATGCCTTAAGAGTATCCTCATTTTTGCACTTACTTGCTGTGGTATTTGTCACTCTACCCTATTTTAATGCAAATTTATCCTGGTTTTATCTTACCGGCGTGCTATTTTTCATACTGCTGCTAATCTACCAGCATAAGCTGGTAAAACCTGATGATTTATCGAAGGTTGACCGGGCTTTTTTCACAACAAATGGAATCGCCTCAGTTGTGTTTGCCGTATTTTTTTTACTGGATGCTTATCTGAGAAATCAATTATAATATGAACGACCTTAAAATCTCAAAAAAACAAAGAACTTATATACCTGCAGACCTTAAGATGCAATGGGAAAATCTTGAGCCTATATTCAATGAGTTGGTTAACAGATCATTAAATTCCGTTTCTGAATTAGGCCAATGGCTCCGTGACCGCAGTGAAATTGAAGCTGCATTGGAAGAGGATTTTGCCTGGAGATATATCCGAATGACCTGCGATACTACAGATGAAAAACTTTTAAATGATTTTCAATTTTTCGCAACTGAAATCGAACCGAAAATTGCTCCGCTTACTAATGAATTAAACCAAAAATTTATTCATTGTCCATTTGCCGAAGAACTGGATAAGACTAAATACTTTGTCTATGTCCGTGGTATAAAAAAGGCCCTCGAACTTTTTAGGGAAGAAAATATACCTCTGTTAACCCAAATTCAGGTTGAACAGCAAAAATACCAGGGAATCACGGGTTCAATGTCAGTCAAATTAGGTGACCAGGAATATACTCTCGAACAAGCCGCAGTTTTTTTGAAAGATACCGACCGCAAAGTAAGACAAGAGGCCTGGGAAGCCATAACTGCCCGAAGGCTGGAAGATAAAGAAAAGCTGGACGAATTATTCAATTCATTATTAAAACTTCGTCATCAGGTTGCCTTAAATGCAGGCTTTGAAAACTTCAGGGATTATATGTTTCAGGCACTCGGGCGTTTTGATTATAGCCCAAAGGACTGTTATGATTTCCATCAAGCGATACAAGAGGAAATGGTACCGCTTTTAAGAGTACAGGCAGGTAAACGTCTTAAATCACTGGTTTTGAATGAATTAAAACCCTGGGATATGGATGTTGACATTTCAGGTAAACCGGCATTAAAACCTTTCATCAATGGAGAAGAATTAATTGAAAAGTCTATTCAATGCTTCCATGGACTAAGTCCGTACATAGGTGAAAGACTCGAAATAATGAAAGCAAATGGCTTTTTTGATGTTGAAAGTCGCAAAGGCAAAGCCCCTGGAGGCTATAATTACCCGCTTGCGGAGAGCGGTGCTCCATTTATATTCATGAATTCTGCAGGGACATTCAGAGACCTGACGACAATGGTTCACGAAGGCGGACATGCCGTTCATACATTTATTTCTTCAACACTTGAATTAAATGACTTTAAGCACCTCCCTTCAGAAGTTGCAGAACTGGCTTCAATGAGCATGGAACTTATTTCTATGGATCATTGGGATAAATTCTTTGATAATTCTGAAGATTTAATACGTGCAAAAAAAGACCAGCTCAAGGATGTCTTAAAAACACTTCCCTGGGTTGCAGTTGTAGACCAGTTTCAGCATTGGATCTACACTAATCCTGAACATACAAGTTTAGAGCGCTCAGAAGCATGGACAAATATATTTGAACCATTTGGAAATAATTTCACCGACTGGTCTGAACATCAACCTGCATTGAAAAACCTCTGGCAAAAACAACTACATATTTTTGAAGTTCCTTTTTACTATATAGAGTACGGAATTGCACAGCTGGGAGCCATTGCAGTCTGGAAAAACTATAAGGAAAACCCTGAAAAAGGGCTTTCCGACTATCTTGAAGCTCTAAAACTTGGCTATACCAAAACCATTAAAGAGATCTATGAGACAGCCGGAATCGAATTTAGCTTCACTGCCGCCTATGTGAAAGAGCTGGCAGATTTCGTCCGGCAAGAATTGGATAAACTAGAGTAATTTTAAGTATTCTGATTTTTACCGGAGTTAATTGAGATAAAAGTGTAGCACACTTTTTGCATTTCTTTCAGTATGAAAAAATTAATCATACTGCTCGCAACATATTTTATTCCTTTTTTATCCCTAGCTCAAACCTGGGATGCTTTTAGAATTGACAGTGCCGTTTCAGTAAGTCTTCCTAAAGGATTTACCAAAACAGATACCAAAAAGCAATTTAGCCTGGTGGCCAGAAGCCTATTTGGAACAATTTTATTATTTAAAATCCCTGATAATCCACAAATAACACCAGACATTGAAAAGGACCGGCATCTGAAGAACTATTACGAAAATTACATCAAGAGTGTCTAGCAATCTTCAAAGTCTGGTATCATCATAGATGAGAAAGATAACCTGATTGCTAAACTAAAAGTAAAAGATTTTACACTCAAGATTGATACCGGCAGCGGGATTTTATTAAGGAATTTCAGAGTTCTACACGCCAATGGTGCTACCTATACTTTTGAATTTCTTCATGAGAATGTTCATAAGGAATTCGCTGTTCCAGAGCGTAACAAATTCTATAGTTCAATCAAAGTCAATGAAAGTATAAGTAGCTCAGACCAGTATACAAGTCAGGCTCCTAATTCTGACAGCCCAGATAAGTCTAATTATATGATATGGCTCATCCTGATTGGTATGTTGGCAATTGGTTTAATTATTTTGAGAATTTTATTCAAAAAGGCTCATCGAACCGACTTGTAAATTACAGTTATTGGATTTTCAAAGGTATCTTTCTGTTCAAAAACAGGAACCATATCCCCTGCGACCAGTATTTCGGTTTCGAATTGCTTTCGTGAAATCACCAATGCATCAGGATGCTTTTTTAAATAATTTGAGAGGCTATCCTGACTATGAATTGCAGGTACTAATCGTTGCATATTAAAAATATAAGCTGAATTAATCATTTTATAATAAACCAGATTCGGCTTATTTTTCAGCAGTTCCAGTGAGGCTACCACTGGATTAATTCCATAAACCCGGGGATATGCCTTGGCAAAAAACAAGAAATTGCTCAAAACAAATGACAAGGAAATGCTGATTATGAATTTACTTACTTCATTTTTCCGAATAAAATACCAGCCTATCAAAACTCCAATGGGTATAGGTATAAACCACATCCATACACCTGCAGTATCATGAAGATTCTTGTCAGCTTTCAGTCCGAAAAAAATAGCTGCAGGAATAGCAAATGCAATAATTGTATAAAACACAATCGCCCACTTTAACTTCTTAAATGAAAGATTCAACCCCTCCGGTTCTGATAACAAGTAGCCGATCAAGATTGCAATAAACGGATAAGCAGGAGTAGTATAATTTGGGAGTTTGGTTTGCGAAAAAGAGAAAAAGACAATAATTCCCAGAACAATGCTCAGGCAATATAACAATAGCTCATTGGAACGCTTTTGCCAGGCCAAAAACATCGCCTGAATAGAAAAAATACCCAAAGGAAGTAAGCCCAGGATGACCATAAACGTAGGTAGCAGAAAAAATCCTCCATGACCTTCCATCGGATCCGAAAATCTTTGAAAATTATGTTTGAAGAAGAAACCTTCTGTCCATACTCCATTGCTCGCCTCATAGTTTAGCCAAAACCAGGGTAAAGAAATCAGTAGAACTATGATTGTTCCTGCATGAATATAAAAAGAACGAATTAATGACCAATTTAACCTTTTGGTCCATATAAGAAATATTAGCATAATCAAACCTGGTAATGCAACTGCTATTGGGCCCTTGGTTAATAAGCCAAGCCCAAAGCATGCATACATCAGTAAAATCCATAACTTGCCCCTTTCTGTTAAGAATAAATAGAAACACATGAAACCAGCAGTCATAAAGAATATAAGATAGGGATCTGGTACTGACATCCGCATCTGAAAATTAAAATGTAATGAGGATAACAAAACCATTGCAGTCATCCAGCCAGCCTTTTCCCCTAAATATTTTCTAGAGAACAGAAAACTGATCAGGATGGTAAAAGCTCCAAATACAGCAGAGAAAAATCGGGCACCGAATGCCGAAACTCCAAAAATTTTATAAGCCGCGGCCATAAAAAAATAATGCAGTGGTGGTTTATCTGTTCTTAACTGCCCATTAAAATAGGGCATAATATAATCGCCCGAAACCAGCATCTCACGGGCACATTCTGCATTTTTGGCTTCATCGAGAATATAAATCATCGGTTTATCCAGATTCTGTAAAAACAGAAACAGACTAAAAAAAAATAAGAGCACTCCCTTAGTTCTCATGTCAATCCTTTCCAAACAATTTCCCATTTAACTTTGATGAATGATACCATTGAGTATTTTCGAGCCACCAAATTAATTGAAAGGTCATTACTACAGCAATGATTGCGCCCGCAATGATATCTTCCATAAAATGTTGAGCAAGATATACTCTTGAAAATGCGGTCAAGGCTGCAAGGGGTATAATTATCCAGTGGCGTTGTCTGTAGGGAAGTAAATAACTCAAAACCACCGCAAGTGTAAATGCAGACGCCGTGTGCCCGGATGGAAAACTGTTCCACTCATTAACCGGATAACCTTCTATTGTTCTTATTGGGGAGATATTTTCGAAATATTTTAAAGGCCTTGGGGCATTAAAAAATCGTTTAAGCAGCTGAATTACTACAGAATTATAGAGAAATGCAATTGCAGCAAGTACAGAATAGCGAAATTTAATGAAGAGTAATCCAAATACCACAAGAACTGTCATAATTCCATCTCCAAGGAGTGTGTTTAACTTGAAAAACAGGTCAAAAAACTTATTATGGTGATTGTTGATGAGTAAAAACAGGTCAGCTTTACTAAAAAACAGCATGAGAATGAACCCCAGGAGAATCAGAATAAAAAAAGGGATTAAAAAGTATCGCTCAGGAAAGAGAATTTCAGAAAGGCTTTTTTTCATTATTCGATATCAATGCACATTCAAAACTAAATAATTTTTATGTTTGATTTATAAACCAATCTAAATTACCAGAATATGTCAAGAAACCTTTTCAGGAAGAAATCTATTGAGTTGATCATGAAAGACCGCGAGGCAGGATTTTCGGATGCTGAGGTCATAGATCAGCAGTTACAGAGGGTTCTTTCTGTTAAAGACCTCACACTTATGGGTATTGCTGCTGTAGTAGGTGCCGGAATTTTTTCTACTATTGGAAATGCCGCCTTTAATGGAGGTCCGGGTGTTAGTATACTTTTTGTAATCACAGCCATTACCTGCGGATTTTCTGCACTTTGTTATGCAGAATTTGCTTCAAGAATTCCAGTTGCAGGAAGTGCCTACACTTATGCTTATGCTTCTTTTGGAGAACTTATAGCCTGGATAATTGGCTGGGACTTACTTATGGAATATGCAATCGGTAATATTGCGGTTGCTATATCCTGGAGTGAGTATTTTACAAATTTGCTCGAGGGTTTCAATATCCATATACCGGCCTACCTGACCATGGATTATCTCTCAGCATCAAGAGCTTATAAAGAGGTGCTGGCAGCTGGAACAGATCTAAGTGGTATCAGTGCGAAGGTTCAAATTGCAGCTGGTGCATGGGAATCTGCACCGGGATCAGGCAATTTTAAATTTATAGCAGATATTCCGGCTTTAGGCATCGTTTTCCTGATTACCTATCTGGTTTACATCGGAATACGGGAAACAAAGAGAGCTACAAATGCTATGGTACTCCTGAAAATTGCTGTTGTTATTGGAGTCATAATACTTGGTTTTTTCTACGTTCAACCAGCAAACTGGAGTCCTTTTTTGCCAAATGGTTTTGAAGGTATGATGAAAGGTGTTTCAGGTGTTTTCTTTGCATACATAGGCTTTGACGCCATTTCTACGACCGCAGAAGAGTGCAAAAATCCACAGAGAGACCTACCCAAAGGAATGATATACTCCCTGATCATCTGTACCATTCTGTATATCCTGGTGGCATTGGTTCTGACCGGCATGGTAAGTTATAAAGAACTTCAGGTAGAGGACCCATTGGCCTTTGTATTTAAAAATATCGGGCTTGACAATATCAGCTATATTATTTCAATAAGTGCTGTAATAGCCACTGCAAGTGTATTATTGATATTCCAAATGGGCCAGCCCCGTATCTGGATGAGTATGAGCCGAGACGGCTTATTGCCAAAGAAATTTTCAAGTATTCATCCGAAATATAAAACCCCCTGGTTTGCAACACTGATAACAGGAATTGTGGTATCTGTCCCCGCCCTATTTATGAACCTTACTGAAGTCACTGACCTGACCAGTATCGGAACTCTGTTTGCATTTGTGCTTGTTTGCGCTGGTGTTCTGTTGCTCCCTAAAGAGCATATAAATGATTCCAATCAAAAGCGCTTTCGTATTCCGTATATTAATTCAAAATACATCGTACCCGCATTACTAGGTATTATTTTCATACTACTAAAAGAGCCAATTCTATCCCTATTTGAATACAAGGGTGACTGGCATGTATACAAGAATAAATTACCTTATTTCCTTTTTATTATTGCCGCAATTGCGATGGCAATACTTTCTTTCAGAAAAAATCTATCACTTATTCCCGTTCTTGGGATGCTGAGTTGTTTATATCTGATGACTGAACTTGGGTATACCAATTGGATCAGGTTTCTGATATGGTTGGCCTTGGGCCTGATTATCTATTTCTCATACAGCTATCACAAAAGCAATCTGAACGACAAAAATCAGTAGGTAGAACTATGAATTTCAAGCTAACATTTTATTTTAAGCAGATTGAAAAATGAATACAAAAAGGGGCATTTTAAAAAAACGCCCCTTTTGTTAAAATTTATTATAAAAAACTCTTTCTTGAATTTCACCCTTTCATCAGTGTTCGTGATGATGGTCCAAATCAACTCTTTTCAATTCACTGGTGTCCTGAGTAGAAATAATCAAAGGAACTCTTTCAATAGTTACAAAACTTATATCCAAACCAAATCCCCGCGCTTCTGAAAGTGAAAACTTCTTAAGAATAAAATAGTAATCCATGATGAATTTATCTACAAAGCTCAACACATTTGCTTTTGATAATACCTTATCTAAAACAACAAATCTGAAATCACCAATAATTTTGTATTTGTTGAGAGAAGTGTATTTACTGATGATATCTACTTCATTGTTTCGTACCAATTCTTCTACAACTTTTCTGAATAAGACATTAATTTGCTGTTCAACTCTGAAGCCTAGTTTAAAATCAATCCGGATAAGTTTATTTGGGATCAGAAATTCAACTTTATAATCCCTTGTGAAAGGCTCGTCGGTAACATCAACGTGTACTATCCAGTAAACATCAGCCCGCTTGGGTTGTTTCTGTAAAATCGAATACATAATCTTGGATTCGATTTCCGAATTAAAATTTGAACTGGTCAGATAAACCAGTTGAGAGGCATATTTAGGAACAGATTCATCTTCACTCA
>CAMCTU010000003.1 GCA_945878525.1 Sphingobacterium thalpophilum
TATTCAGTATTTCTGACTCAATTTTTGCACAGAATTATGCAAATATTAAAGGTGTTATAACATCTGAAAAAGGAGAATTATTAAGTGGAGTCACAGTTCAGGTAAAAAATACCAGGCTGATCACCCAGACTAACAAAGAGGGGGAGTACATGTTGTCTAAAGTTCCCATTAGTTCAACAATGACTTTAAGCCGACTTGGTTTTAAGGATCTGCAATTAGAATTGGGAATCATTCCAGACAAAGATAATATACAAAATATCACTTTAATATCTGATATACAGTCACTAGATGAAGTTCACATTACTGAAAGATTTAATGGTGGTAATTTAAAAACTATCGATGCTGCTTCATTTAACGTTTATCCTCAAACTTCTGGCAGTTTTGAAAGTTTTCTAAAAAATATACCGGGAGTTTCTGGAAACAATGAATTGAGTTCACAATATTCGGTACGTGGCGGAAATTTCGATGAAAATTTAATTTACCTGAATGATATTGAAGTTTACAGGCCAATGCAGATCTACTCAGGGCAGCAGGAGGGATTAGGTTTTATAAATCCAGACCTGGTAAGTAGTACAAGATTTTCTGCAGGTGGTTTTGAAGCAAGATACGGCGATAAAATGTCATCTGTACTGGATGTGAGATATGGCAGACCTGACTCGTTATCTCTTGAAGCTCAAATTGGTTTTCTTTCAAGTTCAGCAGCAATAAAAGTTCCATTTAAGAATAGTTATATCCTTGCCGGACTAAGAAATAAAAAGAACCAAAGTTTATTAGGAACACAAAATCTTGAAGGTGATTATGTATCAGGTTTCTCAGATTATCAGTTTATGTTCAGGCATGAACTTGGTTCAAAATTGAATTTATCTTTCTTCGGAAACTATAATAAAGGTGATCTTTTCATCAGTCCCAATAAACGCCTCACAGAATTTGGAACGTCTGACGAAGTATTAAGACTCAATGTAAACTATAATGGAGATGAAAGAAGTAGATATGAATCTTTGATGACCGCTTTAACCTTGGGTTACAATGCATCCAGCTCTTTAAATTTTAAATGGATCAGTTCATTTTCAAGTATAGATGAAAAAGAGAATAAAGATCTTTTAGGTTGGTATGCTTTCAATGAAAAAAACGGAGGATTAGACCCTAAAAATGTTGGTTCAATCCTTGGACTGGGTTCTAACATTTCTTACAGAAATAATTTTTTGAATACCATGATTCTCAATACTGAATTGAGGATGTATAAACAAGCTCAGAATTCATTTATTGAAATGGGCGTTCGTTTTCAGTCAGATCAAATCAAAGACAGAATTGATGAATTTAATGGCATAGATACCACCGGATATTCACTTCGACCTTCAGGAAATTGGATTTATACGGAAGTTATTGACCAGCAACAAAATCAACAAATAGGTAGAATAAGCGGATTCATTCAGAATACATTCAATTTGAAGCCCAATTTAACTATGGCAGCAGGTATTAGGACAAATTATAATTCATTTTCAAATGAAAACTTTATTAGTCCGCGTGTTTCCTTCACCCACGCTCCAGGATTTATTGACAATTTTATCTTTCGGTTTGCTGTAGGCGCGTATTCTCAGTCGCCATTTTACAGAGAGATCAAAAGATTTAATGGTAGTATTAATTTAGATGCACGGTCACAGAGGTCTTTTCATATTGTTTCAGGTGCAGATTATGAGTTCAATGGCTTAGGCACAAGACTTAAGTTCAGCTCAGAACTTTATTACAAAATTTTAAGCAGGATTACACCTTATAAAATGGAGGACCTAAAAATCAGATACCTCGCTGAAAATACATCCAAAGGTTATGCTGCCGGAGCCGACTTCAGTCTCAGTGGAAATTTCGCTGGGGATTTATTGTCTACCTTTCGATTATCTATCATGCAAACCAAGGAAGATATAAAAAATGATTCCTATCAAACCACAGACAAAAAAGGTAATGTATCTACTATATTTCCGGGTTACCTAAGACGGCCATCAGACCAGTTACTTAATATTGGAATGATGTTCCAGGACAGGCTATTACAAAATCCAACGTATAAAGTTCATCTCAATTTAATCTATTCATCTTCACTACCAGTAGGTCTTCCTGGGCCAGATAGATACAATGACTTATTTAAAATACCTGCTTATAAACGTGTTGATATAGGTTTTTCTAAAGATCTTGCTGATTATCAGAGTAAAAAAGTACCAGTTTTTATCAGTGAGTATTTTCAATCATTAAGTCTTCATGCTGAAATTTTCAATCTGTTAAATTTCAAAAATACAGCCTCTTATCTTTGGTTAAACGACAAAGATTCTAATCAATATGCTGTTCCAAATTATCTAACATTTAGAAGACTCAATTTTAGACTCATTGCTAAATTGAAAACCAGATAAGAGTTTGTCATCAAATATAAAAAAGGGTTTAAAATCCATCCTCGTCTCAAATTATTGTCTTATTTTTGCTAATAAATTTATACAGTATGATACATAATTTTGGGGCAGGCCCCTGCATCTTACCACAGGAAGTATTTAAACAAGCATCACAGGCAGTTCTTGATTTTAATGGTACAGGATTATCTATTTTAGAGATATCTCATCGCACCCCTGAATTCGAATCTGTGGTCGATGAAACCCTACTTTTGATCAAAGAATTATTAAATGTACCCGAAGGCTATTCAGTTATATTGTTGCAGGGAGGAGCCAGTTTGCAATTTTCCATGGTTCCAATGAATTTACTGGGTGAAGGTCAGACGGCTGCATACCTTGATACCGGGGTTTGGGCTACAAAGGCTTTAAAGGAAGCTAAGATGTTTGGTAATGTGTCTATTGTAGCTTCTTCTAAAGACCAGAATTATACTTATATACCTAAAGATTTTGTAATTCCACAAGATTCAGCCTATTTTCACTTTACATCCAATAACACTATTTATGGCACTGAATTGTTGAATGTTCCAAAAACCTCTGTTCCAGTTGCCTGTGATATGTCTTCTGATATCTTGAGCAGGGTTATAAATGTATCTGATTTTGATTTGATCTATGCTGGTGCTCAGAAAAACATGGGGCCTGCCGGAGTTACTCTAGCAATTGTTAAAGACGAAATTTTAGGTAAGGTGGATCGGAAAATTCCATCAATGCTTGATTACAAAGTTCAAATTGAAGGAGGATCAATGTATAATACTCCGCCAGTCTTCGCTATTTACGTTTCCATGTTAAACCTCCGTTGGCTAAAATCAAAAGGAGGTGTTGCTGAAATTGAGAAGGAAAATATCACTAAATCAGATGCACTTTACAAAGAAATTGAACGCAATCCATTATTTAAAGGTACATGTAGGCCTGAAGATCGCTCAAGAATGAATGTTTGTTTCGTGATGGAAAATCCTGAACTTGAAAAGCCTTTTCTCAAATTTGCTGAAGATCGGGATATCATCGGAATAAAAGGTCACAGAAGTGTAGGAGGTTTCCGTGCTTCCATGTATAACGCTTTGCCTATAACTAGCGTCCATGTATTGATCGAGGCTATGCAGGATTTTGATGAAATGCATCGCTAACAAGCAAAATGTGAATTTTTTTGTATTCACCAGTTCAATTTCAACTATTAGACTAAAATATCTTAAAATATAAATTATATGTTTCGAATACTCGCCAACGATGGCATTGACCCAATAGGAAAGGAATTATTAGAAAAAGCAGGTTTTCAGGTAGATACTACTCATATTCCACAGGATCAACTTTCTGAAGGTTTAAAAAATTATGATGGCTTAACCGTTCGAAGTGCAACAAAAGTTAGAAAAGTACTTATTGATGCCTGCCCTAATATTAAACTTATTGGTCGTGGTGGAGTTGGAATGGATAATATTGATGTTGATTATGCAAGAAGTAAAGGTCTTGCTGTCGTAAACACTCCTGCAGCATCCTCTCTTTCAGTAGCTGAATTAGTATTTGCTCATTTATTCACAGGAATCCGTTTTCTTCAGGATTCTAACCGAAAAATGCCTATTGAAGGAAACATTAAGTTCAACGACCTAAAAAAGGTTTATGCAAAAGGGATTGAACTTCGTGGAAAAAAAATTGGAATTATAGGTTTTGGCAGGATTGGAAGGGAGACTGCAAAAATAGCTCTAGGACTTGGAATGGAAGTTTTGGCCTATGATCTTTTTGAAATTCCAAATGAGCTTGAGCTTATCATTGGAACAGATACCAAAGTTACTTGTCCGATAAAGGTTGTATCAATAGATCAATTAATTAAAGACGCGGATTTCATAAGCCTTCACGTTCCATTTTCAGAAAAACCTGTATTAGGTAAAGATGAATTCGAAAATATGAAAAATGGGGTAGGGGTTGTTAACTGTTCACGAGGGGGTACTATTGATGAAGATGCATTAATTGATGCCTTGAATTCAGGAAAATTGGCATTTGCGGGATTAGATGTATTTGACAATGAACCAACACCCCGTCAGGATCTATTGACCCATCCGAAAGTATCCTTGACACCGCATATAGGCGCTTCCACTAATGAAGCACAGGAGCGTATTGGCACAGAATTAGCGAACCTGATCATAGATTTTTTTAAAACAGTTTAATTAATGCGAATTGGCATTTAATTTATCTGATATTAAATTAAATGCCAAAAATTAAGCCATTCAAAGGAATACATCCGGTTGATAATTTGGCCGGTAATGTAGTACTTAAGCTGGAAAATTTAAGCCTTGGTGAAGCTAAACTTATCCGGCAGGATAACCCATATTCCTATGTGAATATGTTAGTGCCTAAGCTTGACAATCATTTTCTTCTAGGCTCAAAAATTGAACTTGCCTTTAAAAAAATAAATGAGAATTTTGAGGATTTTATTGACAATGGTATTCTTGTAAAAGATTCAAAACCTTCAATTTACATATATCAGATTATTCAAAATGGTATATCGCGAACAGGTTTATGGACAGTGACGTCCATTGATGATTACCTGAATAATGTGGTTCGAAAACATGAACTTACCAAAGCAGACAGGGAACAATCACTAATTGATTATCTTCAACAAACCGGTATTGATGCCAATCCGGTTTTGATAACTTACAGATCTGAACCAAAAATTGACAAGATTTTATCAGAAATTACATTTGCTAAGTCAGATATTTTTTATTCAAAAGAAGATACTCAACATAAATTATGGTTTGTAACTGAGCAAGGTGTTATTACAACTCTTGTTGAAGCTTTCTCGAATATTTCATCATCTTATATTGCAGATGGACACCACAGGGCAGCCGCAGCTTCTTTATATGGAATTCAGCGAAGAAAATTAAATCTAAAACACAAAGGGGATGAAGAGTACAATTTCTTCAATTCAGTGTATATGAGCACAGATCAACTAAGAATTTATGGTTTTAACCGTCTTTTAAAAGATTTAAAGGGACTTACTGTAAACGATTTTTTGATCAGACTGCAAATTGATTTTGATGTGTTTGCTTCTGAAAGTATTGTTTTTCCCGCTGAAATGCATTCATTAGGGATGTACCTGAAGGGGAAATGGTTTCTGTTAAGATTCAAAAAGAAAGTAAACTTTAAAAGTCCTTTAGAGGAACTTGACGTTAGTTTAATTCAGAAATATATATTTTCTAATATCCTTAACATAATAGACCCAAGAACTGATCCTTGTATTGACTTTATTTCGGGTAATTTACCTGTAGAAATACTTATCAATAAAGTTGAAAGTAATGAATTTATTGCTGCATTTACTTTGTTTCCAACGAGTATTGATCAGCTGATTGGGATTGCTGATGAAGGTGAAATAATGCCACCAAAGTCAACCTGGTTTGAGCCAAAATTTGATGTTGGATTGCTTATACACCACATAAAATGATCATTTAAGATTAATTCAACAGGTAGGTTTTTCCCTTTTCGGCTATCTCTGCATCATAATTACTATCGGATAAAGCAAGTTTAAAGGTTTCCATTGCGCTTATCTCTCCATGAACAAGAAATATCTTTTTAATTTTTTTCGGATCCTGCTGCTTTACAAAATTAATCAGATCGTTTTGGTCTCCATGACCACTAAAAATATCAGTCTGCCTAATGGTTGCAAATACTGAAAGTTCCCGATGTCTTAAATTTATAACCGGATCACCGCGAAGTAAGCGATGGCCTAAGGTACCTTTTGCACAGTATCCAATAAAAAGAATTGTACAGTAGTAATTTGAGATGTTGTAATATAAATGATCCTGAATGCGACCTCCTTCAAGCATTCCAGCGGATGAAATAATAATACAGGGCTCATAATAATTGGATATAGCCTTGCTTGCATTCATATCCTGAATATATTCTAGATTTTCAAATTCAAATTCATCCCCAAGAAGTTTATAAAAGTCCTGCGCTTCCTCGTTCAAAAGTGAATGATGTTTTCTAAAAATATCGGTAGCATAACCTGCCAGGGGACTATCCACAAATACCTTTATTCTTGGTAAAAGCCCTTTATTAAATATTCTGTTTAGAGAATAAACCAATGCTTGAGTCCTTCCAACACTAAAAGCAGGAATGATCAGTCTGCCTGGGGACTTAATACAGGCTTCATTAACCGTTTCAGTTAAAAGTTCCTCAACACTTTGGGTAAATTTATGATTTCGTCCACCATAGGTAGATTCACATACCAGGTAATCTACTTCAGGAAGGCTTTCCGGATCTCTTAAAACAGGATAGTTCTTTCTGCCAATATCCCCACTGAAAGCAATTGTTTTTATATTTCCATGTTCTTCAATACTTAAAACAGCAGCAGCAGCACCTAATAAATGGCCCACCGATACAAAAGTGAGGCTTATTTGCCCATTAACACGAAATGGCTTATTAAACCCAATGGTAACAAACCGATCAACAGTTTCCATTACATGTTTCTGAAGATAAAGAGGCTTAGGACCATCAGAGAATCCATGCTTTCCTCTGCGTTTTTTTCGCTGTTTATTTAAAAAGATATTCACTGAATCCAGTAAAAGTAACTCAGTTAGGTCGGCGGTTGGGGCTGTGCAGAGTATTTGTCCTGCAAATCCAAATCGAATTAAGGTTGGAAGATTACCAGAATGGTCGATATGCGCATGAGTAAGAATTACCAGATCGATATCTGCAGGTGAAAAAGGAAAAGCTTCATTCTGCTCAATCCAGGTATCCCGCTCATAATCTAATCCACAATCAACCAATATATTATAATAATCGGTTTGTAAAAGGTGCATACTTCCTGTTACCTGTTGCGCAGCACCCCAAATAGTTAATTTCATAAAGTCTTGTAAAACCTGCAGTTAATGTAAATCCATTTTACTAATAGTTTTTTCTTGGGGTTCCTGCGTTTCCTGTTGTAACTGACTCAGATAACGGTATAAGCCACCTTCGTTTTTCATTAATTCCAGATGATTCCCACTTTCAATTACTTTACCTTTCTCTAAAACTATAATTTTATCTGCCTCCCTGATAGTAGATAGACGATGTGCAATTATTATAGATGTTCGGTTCTTCATTAATTCTTCCAGAGCTTCCTGTACAAGCCTTTCTGATTCCGAATCAAGAGATGAAGTGGCCTCATCCAGAATAAGTAACACCGGATCTTTTAAGAGGGCGCGTGCAATGGCTATTCTTTGGCGCTGTCCTCCGGAAAGTTTAACTCCCCGTTCTCCAACTATGGTGTCATATCCTTCAGGAAAACCCTTTATAAATTCATGTGCATTCGCCCGATCTGCTGCCTGCAGGATATCCTCTTCACTGGCATTCAAACGTCCATATGCAATATTTTCACGGATGGTTCCCCCAAATAATAAAACGTCCTGGGGTACTATTGCAACCTGATTTCTAATGTCAGTCAATGAAAAGTCGGTCGATGCTTTGCCATCAAATAATAATGAACCCGACTGGGCCTCATAAAAGCGCAGGATAAGTCCTGCTATAGTAGATTTTCCTGCACCGCTTGGTCCAATAATAGCTACTTTCTCACCTTTTCTGGCTACAAATGATAATCCATTCAAAACAGTTATTTCTTTCCTTGAAGGATAAGAAAAAACGACATTGTTGAAATCTAAATTTCCTTGAATTTTATGATGAATAACATTATTTTGCTCATACATCGAAATAAGTTCATTCTCTTCTTCCAGAATTTCTAAAACTCTTTCACTTGCTCCGAACGCTTTCTGCATGGTAGCATACAACTCAGGAAAACTACCCATTGCAGCCCCTACAAATGTTGACAATAAAATAAAGGTAAACATACTTGCGATACTAATCTCGCCGGTTTGAACCAGATACGTGCCATACCATACAACAGAAACAATAGTACCAAAAAGACAAAAAACTATAAATGAGGCAAAAATACCCCTGAATTTTGCACCACGCATGGCTATCTTTACTACCTCGCGTACACTGTTATTGTATCTGCCAACTTCATACGACTCATTCACAAATGCCTTTACATTAGAAATACCCTGCAGTGTTTCTTCAACAATAGTATTTGATTCTGCAAGTTTATCTTGTGCCTGTCTTGAAATTTTTCGGATAAACTTTCCAAATGTAACTGCAATAACAACCAAAATGGGTAGTACCGCCAGTAGCATTAGCGTTAATTTACCTGATACCAAAATCAAAAATGTAATACCACCAATAAAAATGATGATTTGTCTGATCATTTCGGCTAGGGTAGTAGTTATGGCATCCTGTATTTGGGAAAGATCAGCTGATAAACGACTGTTTAACTCCCCAACACGTCTTTGGGAGAAAAAGTTCATTGGGAGTGTAATGAGTTTGTGATAGGTATCACGACGAATATCAGCAAGTCCTTTTTCTGCCACCTCTACGAACCAATTTATCCTGAAATATGAAAGTATCGCCTGAATAAATAAAACTACCAGTAGTGTAATTGCCACAGTATTAATTTCTGTTGGAAAAATATCCAGAATTTCATTCGGCACCATCCTTCCACCTTGTTCAGCCTGGGCACCGGTTCCAATCAATCTTCCCATTAACAATGGAAACAAAAATGAACTCGCACTGGATAGTATCAGGCAAGCCAATCCCAGAAAAAATTTAGTTCGATAGGGTTTAAGGTAACTTAATAAGCGAATTACCTGTTTAATACTTTCTTTGTTGATTTTTGCTTTTGGAAGTTCTGCAGCCTGAGCGTTTCCGCTGTTTAATCGAGCACGTGCCATCTTATCTTTGTAGTAAATTCATCTTTCAACGGAATTCCCAAAATTAACTTATTTATTTATTCTTTGTGACTGTGACATTAATCTTAGGTAATATTTTCGATTTTAAGAAATACCCAAATGAGACAAACAGTAAAACAACAAGTACCAGCACATAAATTGATTGCTGATCATTTTCAATATTTTTTTTCTATACCTAGGCTCTTAATTTTTCATTTTCCTTTCATAGAGCGGTAGTAGTTATTTAAAACAGGCCGATACCCAACTCAAAGTATCGGCTTTGAATTTAACTCGTTCCTTTTCCAAATCTTTATAGTCAAGCATAATTTTAAGCTCAGAAAATATATCATTATCCGTTAAAAGAAATTGCAGAGTATGCCATTATAGAATTGCATATCCTTTTCAGTCTTCAATCCAAAAATTGCTGTCCGCTTTCCCAGACTGATTTTGTATTGTCCAAATCTGCTGCTTCGTTCATATGACAATTGAAAAATTATTTTTCGTTGCGCTTCATAGGCTGAACGATCACTCTGAGCAATAACCGGGTATGCCCAATATCACAAGGGCAGTTGCGATCCATACAAGCTTCATGATGGTTGATTTTAACTGGAAATCAAACTCCAGGCTTCTGCGCTTTCAGAAAACATAGGCTTTACTTTAGACCAGGTATTTTTAAAGATGTAGGATTCTCTGTAAGCATTAAGATTCTCCTCGGTATGCCAAAAACTTAACGTAAAAAAAATGCATTCATTGTTCAAATCCTTCATTAAATCTACACCATTACATCCATCAAAAGCACGAATTTGTTTTTGATAGGTCGTGAAGATCTCCATAAAAACATCAATATTTTCAGGCTTAAAGGTCATTTTAACTATTCTGGTGATCATGATTTGAATTCAATTCTTACAATATCATTCAGATTTAGTCCGAGTAAACCACTTGCATTTCCCTTATTTATGGCTATTTCAAGATGATTACTTATGCCAAAAAGGCAAAGCTTTTCACCTTCAGGTACTTCATTGTAGTGCCAGCTCAACTGAGATATTGACTCATTCCTTTTGAAGTAAAGTGTAAAACTTCGGTTATTCTGAACTTTGGTAAATAGTTCCTTGGTGATATTTGTAATAATATTTTGAAAAGAGTCAATATAAATCACACTTCCTCTTATAATATCCTTTTCGATCACAGGCTGAAGGGTCATCTTTTCTTCTATTCCCGTTACTGGAATTCCTATATCCTGCAATTTTCCTCCTTTGGCTAGATGACTCGCAGCTTTAGGGAAAATATCTGATAGGGGAAAATGTAAATACTTCAAATCCTGAATAATATTTAGCTCTACAATTTCTGAAGGCACTTCATCAAATAGCAATGAAAAAATTCCATTGTCTGAACCCACAAAATAATGGTCACGATATTTTAACGCCAGATATTTAGTTTTCTCATTAAATACAGAATCTATACCAATAAGATGAACCGTTCCTTTTGGATAGTAATGGAAAGAATTCTTTAAAATGAAAGCAGCCTGAGGAATATTAAAAGCCGAAACATCATGACTGATATCCACAATATTGGCTTCAGCAAACTGACTAAGGATACTTCCTTTCAGGGCAGCCTGATAAAAATCTTTATACCCTAAATCAGTAGTTAAAGTAATTATTGCCATTTAAAATGTGAATATTTATTGTTATTCTTGCGTAGATAATAATGCTACAAATATTGAATTTTAATCTCAAATAATTACCCTCTGCCGTACCAAAAATAAGCATAACTTGAACGAACTGAATCTGATCATCGAAAATGTTGACCCTGTTGTAATATGGGGATCAAACAACGAGTATTTTGAAATATTCAAAAAAAAATTCCCAAAAGTTAAAATTGTAGCCAGAGGCAATGAGGTCAAGGTACTTGGTGATGAAAAAGAGCTGAAAATCTTTTCACAGAAATTTCAGGATATAATCAATCATATCGATAAATTCCAAATACTCACTCTTAGTAATCTTGAGCAGCTCTTAGGAACAAGTATAGAAATAATAACAGATTCTGAAAGTGCAACTTCCAAAAGTGGTGCAGGAGCTGAGGCAATCGTATTTGGACCAAATGGTATCGTTGTAAAGGCCCGGACCGCTAACCAGCGTAAAATGGTTGAAAGTATCATCAAAAATGATATCATTTTTGCAATCGGACCCGCTGGAACAGGCAAAACTTATACAGCAGTAGCTTTAGCCGTTAGAGCCCTGAAAAATAAAGAGATAAAGCGAATTATATTAACAAGACCTGCAGTTGAAGCAGGGGAGAATCTGGGTTTTCTTCCGGGTGATCTTAAGGAAAAAATTGATCCATATCTACGCCCACTTTATGATGCCCTAGATGATATGATTCCAGCAGACAAACTAAAAGTTTTTCTTGAAAACAGAACTATTGAAATAGCTCCACTTGCATTTATGCGTGGAAGAACGCTCGATAACTGTTTTGTGATACTTGATGAAGCTCAAAATGCTACCGATCTTCAATTAAAAATGTTCCTGACCCGTATGGGTCCAACTGCTAAATTTATCGTCACTGGTGATGTGACTCAGATTGATTTACCAAGAAAGCAACAATCTGGTCTGAATACAGCGTTAAGAATTCTTGGAGAAATCAAAGGTATAGATATTATCTATCTGAATGGAGATGACGTGGTAAGACACAAACTCGTTAAAAATATTTTGAGAGCCTACGGGGACATACAATAATAGTAACTCTCAACAAGATCTAATTCTCAGATTTGAAACCAACAGTCAAAAATTTACCTAAATGAGTGCTATAAAAGAAACACACTTTAGTTTGCCTAATCAAAGCAAATTTTACAATGGCAAGGTACGGGATGTTTATACTATTAAAGATACACTACTTGTAATGGTAGTCACAGACAGAATATCTGCCTTTGATGTGGTTCTTCCTGAACCTATACCCTATAAAGGTCAGGTTCTTAATCAAATTGCAGCCAAATTCCTTGCTGCAACTCAGGATATTGTTCCTAATTGGGTCATTGATATCCCTGACCCAAATGTTACAATTGGCAAAATATGCGATCCGTTCAAAGTTGAAATGGTGATAAGAGGTTATTTGGCCGGTCATGCATGGCGTGAATATCAATCAGGTAAGCGATCTGTTTGCGGAGTTAGTCTTCCGGATGGACTAAAAGAAAATGACAAATTACCTTCACCAATTATTACACCAACCACCAAAGCCTCTGTTGGACATGATGAGGATATTTCCAGAGAGGAGATTCTAAACAGAGATATTGTTTCTGAAATAGATTACCTTCAATTAGAAAAATATACCCGTGCATTGTTCCAGCGAGGGACTGAAATGGCTGCGGATCAAGGATTAATACTGGTTGATACAAAATATGAATTTGGTAAATCCAACGGTAAAATTTATCTTATTGATGAAATTCATACCCCGGATTCGTCACGTTATTTTTATAAAAATGGATATGAGGAGCTACAAAAAAATAATGAACCCCAAAAACAGTTATCCAAAGAATTTGTTCGTAAATGGCTGATTGATAATGGCTTTCAAGGAAAAGAAGACCAATTAATTCCAGAAATGACAAGCGAGTTTGTAAAATCAATTTCTGATAGATATATTGAACTGTTTGAACAGATCACAGGCGATAAATTCATAAAACATGATCATTCAAATTCTCTTGAAAGAGTTGAAAGTAACATAATTGATGCTCTTAATAGGTTGAGTTGATTATTTTGTTATAAATACCTATAATTAATTAACTTTAATATATGAAATTCACTGTAGATAAACACGAAAAATACGTTTTAATTAAGCTCAATGAGAATAAATTAAATAGTTTAATCTCTCCTCAGCTAAAATCTGAGCTTATTCTCAGTAACACCGAAGGCCAGCGAAATATCATTTTGGATCTTTCTAATGTTAAATATTCAGATTCCTCAGGTTTGAGCAGCTTATTAGTCGGACATAGAATTTGTAAGAACTCAGATGGAATTTTTATTTTGACAGGAATCAATGAAAATATTTCCAGATTGATTGCTATTTCACAGCTTGAAAACATTTTCAATGTTGTTGGCTCTGTCGATGAAGGTATTGATCTTATTTTTATGGAAGAAATAGAAAAGGAACTGAAAAGAAACTAAATATATCCATCACTGCTCATGAAATTTGAAGTTACTATTTTGGGCAGCAGTTCTTCAACCCCGATTTTTAACCGAAATCCTTCAGCCCAATTATTGAATGTTAATGAGAAATATATTCTTATTGATTGTGGAGAGGCTACCCAAAATCAACTGCTAAACTTTGGACTAAAGGCTAATAGAATAGACCAGATTTTTATCAGTCATTTACATGGCGACCATTACCTTGGTTTGGTCGGTCTCTTATCGTCTCTTCATTTAAACGGTCGTACTAAACCAATGGATGTATTTGGACCTGCGGAACTCAAAGAAATCATTGATTTACAATTCAAACATTCACAAACCATAATCAGATATCCAATAAACTTCAGACCAACATCAGATGACAAGCGCTACAAAATATTTGAAAATTATGATCTTGTAGTAGACAGCTTTCCACTAGATCACCGTATACCCTGTACAGGATTTATATTCACTGAAAAGCAAAGGCTAAGAAAAATGATCAAATCAAAGATCGATGATTTGTCCATACCTGCAGAAATGATTCCTCTTATAAAAAAAGGACAGAGTTTTAAGGATAAAAAGGGCAAAATACACTTGTCAGAAGAATTAACTACAGAAGCTGATCAACCAAAAACCTATGCTTATTGTTCTGATACTATTTGCAGCTGGAAATACTTAAATCACATTTCAAAAGTAGATATGTTATATCATGAAGCTACTTTTATGAATGATATGCTTGATAGGGCAGAGGAGACATTTCATACTACTGCTCTTCAAGCAGGTGAAATTGCACTAAAAGCTGAGGTGAAAAAACTATTGCTTGGTCATTTTTCCGCCAGATACCGTGATTTGAACCCCTTATTGGAAGAGGCAAAGACTGTGTTTCAGGATACATTGCTTGCGGTTGAAGGTGAAACCTTTCAAATTTGATTAAATTTAATCCTTCATTCCTCCAAAGACTGAAAAACTCACGTAACGTTTCGGGTTAGCTTTGAGATCGACCATTAATTTATCAAGATTTGCAGCAGCATTATTTAGATTATTATACATACGCTCATCATTGATTAGTTGTCCTAATGTACCGTTTCCGGAATTTACTTTATTGATAACAACCTGTAAATCTGCAACAGCTTTATTTGTTTCTGTCATAGTTTGCGCGAAATTTGCTTTCGCAACATCATCGGATATCCTTTCAAAATTATTTACAATTTTGGTAATCGTTGAATTATTGCTTTGAAGATTAGCGGAAATCGACTCGAGATTAGTCATTATTCCGGATATCTTCGAACTCTGATTAGACACAAGACCATCAATTGTTAGTGTAGTCTTTTCCAGCGTTTCTAAAGTTCTGGCTATACTTGCAAAACTTCGATCAAAATTTCTTTGAAATTCAGGGCTCAAGGTATTATTGACAGATGTTAAAACTGAATCCATTCTGGCGATAATCTGCTCAGCTTTCTTCTGTACAGGCTCCACCTGATCCATTAAATCTCTTTTCACATTTGCATTTAGTGTATCTCCATCAACAGCGAAATCACTACCATTTCCAAGGTCAAATACAATCGCTTTCCCTCCCAGAAGATCAGTGCTTTCTAACTTTGCGATGGTATTTTTTGGGATTCCGTATTCAGGATTAACTTTGAACTGAACAAGTATCCGACCATCAGGCTGAAGCGTTAGGTCTGATACACGACCAATTTGATATCCATTTACAAGTACAGGTTTTGATACAGTCAAACCGTCAACCCTTGTATAAATGGCATAAAACTCATTTTCACGGGAAAACACATCATTACCCTTAAGGAAGCTATAACCTACAATTAAAACAGTTATGGCAACCGCGGCCAGGACGCCTACTTTAGTTTCGTTTGTGATTTTCATTAATTTTTTATTGTTTAACCTTAATTAAGACAATTAGGTCATTTAATTTCATTCAGATAATTAAAATTTCAAAATAATTATTTGTAAAACATTAATCATTCAAGCTCAGCCTGTTTTTTATAAGTCTGAATTGCTTTTAATAAATTTCCAACAATTTCATTTTGCCCTAATTCAGAATTCATGTACTCTTCCTCCTCAGGATTAGAAACAAAGCCGATTTCTGTGAGAACTGCAGGCATACCAGCCTTTGCTAGTACTGCCAGACTTTGTTCTTTCACTCCTCTGTCAATCCTTCCACTCAGAATATACTCATCCTGCATAAAAGATGCCAGCTTTATACTTTGTTCCCTGAAAGCATTTTTCATCAAAGATAATAGAATTATGCTTTCGGGATCTTTGGGATCATAGCCTTCATAATTGTCCTTATAATCTTTCTCGAGCAGGATTGATTCATTTTCACGCATAACTACGTCCTGTTCATCCAATCGTCCAAAACCTGAAACAAAGGTTTCTACACCTTTTGTAGATGTACTTTGCACTGTCTTATAAATAGGAACTCGCCGTCCACGGCTGTCTTTCCGATATCCACTAATTACTCTTTTTATTGGCATGGAATTACAATGGATAGAAATGAATAAGTCTGCTTTATTACGATTAGCGATACCAATGCGCTCATAAAGCGGAACAAATACATCAGTAGTACGCGTATATTTTACTTTAACGTCTTTTATATTCTCTTCAATTGCTTTACCTAAGCGAAGAGCTACCTGAAGGGCTACATCTTTTTCCCTTGAAAAAAGTCCCTTAGTTGCGCCATCATCGCCCCCATGTCCTGCATCAACAACAATAGTTTTTATCCTATATGGGGTATCACTAATAGATTTACCAGAGGTGAATTGACAAGAGAAAATAAGGACTGCAAGTAAAACGTTAAGGAATCTTATCAATGCTATATTTTTGATTAATTTTGAGCGCATATTATTATCTGTCATTGCAAAAATAGTATTCATCATCGAATTTGAAATTTATTAAATCCATTTTTATCTATTTTTTTGCAGCTATTTTTATTGCTGTATGCATAATTGGGTCTGTATTTGCTCAGCAACCGGTTCTGAGAGCTGATAACGCTTCTCAGGATACAACATTGCGTTCTGCAAGTTTAAAAACAGATACTTTAACAAAAAAAATAAACAGTAAAGGATCATTAACATCTAAAGTAACCTATGGAGCAGTAGATTCAACCATCTTCGACATGAAAAACAATATAGTCTTTTTGTATGGAAATGCCAGGATAAAATACGAAGATTTTGAGATCGAAGCAGACTATATCCGCCTTGATCAGAAGAATAACAGCATTTTTGCAAAAGGAAGAATTAATCCTGTCAATAAAAGATATACCGGCAAACCATTGGTAATTCAGGGAGCTGAGCCACCATTGAGTACAGATTCTTTATTTTTTAATTATAAAACCAAAAAAGGTAAGTCCTTCGGAATTTTTACAGATGTTGAAGGTGGCTTTCTTCAGGCCCAACAGTTTAAAAAGAACCAATATGATGAAGGTTTTTTCAGGAAGGGTATCTACAGTACCTGTAATTTACCACATCCACATTTCGGTATTCACATTAGAAGGGGAATTGCAACCGATAAGCAAATCATTACCGGACCCGCTTACCTGGTAATAGAAGATGTACCGCTGCCTCTTGGTGTTCCCTTTGGATTTTTTCCAAAACCCAATAAACGATCCGGAGGTTTATTATTTCCAACTTTCGGAGAAGATACCCGAGGGTTTTTTATGCGTGATCTGGGGTATTATCTGGGTTTGAGCGACTATTGGGATCTTTCAACAAGAGGTACATTATATTCTAAAGGATCCTATGAATTGGGAACTTCTGCACGCTATCGAAAGAATTATAAGTATGATGGAGGTTTGAATTTCAGATTCGCATCAACAAAAAATGGTGTAGAAGGCACACCATCCTTCAAAACCCCCAATAAAGACTTTAACTTAACATGGAATCATTCGCAAAGTCCTTTAGCAAATCCAGGTACAACTTTTAGTGCATCAGTAAATGCAGGTACCGGTTCATATTTTCAGAATACCGGAGCAGCGGGTACCTATAACCCTACAGAAATAGCAAGAAATACTCTTTCTTCAAGTATTAGCTATGGCAAAGTTTTTGGGAATGGATTATTTAATTTTTCATCAAGTCTTTCACATTCACAGGATATTGAACAGCAAACAGTCTTTTTAGACCTTCCGCGTTTCAGTTTAAACATGACAACTCTAAGTCCGTTTGATTCAAAAGACAGGGCAGGGGAACAGAAATGGTATCAAAGGCTTAATATTGGATACAGTATGCAGGGAAGTAATTCGATTAACACAAAAGAGTACGATTTGTTTAAAAAGGAATCATTAAGAGACTTTAGAAACGGAATTCAGCATGATATTCCCGTTAGCTTATCTCTTAATATATTGAAATATTTTCAGTTTAATTCCGGAATGCAGTATAGTGAAAAATGGTACCTGCAAACCTTAAGGAAAAGACTGGATCCGGTTGCCTCAGGCTTTACACAGGTTGCCGATACAGTTCAAGGCTTTAGCAGGGTGTATGACTACAACCTAAATACAGGTTTAGCAACTAAACTCTACGGGAAATTCAATTTTAAAAAAGGAAACCTAATGGCTTTACGTCATATCATTACTCCTTCAGTCAATTTCAACTACCGGCCTGATTTCGGTTCTGACCGATATGGCTATTTTCGAAATCTTCGGGGAGATACCTCAACCATCAAAACGAGGTATTCAATTTATGAAAATGCTGTTTTTGGCTCACCATCAGCGGGAAGGGTAGCAGGAATTGGTTTTAGTTTTGATAACAATATAGAGGCTAAGGTTAAATCTACCGCAGATTCATCCAAGAATTCAATCAATATTCCCATTTTACAAAGCCTAACCTTTTCAGGAAACTATAATTTCGCTGCTGAAAATTTCAAACTATCTACCATAGGATTCTCAGGAAGGACAGCATTCTTTAAAGAAAAAATCGGATTAAATTTTTTCGGAACTCTTGATCCCTATACCTTGAATGAGGATGGCAATAGAATTGATGAATTTTCTTTAAAATCGGGTAAAATTGCCAGGCTAACTAACTTCGGACTCTCAACTGATTTTAGCTTTAATTCAGATGCTGCCAAAAATAGAAATGAAAATCTGACCCAGATCGATAAAACAAAACAAAACTTAACTTTGAGGCAACAAGAAGAATTAAATGCAATTAGCAGAGATCCCAATGCTTTTGTGGATTTTAATATACCCTGGAACATTAGTGCTGCTTACAGTTTTAATTATTCAAAAAATGGGTTACAATCCAACATTTCAAATACACTTAATTTCTTTGGAGATGTCAATGTAACTCCTAAATGGAAGGTACAATACACTTCGGGTTACGATTTTCAAGCAAATAGACTTAGCTTAACACAATTTTCAATTTACCGTGACCTGCATTGTTGGGATCTCTCATTCAGATGGTCACCAATTGGAAATAATAAATTCTATACCGTTGATTTGAGAGTTAAAGCTTCAATTCTTCAAGATCTAAAACTGAGTAAACGCCGGGACTCCTGGAACAACTTTTAACATGATAGCAGAAATAATAACAATCGGAGATGAAATTTTAATCGGACAGATAGTCGATACTAATTCTGCATGGATGGCCCAAAAGCTAAATCTTGCAGGAATTAAGGTCAAGCAAATCTCATCTGTTTCAGATGATCGTCAGCACATTCTTAAGGCATTGAATGAATCTAAAAGCAGGGCTGATCTTATTCTGATCACCGGAGGACTCGGTCCGACAAAAGACGATATCACAAAAAAGACACTCGCAGAATACTTTAACACCGGATATCGCTTAGATCAGGATGCGCTGGAAAACGTAAAACGAATTTTTTTAAAATACAAAGCACCTCTTCTTGAAATCAATATTAAACAGGCAGAGGTCCTGGATAATTGCGTTACCTTGCTTAATTTAAATGGAACAGCACCTGGTATGTGGATAGAAAACGAAGACAAAGTATTTGTTTCCATGCCCGGAGTTCCATTCGAAATGATGTATATGATGGAAGAACAGGTGATTCCAAAAATAAAGCAGGCTTTTAATTTGCCTGTGATCCTACACCATACGATACTAACTGCAGGAATAGGAGAATCCATACTTGCAGAAAGAATAGAATCTGTTGAAGATTCACTTCCTGAACATATTAAGCTGGCATATTTACCAAAATTGGGCACTGTTCGGGTCCGGCTAAGTGGAAATGGCCAGAATGAAGAAATGTTAAAGAATGAAATCAGTGTTTATGCAAAAAGAATCGTTGAAAAGGTTCATGAATTTGTAATTGCTGAGAATGATACTCCTATTGAAAAAGTAATTATAGATTTTATGGCGGCCAGGAATCTGACCTTGTCGGTTGCAGAAAGTTGTACAGGGGGGTACATTTCGCATCAAATTACGCAACATCCTGGCAGCAGTATGGTTTTTCTGGGAGGAGCAGTTACCTATTCTAATTCATTGAAAATAAGCATACTTGGAGTTTCGGAAAAGACATTAAATAATTTTGGAGCTGTCAGTGAAGAAACTGTGAAAGAAATGTCAGAAGGTGCTAAATCTGCTTTTCATTCAGATTACTCTATAGCAGTAAGTGGCGTTGCTGGGCCTGATGGCGGAACAATAGAAAAGCCTGTTGGAACTGTTTGGATTGCTGTAACCGGTAAAACAAAGACTATCACAAAAACCTACAATTTTGGAAATAAAAGAACCCAAAACATTGAAAGGTCGGGGACTACAGCGCTCACATTACTTTATAAATTAATGAAAGAGGAACAGATTTCTTGAAAAAGATTAATTTTACACTGAAATAACCAATTCTCCAAAATACTCAAATATGGCTTTATATGAATTAGTACTTCCAAAAATGGGGGAGAGTGTTGCCGAGGCTACCATCATAAAATGGGTGAAAAAGCTTGGCGACAAGATAGATATTGATGAATCCGTATTGGAAATTGCCACTGATAAGGTTGACTCAGAAGTACCATCTCCGGTTTCCGGAAAACTATTAAATATTTTTTTTAAAGAAAATGATGTAGTTCAGGTAGGCGCAATAATTGCCATAATCGAAATAGAATCTGCATTAGATAAGGATGAAGATACCGAATCTGAACAGCCTTCAAATGTAGAATTGCCAGTTGAACCCGAAGAATATGTTCAAAATGATGGCATTCCCCATCTATATAATTCTGATTCTAAAGAACCTGTGCCATCCATTGATTTTAGTAATGCAGCACGCTTTTATTCTCCATTGGTTAAAAGTATGGCAGCAGAGGAGGGAATCAGTATAGATGAATTAGACAAAATAAAAGGAACAGGTTCTGAAGGGAGAGTTACCAAAAAGGATATTATTGATTTTATAAATTCGGGTAAAACAGTCAAAATACAACCAGAAAATAAGGAAGTGTCGATTTATGTTCCCGCGCATGAACCTGTTCAAGAGAAGAAGGCCAATCCGGCAATTGTTTCAGGAGGAGATGAGATTATAGAAATGGACCGTATGCGCAAACTCATAGCAGATCATATGGTGATGAGTAAACAGACCTCGGCTCATGTTACTTCATTTGTAGAAGCCGATGTAACTAATATTGTTCAATGGCGTGATCGCATAAAAAGTTCATTTGAAAAACGTGAAGGGGAGAAAATTACATTTACACCTATTTTCATTGAAGCTGTTGCCAAAGCTATAAAAGACCTACCTATGATAAATATCTCAGTCAATGGGACACAGATCATTAAAAAGCGTGATATCAATATTGGAATGGCTGCTGCTTTACCGAGTGGTAATTTGATAGTTCCTGTTATAAAAAATGCAGATCAGCTTAATCTTTTCGGACTCACAAAGGCTGTAAATGATCTGGCCAGCCGCTCTCGACTGTCAAAGCTAAAGCCCGATGAAACCCAGGGTGGAACATTTACACTTACCAATCTGGGAACATTTGGGAACATTATGGGTACACCAATTATTAATCAGCCACAGGTTGCAGTATTGGCAGTAGGTGTCATTAAAAAGAAACCTGCTGTAATTGAAACTGAGTATGGTGATGTAATCGCAATCAGACATATGATGTTTCTCTCTCTTTCTTATGATCATCGTGTTGTAGATGGGTCATTAGGAGGTTCTTTTGTACGCAGGGTTGCTGATTATCTTGAATCCTGGGATGTAAATCGTGAATTATAAGTGATTGGATTAGATTAAATTAATTCTTAAAATTTACCTTTTGAAATGAAAAAGAAAATAATTTATATACTGACACTTGTTTTATTAATGAATGGAACTTCTGCATTTTCACAACAAAATTTTCCTTTCCAGGCACAGATCGAGGCATTTTTAAAGCAGGATAGCCTGGAATTCCCTCAAAAAAATGCAATTCTGCTTGTTGGAAGTTCCTCCTTTACAAACTGGAAAGATGTTCAGGATTATTTTCCAGAACACAAAATTATAAATCGTGGATTCGGTGGATCCAGCCTGCCTGATTTGATTCGTTATGCTTCTAGTATCATATATCCTTACAAACCTGCGCAAATACTGATTTATTGTGGTGAAAACGATTTTCCTGCCGATCCAAATACAACCGCTGACACGATTTTTAATCGTTTCAAACAATTGCATAGCATGATCAGATCAGCTCTTCCCAAAACCGAGATTATATATATTTCGATGAAACCTAGTATAGCAAGGCTTAAGTATCTTCCAGAAATGCGCAGAGCAAATGAAATGATAAGAAATTTTCAGAAGAAACAATTAAAATCAGAATATATAGACGTTTATTCCAAAATGATACTAGCTAATGGTAATCCAATGCAGGATATCTTTCTCAAAGATCAACTTCATATGAACAAGAACGGCTATCTGATCTGGCAAAAAGTGATCAAACCATATCTTAAGAAATAAAAAAGATGCCCATTAATGGAGGATCTTTTTCTATAAGGGTGATGGTTCAGGCCTTTTCAAATTTAATTCTTTAAATTTTTCAGTTAGTGCACCGGCTTGTGCAATAAAAGCCCCATCATCAAGTATTTTTTGTTTCTTAGCAATTAATTCACTGATTTTAACTCCCCCCAAAACATATTTAAGTGCAGTACTTTTGTGTTGTTCAGCGATAAACTCAAAGTGAATATCATGAATCAGGCTTTCATGATTATAACGGATATAAATTGGTATGACATGGTCATTTTGAAGTTTTAATCTTTTGTCGTGATGGTATTTCTTATACTCATACCGATAATCATATCTTAGGGCAGCAACATCTGATAAAACTGCAGATCCGGTTGGATGACCACCGGCGCCTTTTCCGTAAAATAGTTGCTGGTCTGCAAATGCAGCCTTGACAGATACTGCATTGTATTCATTCTCAACATTATAAAGAAAGTCACTTTTAGGAATAAGCTTTGGAATAACATATAAGGCAATTTCCTTGTCATCCAGCTTCTTTGCGGTAGGTACAAGTTTGATCTTTAACTGATGCTCCTGAGCAAAATGAAGGTCTAAGGTTGAAAAATTTTGAATCCCAATATTTAATATTTCTTCTGGTTTAACAAATATTCCATATGCATGGGCTGCAGCAATTACAAGCTTATATTTTGGATCATAACCTCCAACATCAAGAATTGGATCTTTTTCAGCAAAGCCTAAATCCTGAGCTTGTTTTAGAGCATGTGAATATTCTAAACCTTCATTCGCAATCTTAGAAAGAATAAAATTGGAAGAACCATTAAAAATACCACTTATAGAATGTAGCAATTCATTATCGTAATACTCCTCAAGATTCCTTATGATTGGAATACTTCCGCAAACAGCACCTTCATATAATAATGATGTATTGTATTTTTTCTGCAGATTCACCAACTCATCTAAATGCTCTGCAATCATTTTCTTATTCGCAGAAACTACATTTTTTTTACTTTTTAAGGCTCTGGTAACGATTTCATAAGCTGCATCAGCATCATTAATTAATTCTATTACCGTATTAATGCTGGGATCATTTAGAATATCATCCGGATTGGTCGTGAATAAATGCTCAGGCAGAATTCGGTCTTTTTCCGGATTTTTTATTGCAATCTTTTTAATCTCAATATTGAGATCCTTAGTACTTATAATATCATGTAAACCCTGGCCAACAACGCCAAAGCCAAATAATCCTATGGTCAATCTTTTACTCATTTTTTATAATGCTATTTTATGCAGCGTTACAATACTCTTGTCAGAATCTGCCGATTTGAAAAAATTTCCTATTTCCTTTGTCAATATTTCAGTTTCTACTAAAAATCCATCGTGGCCGTAAAATGAATCTAATTCAGTAAAACGGGCGTTTGAAATATTTTTTGCTAAAAATTGTTGCTCTTCTACAGGAAATAGAACATCGTTCTTAATTCCAATAACTAATGTCTTAGCCTGTATTAATTTTAATGCATCTTCAATGGAATTTCTTTTACGACCGACATGATGACTGTCCATCGTTTTGGTCAAATACCAGTAACTATAGGCATTAAAACGGTTCACCAGCTTTTGACCCTGATAGTTTTGATAAGAAGAAGCCTTAAAATCATTGATTTTATCTGGATTTACTTCCATCTGGGTTTTGGCATAAGTTCCATATGTACGATAAGATAATAAAGCGAAGCTTCGTGCTACTTTAAGCCCCATTTTACCACCATCCGGAGATTGGGCAAAAAATGTACGATCGGTAGTAATTGCAAGCCTCTGACTTTCATTAAAGGCAATTCCCCAGGCTGAATGCTGTGCGTTGGCTGCAATTAAGACAAGTTTACCAATTCTTTGAGGCTCCAAAATTGCCCATTCCATTGCTTGCTGACCTCCTAATGAACCCCCAATCAATAAAGCGATCTGAGCCAGACCGAGATCATCAGCTAAAAGTTTATGTGCAGCTGCAAGATCCCGAACAGTTATATCAGGAAAGGAAAGAAAATAGGGTAATCCGGTTGCACTGTTAATACTCAGCGGACTTGTACTCCCATAATGGGATCCGATCACATTCGCACAGACGATAAAATGCTCTTTGGGATTAAAAAGGCAATTATCACCAAAAAGGCCTTTCCACCAATCAAAAACGTTAGAGTTTGCTGTTAGAGCATGGCAAACCCAAATTACATTATCCTTTTTAGCATTTAAAGAGCCAAAAGTATGATATGTGATTTGCAGATCATACAACTTTTGTCCATTTTCAAGGGGAAAAGGCTTTTTATGTTTATAAATAGCTTCCGAATTCATATCAATTTGACCTCCCCGGTTCGGGGAGGTCTAAAAATGCTTGTTTAATGACCAGGTTTTTACTTTATAGCTACAAAAGCTTGTTCAAGATCAGCTTTGATATCGTCAATATGTTCAATTCCTACAGAAACCCTCAATGAGGATGGTTTCACTCCGGCAGCTAATTGCTCAGCATCACTTAATTGCTGATGAGTAGTTGCACTCGGCTGAATAATCAGTGTCTTTGTATCACCAACATTTGCCAGGTGACTGATCAGTTTAAGATTATTGACAAACTTGATTGCGGCTTCTTTTCCACCTTTCACTTCAAAAGAAAGCACTGCACCAAAACCGTTCTTTAGATATTTTTTTGCTCTTTCATGTGTTAAACTACTTGCTAATCCGGGATATTCAACCTTATCAACCTGAGGATGACTTTCAAGCCATTTCGCTAATTCAAGTGCATTATCAACATGACGCTGAACGCGAAGTGATAATGTTTCTAGACCCTGAAGTAAGAGGAATGAATTAAATGGAGATTGTGAAGGTCCAAAATCACGTAATCCTTCAACACGAGCCCTGATTATGAACTGTATATTTCCAAAAGGCCCGCCAATACCAAATACACTATTGAAAACTAATCCATGATATCCTTCAGAAGGCTCTGTGAATTGTGGGAATTTACCGTTACCCCAATTGTAATTTCCACCATCAACAATAACACCACCAATACTAGTTCCATGACCGCCAATCCATTTTGTTGCGGATTGAACCACTATGTTTGCTCCATGTTCTAATGGGCGGAATAAATATCCGGCTGCACCAAAAGTATTATCAACAATTAAGGGTAGATCATGCTTTTTTGCAATCTCTGCTATCTTTTCAAAATCAGGAATGCTGAAACTTGGATTTCCAATCGTTTCAAGATAGATGGCTTTGGTTTTATCATTTATTAATGAATCAATACTTTGTGGATCATCCCCTTTAGCAAAGCGGGCTTCAATACCTAAACGCTTGAATGCTACTTTGAACTGATTATGTGTACCCCCGTAAAGGAATGATGAAGTCACAAAATTATCGCCTGCCTGTAGAATATTGTTTAGGGCAATAAATTGAGCTGCCTGTCCGGAAGATACCCCAAGTGCAGCAACGCCGCCTTCAAGTGCTGCTACCCTTTTTTCAAACACATCAGTGGTTGGGTTCATCAAACGGGTATAAATATTCCCAAACTCTTTAAGTGCAAACAAATTTGCTCCATGTTCTGAACTGTTAAAAACATAGGAAGTTGTCTGATAAATAGGAACTGCACGCGAGCCTGTTGTTGGATCAACTTCTTGTCCCGCATGAATTTGTAATGTTTCGAATTTTAAATTTTGAGCTGACATGGTTATTGAATGTTAGGTTTAATTATTTATAAAAAGTTAAAATAGCTTGAATTGATAACTGGAATCTCATAAAAATTACTAGAACTAGACAGAACTAGCAACAAGGCTTTGAATGCATTGACAGACAACAATTTGCCGTTAATGCGGAATGATAAGAGCTTTTAATTGGAATTTTAAGTTTCGATTTTGGGAATACAGAAACTAAAGATTGTTGATTTTTCATTTTCGTTATCAATTTATTTTTCCCTAACGGGACAGGAATTGGCACCTTCCCCGAAACCGATCGGGGGGTTGTCAGTGGGTCATAGAGCCTGATCTCTCGCCACTTCTGCATAAATCAATAAAATGAATTTATTGAAGACAGATTGGAATTACTACCAAATAATATTTCAAATATAAGAGTATGAGTATAATTAAACCAAATTAAATTCTTATATTAAAGGTAACTATTTGAATAATAGTCCATTAAATTTCAGCATCTATCCCAAGGCCTGATTCAAATCATGGATAAGATCTTCTGAATTCTCTAAACCAATAGAAATACGGATAAGATTCTGAGGAGTTTTTGTACCAGGTCCTTCAACTGAGGCTCGGTGCTCAATCAGACTTTCAACACCACCAAGACTGGTAGCCTGAGTAAAAATCTTAACTGAATTTACAACTTTGCGGGCTTCTTCAGCACCACCTTTAACCAAAAACGATAACATTCCTCCGTAATCACTCATTTGACTTTTGGCAATTTCATGACCCTGATGTTCTTTTAAACCAGGAAAAAAGACCTTTTCTACCTGATTATGGGAATCCAAAAAACTGGCTAATATTGCTGCGTTTTGGGCATGCCCACGCATCCTATAAGGAAGCGTCTTTATTCCCCTTACTGTCAAATAACAATCAAAAGGAGAGGGAACTGCTCCGGATAGCACCTGTATAGTTCTGATTTTCTTCCAAAACTCATCCTTCTTTTTGCATGCCAAAACCCCACCAATCAGATCACTATGCCCTCCAAAATATTTTGTAGAGGAATGCATGACTAAATCGCAGCCTATTTCCAATGGTTTTTGAAATACGGGAGTACTAAATGTATTATCACAAGCAACCAGAATACCTTTAGATTTTGCCAATTCACATATACTCTTAAGATCACTGATTTTTAATAATGGATTAGAAGGAGTTTCAACCCAAATCAGACGGGTATTTAGTTTTATAGCATTAGAAATTGCTTCACTATTGGCCAGATCAACAAAACTTACTTCAATAATCCCATCAAAAACCTGTAATAATTGATTCCTCAAGCCGTGATACATATCATCAGGAGCAATTATATGTGAACCGGCTCCTAAAGCCTGAAATACAGCAGCTCCTGCAGCATTTCCAGAGGAGAAAGCTGCAGCATCTTCAGCAATTTCTAGTTTGGCTACCACATTCTCAAGGGATTTTCTGTTCGGATTATCTATCCTGGAATAAACAAATTCTCCTGGGTAACCACCATCTTCACCCCGTTCAAAAGTAGAAGATAAGGTTATGGGCTGAATAACTGCCCCGGTATGTCTATCTATTTTATTTCCGGCATGAATGGCTATAGTTTCGATCTTCATGTTAAGTTTAATGGTTGAATGTGATTCTCAAATTTTGTTTAAGTTAATTAAAGAAAAAATGTTAAGATCAATTTTTCATGTTTAATTACAATTCTAATAACAATAATACTCTGAATTAAAATAATTGATTTAATTCAAATGCTTTTACCTGAGAATGATATTGAATCTATACAATTCCGTATTTTTGCAAAAAGAAAATAATGAATACTGAAATAAACCTAAACCTGCTTTTAACCGATAAGAACCTATCTGCCGATTTAAGGATAATCGCAGAAAAAGTTAAGTTTAATCAGCGTATTTCCTTTGATGAAGGTATTTTGCTTTATCAAAAAGGTGAATTAGGCTATCTGGGTACTCTGGCAAATTTTATTCGTGAACAACGGCATGGCGATTTAACTTATTTTAATCGCAATTTTCATATTGAGCCTACAAACCTTTGTGTTTACGATTGTAAATTCTGTTCATATTCCGTTTTGATTAAAGAAAAATCGCAAGGATGGCAATATACCATGGAGGACATGATGGAAATTGTCAAGAAATACGATTCTGAACCTGTGACGGAGGTTCACCTGGTCGGGGGTGTATTGCCGCAATACGATCTTAAATTTTATTCAGAACTTTTTACTAAAATTCATGAACACCGCCCAGGAATTCATGTTAAGGCATTAACCCCGGTTGAATATCATTACATATTCAAAAAAGCCAAGATAGATTATGCTACCGGAATGAAATTAATGAAAGAATCCGGATTAGATTCTATTCCAGGCGGTGGTGCTGAAATATTTCATCCTGATATCAGAGAACAGATTGCAAAAGATAAATGTACCGGTGAACAGTGGCTTCAAATTCATGAAGAGTGGCATAAATTGGGAATGCGGTCTAATGCTACCATGCTTTATGGACATATTGAAAAATTTGTACATCGTGTTGATCACTTAGATCAGCTACGTAAGTTACAGGATAGGACAAGTGGTTTTCAAACCTTCATACCATTAAAATTTCGTAATCAGGATAATCAAATGTCTCATATTCCGGAGGTTTCTGTTATTGAGGATCTCAGGAATTACGCGATTTCACGTATTTACCTCGATAATTTTGACCATATCAAAGCTTATTGGGCAATGATCAGCCGAAATACAGCTCAGTTATCCTTAAATTTTGGTGTAGATGATATTGATGGAACGCTTGATGACACTACGAAGATTTATTCGATGGCAGGTGCTGAGGAGCAAAATCCCGCTATGAGTACACAAGAATTAGTTGAACTTATTAAACAAGTTGGCCGGCATCCGATTGAACGCGATACTCTTTACAATGTAATAACTGATTATAACGAATATCAGTTTCCAGAAGAAGAAAAGCCCAAATTCTATAAATTACCCGTTCTAAATTGAAAAAAACGATATACATTATTCGTCACGGCGAAACAGACCTGAACAAATTGGGAATAGTTCAGGGTAGGGGAATGGACACCAGTTTGAATGAAAAAGGTCAGGAGCAAGCTGAAGCCTTTTATCAGGCCTATAAGCGAATACCATTCGATAAGATTTATACATCGAGCTTAAAAAGAACCCACCAAACCGTTCAAAAATTTATAGATTCTAACATCCCATGGGTACAATATCCTGGTCTTGATGAGTTGGGATGGGGTATTCACGAAGGACAAGAGAGCACAGAAGAATTAATCTCCTCTTTTCAAACACTAGTAAGTCAATGGAAAGAGGGTGAGCTTCATCATAAATTTGAAAATGGCGAAAGTCCACTGGAAGTTAAAGAAAGACAATTAATAGTTCTAGAGCATCTGATTGAAGAAAATAATGATCGCAATATTTTGATTTGTATGCATGGCAGAGCCATGAGATTATTTCTTTGCCTCCTAACTAATCGTCCGCTTGTCGAAATGGATGATTTTCCACATTCCAATACCACGCTCTATAAATTGGGATATGATGGAAAGGAATTTCATATCCTAGAATTTAATAATACAAACCACCTAAATACGCCGAATTAGTTTTGACTAAAATAAAAGTTTCAGCTGTTAGCTATACAAACTCCAAGCCTTTTGTTTATGGAATTATGCATTCCGGCATTTTGGATCAAATAGATCTCAGCTTAGATATCCCTTCAGTTTGTGCTAATAAATTAATTGAAAATCAGGTTGATATAGGTTTAGTTCCTGTAGCTGCCTTGCTCCATATCGAGAATTATCAGATCATTTCGAATTACTGTATTGGAGCCAATGGCGCTGTTGATTCCGTTTTTATTTTTAGCAATAAACCAATTCAGGAAATAAAGATTTTACAGCTAGATGCCCAATCCAATACCTCAAATTTTCTGTCAAAAGTGCTTTTAAAATATCATTGGAAAATTAATCCTGAATTTGTTGAAACGGGAATAACGGATGCACTCGTACAAATTGGTGACCGGACTTTCTTAAACAGGAACCAATACCCCTATCAGTATGATTTGGCTTTGGAATGGTATAAATTCACAGGCTTACCCTTTGTTTTTGCCGTATGGGCATCTAACAAAATAATCTCTGAAGATTTTAAAACTGCATTTAATACTGCCTTAGAATATGGCTTAAACCACCGAATGGAGATGATTGCAGATTTAGAAGAGGTTAAGAATATAGACCTTGAAGATTATCTTATGAAGAAAATCGATTTTAACCTTGATACAGATAAACTTGCTGCTCTGGCAAAGTTTACCGATTTGATCAAGACACTATAATCTGCTTAAAACAAGTTCAATAGCCTGATTTATCACCTTTGCTGGATTAGGACTAAAATCTAAATTCAGTCTATTTGCCAGAATGGCATTTACAGAAAGTGCTTTATGTCCCAATAATTTTGACATGGCATAAATACCCGCTGTTTCCATCTCAAGGTTAGTAATCCGGTATTTATCATATTTGAATGATCGGATATCATCAATCAAATCAGGAAATGAAGTCCTGGCACGAACCTGTCTTCCCTGCGGTGCATAAAATCCCGGAGCAGTAACTGTTATTCCACGCTCGAGACCTTTCCCAATCGATTTAATTAAATCAGGGTCGGCAGCAGAAATATATGGTGCAATACCTTTTAAATGATGGAAATGTGTTTTAAAGGCATCCAGAATCTTTTGCTCAACGACTGAATTATAGCTGTAGTAATACTGCAATAAAGTATCTAATCCAATACCATACTCCGAAACCATAATACTTCCAATGGGGATATCTTGCTGAACTGCTCCGGAAGTACCAATTCGTATGATATTTAAACTTTTTAGTTTTGGTTTAACCATTCTTGACCCAAAATCAATGTTTACAAGTGCATCAAGCTCATTGAACACAATATCGATATTATCTGTGCCTATACCTGTTGAAATCACTGTAATCCTGCGTGAACCCAGGTATCCGGTATGACTAATAAATTCCCTTTTGCCCTTCTTTAATTCGATAGTATCTAAATACTTGCTAACCTCAGAAACACGATCCGGATCACCAACAGTAATAATTGTATCGGCAATATCTTCAGGTAATAAATTCAAATGATATATACTACCATCGGGATTTATTATTAAATCAGTTTCTGAAATTTTATTCATTGTATGTTTTAGATAAATTTTTAGTTTAGAAGGAAATGAAATTTATAGCAAATGATAATACCATATCATTTTGAAGTTCCTTTTAGTCAAATGTTTTTTTATCCAAATTATGCTTTACGACTACTTCCAATTTAATCCCTCAAGTTTTTCAAGCTTTCCAAGTACTTTATTAACCTGTGACTGCCTGATTTCCAAAATAAATGAACAGTTGATATCAAAATTTTGATTTTGAATGTTGAGATCTTCTTCTTTTATAATTTTCATCACATCGTTCATTTGAGCATGATTAAAGTTAATTACGAATACTGAATTGACAGTTTTATTAATGATTTTGGCATTATTTATTGCGTCAATTGTAGCTGATTTATACGCATTGATCAAGCCGGGAACTCCTAATAATGTTCCACCAAAATATCTTACGACAACAGCCAAAACATCAGTAATTTCGTTGGATAGCAGAGTATTCAAAATTGGTCTTCCTGCTGTTCCTGATGGTTCGCCATCGTCATTTAATCGAAATACAGATTTGTCGGTGCTTAAACGCAATGCCCAGCAATAATGCCTTGCTTTTGGGTGCTCAGCCTTTAGGCCAGCAATAACTTCTTTTATTCGACTATCAGAAGTAACAGGAAAAAGATATGCCATAAATCTACTTCCCTTATCACGATAAATCCCTTCTGAATGGTCATGAATAGTGTAATAGTTATCGTCAAAAAGCATTATTCAGCAAGAGTAAGAATCAATATTGAAATAAGTGATAGAACAATTCCGGCATAATTTAAGCGGCTTAGCTTTTCTTTGAATATAAGAATACCCACAGCTGATCCTAACAAAATTACACCAATATTCATTGAAGAAAATACTACAGAAGGCTGATTATTTAAGGTTTGATGTGCCTTAAGGTAGAAAACAATATTCCCAAAATTGGCAATACCAAGAATCCAGCCACAAACCAAGTTGATGATAGTCAGCTTTAATCCGTTTACGAGAATCTGATATACGAGATATGTAATTGAAATAATAAAAGCTAAAATAAAAACTACAAGGAGAGAAGATGTGAATGGAATATTTACAACTCTGGCGATCTGTTTAAACAGTATATCAATAATTCCCATACCGATGAATACAACTATTGGGTAAATCCAATTGGAATTTGAATTTCCATTTTGCTTATGCCATGGAACAGAAAAAATTATTGCGGTAAAGGCAATTAGAATTCCTGTAATTTTTGTAACAGTAAAAGGCTCATTGTATATCAAAAAAGCTGCAAGAACAGGAATAAAAAGGGATAATCGTTGCGCTATATCAGATTTGACGATCCCTGTATGCTTCACAGATTGGGCCAGAACAATAAATATTAAGGGTAATAACAGACCCAAAGCAATGTATACCGGATAACTATTTTGAGAAAACTCAGGAATCTCTGGTTTAAAAATCAGCCAGCTTAAAAGTCCGGCAATACTATAGTTCCATGTAATGGCTTGCCGGACATCTATTTCATATCGCTTTGCCAGTTTCAGTAAAACCGATACAAAAACACTGCAGCATACACTTAGGAAAATGTAAATCATATTATTCCTTATTTAACCAAATGTTCAGTAAATCCGGACCTATACTTGCAGAATCACCCTGTTTTCCTGATAATTTAGGTGCTGGAATACCATAATTCCAATTATCAGTAGAGGTAAAAACACGGGCTTCATCCCATAATCCAGCATTAATGAACAAGCTTAAGGTTTCTGCCCCACCTTCTACGATCAATGATTGGATATCCATCAGATAAAGCTGATAAGCAATTAGTTGAGGTAATAAATTGTCGAAATCTTCTAGTTCAAGGTATTTAATTCTACCGACAAGATCGGTTTTTTGCTCATTAAATATAATTGTATCCTGACTTTGATCAAATACATTCAGATCTTTTGGCAGTTCCAATCGCCTGTCAATAACAATCCGTATTGGATCTCTTCCAGACCATTCGCGAGCGTTTAATTGGGGATTATCGGCTATTGCTGTTTTCTTTCCTATCAATACTGCATCCTCTTCTGTCCGCCAACGATGGACTAATTGTTTTGCATTTTGTGAACTTATCCATTTCTGGGACTTGTCTGAAGGCGCAAAAAAACCATCCATAGTTTGAGCCCATTTTAAAATAATATAAGGTCTTTGCTTTTGAATTCGGGTAAAGAATCTTTTGTTAAAATCAATACAGTCCTGTGTCATTATGCCTTCCAGAACTTCAATACCGGCCTTTCTGAGTTTTTCTATTCCCTTACCATTTATCTGATCAAAAGGATCACGACAACCAATAACTGCTCTTGGAATTTCGTTTGAAATGATAAGGTCTGCGCATGGTGGAGTCTTTCCAAAATGAGAACATGGTTCGAGATTAACATAAATTGTTGATCTTTTTAATAGCTCCGGAGCATTTTCATGATTTTCAAAAACCTGATTAATTGCATTTACCTCCGCATGTGCCTGCCCATAAAAGCTATGATATCCTTCACCTATAATTTTATGGTCACAAACTATTACTGATCCTACCAATGGGTTCGGACTAACATAGCCAGATCCAAGTTGGGCGAGATCTAAACAACGCTGCATGTAGTTTTGGTGAGAATGCATTCTGTAAAAATAGCTATGAATTGCTAAAAAACACCCAAGAGCAATTTATTTATATTCAATCGCACTCAAGACCTTTATTCTGCAATTTTTCCGCTGAATTGGTTTAATTTGCAAAATGACATTCAGAGAGGTAGAACAGATTTATATAAAAACATTAAGCACTCTTTACGATAAACAGGAAGCGGCTAGTCTAGCCTGGTTAAGTATCAGCCATGTTTCTAAATTAAAACGATATGAGTACCTAAATCTGAAGGATATAGAAATTCCTGTTGATCAATATGAATCCTTATTAAAAATCCTAAAACAAATAAAAACCAGAATGCCACTTCAATACGTTATTGGTGAAACAGACTTCTATGGACTTAGCTTTAAAGTTAATCCCTCAGTACTGATTCCAAGGCCTGAGACAGAAGAACTGGTTGAATGGATACTTTCCGATACCCGCAAGTCCAAAATATCGCAAGAGGCATTAAAAATTATTGATATTGGAACAGGAAGTGGATGTATTCCAATATCTCTGAAATTTCATCTCCCTGAAGCTCAGGTTTATGCCCTTGATGTTTCTCCTGAAGCATTGCATGTTTCAAAGCAAAATGCAGCTTTAAATGCAACAAGAATATATTTTATTCAGGATGATATATTAAATCCAATAAACAAAGAGTTAAGAGAGGAGAAATTCGGGATCATAGTAAGCAATCCACCATATGTTACAGAGGCAGAGAAACAACAAATGTTACCAAATGTACTTGATTATGAACCACATCTCGCGTTATTTGTTCCAAACGATGATCCGCTCATATTTTACAGGGCAATTGCTGACTTCGCATTAAAACATTCAGACAAAAGTGTGTCTTTATATCTTGAGATCAATGAGAACCTGGGAAAGGAAACGGTTCACTTATTAAAACAAATGGGGTTTATAAATATTGAATTGAGACAGGATCTGAGTGGAAAAGACAGAATGATCAGAAGTCAAATATATTAACTATACATTCATATCAAATAATATAACAATCTTATTATTAAAATATTATGATATCTTTTTTTGAAGCTTCAATGGATCTGCTTTCTGTGCATAGGGTTGGAAATAAGATTCAAGATGAATTTTATATTTTGTCTGAACAGCCATTAAAAATTGCTGATGAAGTTTTAAGGAACTTGCTGTTAAAGTATTTTTTTTCGCCATTTGAAAAGACAAATGAAGTTTACAGGTTTACTCATTCAAGTGGTAATCTTAATCTCAATGAATTGTTTCATTTTAGTTCCATGATATTTTCTGATGGAGCCAGCTTTCACGAGTTGAGCGGGAATATAGCTAAATACCTGTATGAAAGCTCAAATCATCCCAAAATTAAGGCAGGGGAGCTTTACATAGCCTTGTTTAAAGATTTACAAATGGAAGGTGAATTGCATGATGCACTTGGTATTTTTAAATCCGAGAGTAGAGAAAGTTATCTAAAAGTTAATCCTGGACAAGGTGGTTTTGCACTTCACTATGAGGAAGACGCCATTAATATCCAGAAACTGGATAAAGGCTGCCTCATCTTCAATACTGAAAAGGAGGAAGGTTACCGAGTGATGCTTGTTGATCAGACTAACAGAAGCGATGCAGCTTACTGGAGGGATGAATTCTTACAATTAAAAATCAGAAATGATAGTTTTAACAAGACCAATACAACATTGGGAGTTTATAAAAAATTCATTACCAATAAAATAGATGATGAGTTTGATATTTCTAAAGCTGATAAGATCGACTTATTGAACCGTTCAATGAAATATTTCAAGGAGAAAGATAGTTTCGATCTGGATGAATTTTCAGAAGTAGTGATCGAAAATCCCAAGGCAATTGAATCATTCAAAAAATTTAGCCGGGAATACAATGAGGAATTTAATGCCGGCATTGATCAGCCATTTGATATTTCGGGAGCTGCAGTTAAGAAACAATCAAGGGTTTTTAAAAGCGTTTTAAAACTCGATAAGAACTTTCATATTTATATACATGGAAACAAAGAACTGATTGAAAAAGGTTTTGATGATGATAAATTAATGAATTACTACAAGGTTTATTTTAGAGAAGAACAATAAGATCAGCTTCTGGGATGAAACTGAATAATGGTGTCTCTCAAATAATCACGGTCTAAATGAGTGTATATCTCAGTTGTGGTAATACTTTCATGCCCAAGCATTTCCTGAACGGCTCTGAGGTCTGCACCGCCTTCAATCAAATGGGTGGCAAAGGAATGTCTGAAGGTATGCGGACTTATACTTTTATTGATTCCCGCCTTTTTAGCCAGATCTTTGATAATCAGAAACACCATAACTCTTGAGATGGGACTTCCACGCATATTTAAAAACACAAAATCTTCTTTTCCGGGCTTAACGGCAATATGAACCCTAATTTCTTCGATAAATATCCTTAGAAATTTTATTGCCTCTGTTCCAATCGGAACCAAACGCTCTTTATCTCCCTTACCAAGTATCTTAATAAAATCAATGTCCAAAAAGAGATTCGAAATTTTTAGGTTAGTAAGTTCAGAAACCCTTAATCCACAGCCATATAAAAGCTCAAGCATCGCCTTATTACGCATTCCTTCAGCTTTTGATAGATCTATTGCCTCTATTAACTTGTTGATTTCTATAATACTAAGTGTGTCGGGTAATTTTCTACTGGTTTTAGGACTCTCAATTAGTGCAGATGGATCAACTTTAATTTGATTATCCAATAGCAAAAATTTAAAAAATGCTTTCAATCCTGATAAAACCCTTGCCTGAGTCGGAGGGAGCATACCAAGCTCATTTATCCAAACCAGAAATTCTTTTAAGTCATCAGGAGAAACATCGGACAAGTCTCTTTTTGAAGAATTACTATTGAAAAACTGAATCAGCATGTCTACATCATGTAAATATGCCTCAATGGTATTTCCAGATAGCGAACGTTCTAATCTTAAATATGACTTAAAGCTCTTAAGTTCTGATTGCCAATCCAATTTATTTTTTAAGTTTGATAGTGAAACGCCATTTGGTATTCATAATTTTGAGAACATAAATAACGAATAAGCCATGAAAATACAGATAATTAACGGACCAAATTTAAATTTACTAGGCGTTCGTGAGAAATCTATCTACGGTGATAATAGCTTTGATTCTTATTTTGAGGAGTTAAAATCTAAGTATAGTTCAATTCAAATTGACTATTTTCAAAGTAATGTTGAAGGTGAAATCATCAATAAATTGCATGAAGTTGGATTCAGTTATGATGGTATTATCTTGAATGGTGGAGGCTCTACTCATACTTCAGTAGCTATTTCTGATGCTATTGCAGCTATTAAAACTCCTGTTGTAGAAGTACATATCTCCAATATTTATTCACGTGAAGAATACCGGCATATTTCACTAACAGGAAAAAATTGCAAGGGTGTACTAACGGGTTTTGGACTTTCAGGTTATAAAATGGCTTTAGATAGTTTTTTTTAAACTACTGAACGTTTTTTTCTTTCTGATAAAATATTCCCAGACAATACTTACTTTGTAAAATCCCGCCGAATTAAATTTTGACTTATTGATTTCACCGGCCTTTTTGATATTTTTAAAAAGATGAGCGAAAAAATAAAAATGTGCCTTGGATATCGCCAAAGCATTTTGGGGTTTACCATCAACTAAATATTTAATTAAGGAAAGTAAATCAAGCCAGAAACGTATAAAAATAATCAGAAATGCATTTACTGAGTTTAGATTTTTTTGAAGCATGACAAGGTTATTCCTGAAATTTAAAAACGTTTTAAAGGGACTTTCTGCATTCAATGTACCACCTCCAACATGAAATACTTTTGATTTCGGACAAAAAACAATCTTATAGCCCAGGTTCTTGAGTCGCCAACAAAGATCAATTTCTTCCATATGGGCAAAGAAATCAGGATCAAATCCACCAGTTTCTAACCAATATTTACGTTTTATAAAGAAAGCAGCACCTGAAGCCCAAAAGATTTCAGACGAATCATCATACTGTTCCAAGTCTTCTTCAACGGTATCAAATATTCTACCTCTGCAAAACGGATAGCCCAGAGCATCCAGATAACCGCCGGCAGCACCAGCATATTCAAAATTGTTCCTTTTAGAGTAGGATAGAATCTTAGGTTGTGCAACTGCAATATTGATGTCAGATTCCATAAAATCAATTACCGGTTCTATCCAGTTAGATGAAACCTCAACATCCGAATTAAGCAAAATAAAATACTCAAAATCGAGCAAAGCTATCACTCTGTTATAACCCTCAGCAAAACCATAATTCTTATCGTTTTGAATTAAACTTACAAGGGGATAATTGCTTTGAAGAAATTCAACTGATTGATCTGTTGAAGCATTATCAGCGACAATTATTTTAAGTCCTGGATAGGTACTGGCAATTACAGAGGGAAGAAAGCTTTCCAGAAAGTTTCGTCCATTCCAGTTAAGAATTACTACTGCTACTCTGGGGCTTTTAGACATTTTTTAAATTACTTGAACTAAATTTCCATCTTCTGTGTGACCATAACCAGAATTCCGGATGAATCCGGATATTTTTCTCAAGCTCTTTGATATGAGCCTGAGTAACTTCATGTTCTATGGTATTTTCTGGATTTTGAATTAATGATTTAACAAAGCATTCATAATAACCTCTTTTTATTCTATTTATGCTAAAATATACTACTGGATTATTCAGCTTTAGAGCAATTTTTTCCACCCCCAAAAACACAGCAGTCTGTTGGTTCAAAAAGGTGGTAAAGTAATGAGATTCTTCGCGGGTTGGTGTTTGATCACCAATAAGAACAAGCACACTAGGCTCATTTTTGTACTCAATTACTTTCCTTAATGTAAGTTTCATTGGAACCATTATTGATCCAAAACGGGATCTCATGGAATTCATCAGCATTTCAAAACGCTTATCTGATAAAGGCTTATACACAACAAGTACTTTATCTTTTATTTCGAGTCCTGTAGCAAGGGGACCCCATTCCCAATTACCATAATGTCCCGAAACAGCAATCACTGATTTGCCATTTTGAAGGTGCTTTTTTAGAATCTCTATGTTTTTAAAAACGAACCTTTTTTTGATCTCCTTCGCACTGATTGTTAATGTTTTAATTGATTCAAACATTAAATCTGCTAGATATCGGTAAAATCGTTTCTCTATCAGTTCAATTTCAGATCTCGATTTTTCAGGGAATGAATTTAAGAGGTTAGTCAAGACAACTTTTCTTCTGTATTTAAAAACATAATATAAAATTCCATACAGAATATCTGATAAGAAATAGAGAACAGGAAACGGAAGGAGAGAAAGGAGATATAAGATGGAGGCTGTAAATCGGTAGGTAATTAGATTCATTAAGAATTGAATAAGCTGTTTAGAATAAAATATTCATTGCCTGTTAATAATTACGTCATTGCAGCAAACCGTTTAATTACTAATATTGGAAAAATATTTGCAAACTTAACTTAAACGATGGAAAAAGGTGCTATTTTCCCTTTATTTTATCTTCCTTCTATTGAGTACTTCAGTAAATTACTAAAGTATAAAGATACTTTGCTAATTGAAAATTCTGAAAATTTCCTGAAACAAAGCTATCGAAACAGAGCTGTAATCCACTCTCCTAATGGTGCATTAGACTTAATTGTTCCTGTTATCAAGGGTTCTAAAAACCATACTATTGTCAAGGATGTTAAAATAAGTTATGACTTTAAATGGCAAAGACTTCATTGGAAGAGTTTAGAAACATCATATAGAAGCTCGGCTTATTTCGAATATTACGAAGATGATCTGATTAGGTTTTATGAAAAGAAATGGGAATTTCTTTTCGATTACAATGAGGAATTACTGCAGCTGTTAACCCGTTTCCTTAAAATAAGCATTGAATATAACTATACTAATAATTACCAGCTACCTGATCCCAAACTGGATGATTACAGAGAAAATATACATCCAAAACGCGTTTCTGATCTCAGTTTTAAACAATACTTTCAGGTTTTTGAAGAAAGGAATGGGTTTTTACCTAATTTGAGCGTTATTGATCTCATTTTTAATCAGGGACCACAAAGTATTAAGTATCTTCAAGCATGACCAGGATTCGAAGAATAAGTTTAAAATCCAAAAAATATGTTCCAATATCCGGGACAAGTCCTGGATCCATTCAACTTTATGAAGGTGCGTTAAAGCCCAGAATTACTATACATTCTTTTAAATCAAATGAATATCATATAAAGGCAGTTAATTCCTGTGAAGAAATAGATATGGAGCTTGAATCTTATCCGGAATTTAATTTCTGGATAGATATTCGTGGAATTGGAGATATCAAACTTCTGGAATATCTTCAAAATAAATTCAGCATCAATAAGCTGTTGATGGAGGATATTACAGACTGCCGGCAAAGACCAAAGCTTGATGAGTACAGTGATCTTCTGTTTATTGTAAGCAGAAATATGTACGTTAATGAGAATCTGGAGATTGAAAATGATCAGGTATCATTTATTTTATTGCCTCATGTGCTGATCAGTTTTCAGGAAAGCTATTCTTTAACCTTTGAGCCTGTGATAAACCGTTTGAAGGGAGGAAATGGAAATATCCGGACAGGGGAGACCTCCTATTTATTATATGCATTAATTGATGTTATTGTAGATAATTATTTCAGACTGATTTATAAATTAGGTGATGAACTGGAAACAATTGAGCAGCTTTTATACCGTAGGGCTGACAAAGCACTCATGTTTCAAACCCAAAATATTAAAAGGGAAATGATTACGATTCGAAGGGCTGTATGGCCAGAACGTGATAAAATAAATGATATGATCAGAAGTGAATCCGGCTTAATCAATAAAATAACCAAAACTTTTTTGAGAGATACCTATGATCACTGCATGCAGATAATTGATCTTGTTGAAAGTTATAAAGATCTGACAACCAGTCTTGTAGATATGAACTTATCACTAATAAGTCACAGGATGAATGAAATCATGAAAGTATTGACGATCATATCATCCATTTTTATCCCACTCACTTTTATTGCCGGAATATATGGGATGAATTTTGCAAAGCAAGACCCATTAACAGGTAAAATGCTTAACAGTAATATGCCAGAGCTATATATGGAGCACGGATATGAGTATACTATGCTTGGAATGCTACTAATTGCAATCTTTCAATTGGTTTACTTCTGGCGTAAAGGCTGGCTTAATAAAAGTTGATTATATTAAAGTACAAGAGAGATATTTCTAATTTTAAATTCCCTTGTCCTTAAAAGACAAAATCTGGTCATTTCTCAACTCCATTTCCTACTTTTGTATATGCAGTCTTTCGAATTAGATAAAACAGATCTTGTAAAGATAAAGCGGGCTCTTGAGGAAGATGACTTGGTTTTAAAAGAGCTTATTTCCGAATATCATACTTCAGAGATAGCCATACTTTTTGAAAGCTTATCTCAAGAATCCAGAGAGCGCATAATTAGCATTTTACCGGCAGAACTTGCTTCTGAAGTAATTTCCGAAATGGATGCAGAGTTTCATCCGGAAAAATTACTTGAAAATCTCGATCCAGATCGGCGTTCAGAAATTGTAGAAGAGCTTGATTATGATGATGCAACAGATATTATTAGTCAGTTACCAGAAGAGCAACAACAAGAAATACTTTTGGGCCTCGATGAGGAAGATGCCTCTAATATCCGAAATCTCTTAAAATACGAAGAAGATACCGCCGGGGGCTTGATGAACACCCAGGTAATAAAAATCAATGAAAGTCTTCAAAAAAAGGATGCGCTTGAGGAAATAATCCGCCAGTCGGAGGAAATGGAAGAGTTTTATACTATTAATGTAATTGACAATGATAATATTTTAAAAGGAATTGTTTCATTAAAGGATTTAATAAAAGCCAGAAACAATGTTTATATAAGTCAATTAATAATTTCTGATTTTGTATTTGTTAAAGCCGATACAGATCAGGAAGAAGTTGCAAAGTTAATTTCTCAATATAATCTTACCAGTATTCCTGTTGTTGATGATCAGATGCATCTTCTTGGCCGAATTACATTTGATGATGTGATCGATGTGATGGAGGAGGAGAATACTGAAGATATCCTGAAGATCTCTGGTGTATCTGAGGATGAAGAACTTGCAGGTAACTGGAAAGAAGCAGTAAAAAGCCGTTTACCATGGCTGGTATTGAATCTTGGTACTGCCTTTCTTGCAGCTTCGATCATTCGATATTACGATAGTACTATAGCAGGTTTAGGTTTACTGGCAGGTTATATGGTGATAATAGCAGGAATGGGTGGAAATGCTGCCACTCAGGCACTTGCTGTAACAGTTAGGCGTATCTCACTAAATGATTTAACTGATAACCAGGCTTACAGAACAGTATTAAAGGAATTTACTGTAGGATTGATCAACGGAGCAGTAATTGGCTGTGTTGTCTTCATATTTGCATTGCTCTATGACCAGAACGCAATGTTGGGTCTTGTCATTTTTTTTGCAATGACCGGCAACCTTATTATTGCTGGAATTTCGGGTTCAGCAATTCCATTAATTCTCAAAAGGGTGGGGATTGACCCTGCAGTAGCTTCATCTATAATTATCACAACATTTACTGATGTTTTTGGTTTCTTATTACTTTTAGGCTTGGCTAGTAATTTGATTCTTTGATTTATATCATTTCCTTTTTTTGGCTGATGATTTTATTATAGATTTGTCGTCAATAAAAAAAGCTCCTAAATATGACTGAGATCAGAAATAACTGGACTAAAGAAGAAATTGCAGAAATCTATAATAGTCCGCTACTCGATTTAATCTATCGCGCAGCAACTGTGCACAGAGAAAATAAGGATTATTCCGAAGTACAGATTAGCAGTCTTCTTTCTATAAAAACAGGAGGTTGTCCTGAGGACTGCGCTTATTGTCCTCAAGCTGCCAGATATCAGACTGATCTTGAAGTTCAGGCTCTTATGTCTGTTGAGCAAGTAACAGAAGCCGCAAAACAAGCTAAAGATGCTGGAGCTTCCCGTTTATGTATGGGAGCAGCCTGGAGGGAAGTAAGGGATAATCGGGATTTTGATCGAGTGATTGAAATGGTTAGTTCAGTTAACGCCCTTGATATGGAAGTTTGTTGCACACTTGGAATGCTGACAGAAGCACAGGCACAACGTTTAGCAGATGCCGGACTCTATGCTTATAACCATAATCTCGACACTTCTGAGGATGATTATAAGCGCATTATAACGACGAGAACCTATGACGATCGCTTAAAAACAATTGATAATGCCCGGAAAGCCAAACTAACTGTTTGCAGCGGCGGAATTATCGGGCTGGGTGAAACGGTTAATGATCGAATTGCAATGTTAAAAACATTGTCAAATATGTCAAAACACCCAGAATCAGTTCCGGTTAATGCACTTGTCCCGGTTAAGGGAACGCCATTAGCTGAACAACCCAGAGTTTCAGTTTGGGAAATGGTTAGAATGATTGCTACAGCACGTGTTATTATGCCTAAAACCGTTGTAAGACTTTCGGCAGGTAGGACAGAAATGAGCTTGACAGACCAGGCTCTATGTTTTATGGCTGGAGCAAATTCAATATTTGCGGGGGATAAATTACTAACTACCCCCAACCCGGCATTTAATGAAGATATGGAAATGTTTAAATTATTAGGTCTCAAGCCACGTGAAGCCTTCAAAAATGGTAGAGAAAACAAGAAAATTGAACAGGTTTTTTAATTGACATTAGTTTTTCTATTGAATTTTGATTTTGGATAAGTTTCTGAAGATCCAGTATCAATTTATTAACAAGCTCAAGCTGCTCTGATAGTAAATTTGATTCATTTGAATTTTCACCAAAAGATTTTGAGTCATGTACTATCTCAAATTCTTCTAACTGGACATCTTTCATAGAATTAATTACTTCAGAGAAAGTATATAAAGACCTTCTAATCAATTTAATATGTGACTCGTTTATTGTTTGATTATTTTGCTGCTGAAGATTTGTTATTAGGTTAGCAGTATAAGATGAGAGCATATGGTTTAGTACAACAAAATTATGAAGTTCCTTGATGTTTTGTTGTTTACTTTTAGGTTCTGATAGCATTCTCTGAAACGCACTTCCCAAATTGGCTGAACTAACATAAACATTCTTACGTACCAACTTATATGCTGTGATATCAAGAGTACCTCCTGAAATCATGATGGCAACTTTTTGAAGATATTGATAATTTGAAATCATTACGTCCTGCATAAAGTCTTTAAATTGATTAGACTCCCAATTAGGTAGCACCAGATAACTGGCAGACAAGGCTATGAATGATCCAATGAAAGTATCAATGATTCTTTCTTGGGCAATATTCATATTATTCTCACCCAGAAAACTGAATAGAATAAGAATGTACGGTGTCATAAACAAGACACTAACAATATAATTTAATCTTTGAAAACTATATGATGCAATCATGAACGCAAGCAGAATTAGGAACAAGGCAGTTTTATCCTTTATAAATATCAAAATAAGTGCGCCAGCTACTACACCAGCAATAGTACCAATAAGCCGTTCTATATTTCTTTGTTTTGTAAGACTGTATGCCGGTTTTAGCAAGACCAATATAGTTAAGAGTATCCAGTAACTGTGGTAGCCTACGGGAAACAGTTTTGAAACAAGAAATCCGATCAGACACATCAGTGCTACTCTAACAGAGTGCCGGAAAATGGATGACTTCTGACTTAGATTCTCTTTCAGAATCTTGAAATCAAAAGTTTGATGGGAAACGAATTTACTTAAATCGACCTCGCTTTTTAATTCCTTCCCTGAAAACTGTTTCTGATTAAAGTAAGTATATATTTTATCTACCCGACTAATCATATTTTTAACATTGATCAGAATTTTTTTAAGGACAAAAGCATTAGTTCCTGATTCTTCAACCTGGTCAATACACTTTTTTAAGATTTCGAGTTCGTATTTGAAGTCATTCAGTCGCTTTGGAATTTGATTGCTAATAATATAATAACTGAGGTTTTCGAGTTCATCAGAAAGTTTAATAACAATTGCTTTGAATTCCTTCAATACACTCAACCTTCCAAAGGTTTTATGAAGGGTTCGGTAATCATAATGAGTTGCCATAGCTTGCTCAAACAGATCCACCACATCAAGAAACACAAGAATAAGGAGTCTTCCTACTAAGGTAGACTCCTTAACCATATATCTGGTCTTGAATAATAATTCTCTAACTGAGTTTTGTTGTTCATGTACAACAATCTGCTGAGAGATCAATTTTTTGTAATTTTCTTCAAAATCAGTTTCTTTATCATAAAAATCAGCCTTTAGCCTCACGTATTCGGCAACCACTCGAATACATTCTCCCATTGCCTGTTGAGCAAGTCTGTATGGTCTGATTTGAGATAATGAAAGACTTAGAAGCATGTACCATATTCCACCAGCCAAAATTAAGAGGGCATGACCCCATGTACCAGTAAATACTGTTGCATCCTGATCTATAGAGAGTATCATTATTAGTAATGCAGCTGTTCCAATTGAGGATGCTCTGTTTCCATAAACAGAAAACATGGAATAAAGAAAACATAAAAAAATGATTTCAAAGCCAAGAAGGATTGGGTACTTATTTAAATAGCCTGTTAAAAGGGTGGTGAGAAATATAAAAATGTTGCAGAAAATCATCCCATTGCGCTTATGATTAATAGGTCCCTGATTATCTGCGATGCTAACACATACTGCACCTAATGAAATGGTTAATCCAATTTGAAGCTGATCTAAATGAAAAAAAACTAAAGAGGGGAGAAGAACACCAAATGTTATACGCAATCCTTCTGAAAAGTACTGACTGAAAATAAATGTTTTAATTTCCCGTGATTGCTTCATTAATTCTAAAACTGAATGGTACACAAAAATACCTAATCGGTTTGATTAAAGAATGACATATAAAATATAGTGAAACTGAATATTATAAAATAATATAATTATTGAGGTTTAATCAGGAAAAATTTAAATATGCTCCTATTACAATACAAAATGGAGAGCATGGTGAGTTGGCTAATCTTCCCAACGGTTTAGTTTAACAAAAAAATGCGGTATAACAAAAAAAGCATGTCTTACGACATGCTTTTCTTTGTTAAAATGGTTTATGTTGATTTAGTAAACAACTTTCACATTAACAGCGTTCAGGCCTTTTTTGCCACGCTCAACTTCGTATTGAACTTTATCGTTTTCACGAATTTGATCAATTAGACCAGATGAATGAACGAATACATCCTCATCACCTGATTCTGCGGGTACGATGAACCCGAATCCCTTAGTTTCATTAAAAAACTTTACTGTACCTTCTTTTTGCATTGTGTTATTAATTAATATAATCATAAAGGTAGTTAAAAACATTTAAAGATGAAATTATTTTTTCTATTGGCTGTCAAATTGTTCGGAAAGATCTTTTTGATGCTATTAAGTGCTTTTATTAACATTTAAGGGCTTATTAACATTATTATTTTGCAATTCGCGTAACGCGAATATTAATTATATATGTCTTATAATTAATATTATGTTAAATATATAGTTAAATAACTCAAAAGAATTAAATAAAAAAGCCTAAATAGGAAACTGTTTAGGCTTATGAATATACATCCTATCTATTTTACAAGTTCTCAAGCTTGGCAGAGATTTCTTAGATAGTTTAATAACCCAAAAGAATTAAATAAAAAAGCCTAAACAGTTTCCTGTTTAGGCTTATGAATATACATCCTATCTATTTTACAAGTTCTCAAGCTTGGCAGAGATCTCTGTTACCTTTTCCTGATTCTTTTTAATGATATAATATGTCTTAAGGTTTTCAAGTGCAATCCGGGACTTAGGATCCAACTCATTAGACTTTATTAAATATGGTAATGCTTTCTCAAGTTCTACTTCTCCGATTTTAATCATAGCTTCATACTCCTTTTGCTGATTTTGAGGTAGCTGATTAGCCTTATTAAATAAATTAATACCCTTATTTAAAATAATTCCTCCAATATTTGTACTAGCATCAGCAAAATTAGGGTCAATTTTTAGAGCCGTTAAGTAAGCTTCTTCCGCTTTTGACGATTCGCCAATTGTACTGTAAGCAATACCCAAATAATAAGGATATAATTTATTTTTCGGATCTTTTTGTGCCTGCTCAGATATTCTGGCAATAACTTCTTTTTGTTTACCAGACATCAAACTAAGTTCAATCTCCTGAGTGGCCAAAGTTGCGTCATTAAATTTGTTTGCACCTTCAGATGCAACTGCAATAGCTCTTGCAGTATCACCTTCCATGGTATATAAACGCGATAAATCAAGATAAATCTGACTATTGGCAGAAAAATTGGTTTTAATCAAAGACTCATAGCTTTGAATTCCTGCTTTATAGTTCTTTGCGTTTATAGCTGATAAGCCTGCATAATATGTTATTGTTGTATCTCCTGGACGGAAGCTTAATGCATTATTAAATGCAGTGTAAGCATTGGCAAATTCATTTGTCTGATAAGCTTTAACACCTTGATTTAGTTCATATTGACTAAATACTGAACCATAAACATTTTCAAGATTGGCCTTATTTTCACCAGCTTTGTCCAGCTCGCTTGCTTTTTTATGTGCAGCCTTCGCTTCTTCAATTAATGGTTTAGATGTTTCAGGAACGGAATCCAATAAGGCCAATTCACCATAAATAAGAGCCTTATAGGTCCAGGCAGCTGGATCCTCAAGTGTCTTAGCATGTACAACTGCCTTATCAATTGATATTTTTGCAGCTTTAATATTTGGGAGAGCAAGTAACATAGAGTTTGCATCCTTTAATCCCAAAAATTTTTCATAATTAGTCCTGGCACTGGTTACTTCCCCTTTCTGTGCAAAAACCATAAGGGTTGAGGCTGAAAACACAGCTGCCAAAATGAAAGATTTAATTTTCATGTTTTTAATTTAGTTTGAGTTGGTTTATTCTGTTGTTTATTTTTTGTAATTCTGATTTTTCACCTGTATTCTTATACAAAATTGATAATGCGCTGAGTACCTTTAATTCATTTGGATCAATTTCATTTGCTTTAGTCAAATAGTATTTCGAAATATACATCATTCCGGTTTGCTCCTTGTCATCAAGATAAAGATTAAGATAAAGCAAACCTAACGCAAAATTAGCCTCATAATTATTAGGGTTGATGGTTAAAATTACTTTATAGTATTCCTCAGCTTTTGTAAAATCCCCTGTCATTTCATGGGAAAAACCGGCCAGATAGTTCAGATTGATGTTATTTTCATCTAATTTAAGTGCTTGACCAGTAAACTTAATTATTTCCCGGTAATCATTTCTTATCAATAAAACATTAATCAATTTGAAAACAAGGTCGCGATTGCCCGGATATGCTTTGCTTCCTGCACTCAGGACTCTGACGGTATTTATTTCATCGTTGAGCGACTCATATAAGTTAGAAAGGACCATATAGTACTCAGGTTTTGATCTGTTAACTATTAACTTTTCATAATAGCCGATAGCTTTAATGTAATTTCCTGTTTCCTGACAAAGTAGTGCGAGATTGTGTGTAACTGAAATATTATTTCGATCAATGGAGTCTAAAATAGTAAAATATTTAAGCGCATCAGCATAATTACGGTTTTTGAAAGTTGTATTTGCTCTGTACAGATAAGTGAGTTTTAATTGATTTTCAATATATGAAATCTGGTCCTTAGCATCTTCCGCAAATCTTGAACCATAGACCTTTTTCATAGAGAACAGCGTTACTTCCAATGGGTCTTTTTTGTAAGTGTACTTTAGATTTGAATCTATTCTGGCAAAAGTAGAATATACGAGTCCTCTAATCAGATTATTTCTGAATGCTGCAGAGTCAGATTTAGTTTTGTATGAATCATCAATCAACTTTCGAGCATTTTCAAGATTTTTTATGTCTTTGGTGGAAGAATACCGTGCAAAACTGTTCATTGCCTCTTTAACAATAAGTGCCTCGTTTCTGGTCTGCGCCTTTGAATTTAACAGCAACAGAAAAACATTGAATAAAAGAAGTAAAAATACTTTTTTCATGCACTTATTCCTCAGATTTGGTTTCCTGATTTTCTGAATTTAAATCAACATCAGTTTCACTCTCTGAAGTTTCTGCTTCGTCGGCTTCTTCTTCTTCATGTTCAACTTTTGCGATTGATGCAATGGCATCATCTCCTTTAAATGTAATCAGTCGAACACCCTGTGTTGCACGCCCCATTACTCGCAAATCGCTTACACCAATCCTGATAACAATACCTGATTTATTAATAATCATCAAATCATCATTATCCGTTACATCTTTAATCGCAACCAGTTCACCGGTTTTATCTGTAACATTGATTGTTTTGACACCTTTTCCTCCCCTGTTGGTAACACGGTAATCATCAATGTCGGTACGCTTACCATATCCATTTTCAGAGACGACCAGAACAGTTACTTCAGGGTTATTAACACTTATCATACCCACAACTTCATCATTAACATTGGCTAAGGTAATTCCACGAACTCCGGTAGCAGTACGGCCCATTGGACGAACTGTGGATTCATTAAATCTGATTGCTCTGCCAGATCTTAAAGCCATCACAATTTCACTTGTTCCGGTTGTTAAACAAGCTTCGAGCAGTTGATCTCCCTCATTTATATTTATCGCATTGATTCCATTTGCCCTAGGACGGGAATAGGCCTCAAGAAAAGTCTTTTTAATAGTACCCTTCTTAGTACACATAATAATGAAGTTATTTTCAAGGTAATCTTGGTCTTTCAAATTAACAACTTTAATATAAGCCTTTATGTTCTCCTCTTTAGGAATATTAATCACATTCTGAATTGCTCTTCCTTTGCTGGTACGTGTTCCTTCAGGAATTTCAAAAACCCTTAACCAGAAACATTTACCAGTTTCTGTGAAAAATAACATATAATTATGATTGGTTGCAATCAATATGTGTTCAATAAAGTCTTTATCTCTTGATTGTGAACCCATTGAACCTTTTCCACCTCTACCCTGCTTACGATAATCGGTTAGAGGAGTTCTTTTGATATATCCTTCATGAGATATGGTGATAACAACTTCTTCATCAACTATAAAATCTTCCATCCGCATATCATCTGCAGAGTGGGTGATTGAAGTACGTCGTTCATCACCGAATTTGTCGCGAATTTCTGTTAGCTCATCAGTAATAATCTGCATACGTAAACCTTCATCAGCTAAAACAGACTTTAAATACTCAATGGTATTCATTAATTCAGCATACTCTTCTTTGATCTTATCCCGTTCCAGACCTGTTAAACGACGTAGCGTCATGTCGAGAATAGCTCTAGCTTGAATATCAGACAAACTAAAACTATCCATTAGACTAACACGGGCATCGTCCGGACTATTAGCTGCACGGATCAATTTAATTACCTCATCCAGATGATCAAGTGCAATTAATAATCCCTCAAGAATATGTGCTCTTTTTTCGGCTTCTGAAAGGTCAAATTTAGTTCTTCGAATAACCACTTCATGCCGATGATCAACAAAGTGTCTGATCAGGTCTTTGAGATTTAACATCATCGGGCGACCATTCACCAGCGCGATGTTATTCACACTAAATGAAGTTTGAAGAGCAGTATATTTAAACAGATTATTTAATACTACTGAAGCATTTGCATCACGCTTAATTTCATAAACGATACGCATTCCATCTCTATCTGATTCATCCCTGATTTCAGAAATTCCCTCTATTTTCTTATCATTTACCAGACCGGCAGTCTGTTCAATCATATTTGCTTTATTGACCTGGTATGGAATTTCATTCACGATGATACGCTCCCGATCTCCTTTATAGACCTCAATTTCAGCTTTCGCCCTCATGACGATCCTGCCTCTGCCAGTCTCAAATGCTTCCTGAACACCTGAATAGCCATAAATAATACCACCGGTTGGAAAATCAGGTGCTTTAACATGCTGCATTAAATCAGCAACAGTTACATCTCTGTTTTCAATAAAGGCTATTGTTGCATTGACAACCTCTGTTAAATTGTGAGGAGGCATATTCGTAGCCATACCAACAGCAATACCTGAGGCACCATTTACCAGTAGGTTTGGAATACGCGAAGGCAGTACAGTAGGTTCCTCTAATGTGTCATCAAAATTTAGCTGGAAATCAACAGTTTCCTTGTTGATATCAGCCAACATTTCTTCTGCAAGTTTTTTTAATCTTGCCTCAGTATAACGCATTGCAGCAGGAGAATCACCATCGATTGATCCAAAGTTACCTTGACCATCAACCATTGGATATCTCAAACTCCAATCCTGAGCCATACGGACCATTGCAAAATAAACTGAAGAATCACCATGCGGGTGATATTTACCTAACACATCTCCGACAATACGTGCTGACTTTTTATGGGGTTTAGTACTGGTTACTCCAAGATCGAGCATTCCATAAAGTACACGACGATGTACTGGTTTTAAACCATCACGAACATCAGGTAAAGCTCTGGAAACAATCACTGACATCGAGTAATCGATATAAGCAGATTTCATCTCCTCTTCTATATTTATTGGAATAATTCTATCGTTCTGGGGCGCTAAATTGTCATTTTCTATATCTTCAGCCATGTTTTATCTGAATTCAGATTAATTAATTTAAAAATTCAACTTAATATTCACTGTAATAATAAAATTGGTTTTTAGTATCACGAAGTTAATAAATTTCACGGTTTATACGGGTAGAATCTAAAAATAATACAGCTGAATTTATGTTCTAAACGATGTCTCAGGATGGAGAATACAACTATATAAGTATGAAACAGGCTAATTTTAATGGTAGAAAATCGGAAATTTAAAAATACAGTTTAACAATTTACTTGTTTATTGCATTTTTATAGGTCTCCAATGCACGTTTTCTTGCAAATTCATGTTGCACAATCGGTTTAAGATAATCTACTTTGAAATCATTGATCCATGTCTTAATATAAGTGAGTTTAGGATCAAATTTCAGAGTCTGAGCAGTAGGATTGAAGATTCTAAAATATGGTGCAGAGTCACATCCGCTACCTGATGCCCATTGCCAGTTACCATTATTAGAAGAAAGTTCATAATCAAGTAGTTTTTGAGCAAAATAAGCTTCTCCCCATCTCCAATCAATCAATAAATGTTTGCATAAAAAGCTTGCAACAACCATTCTGATCCGGTTATGCATAAAACCTGTTTCATTCAACTGTCGCATACCGGCATCAACAATCGGGTATCCTGTTTGCCCGGAACACCATGCCTGAAATTCAATTTCATTATTCCTCCATTCGATCTGATCATATTTTTTCTTGAAACTATTAGTCACAACGTGAGGATGGTGATAGAGAATCATCATAAAGAATTCTCTCCAGATCAACTCATTTAACCATTGTTCATTCCATTTGATTGCGAGTTTTACCAGATAACGAACACTGATCGTACCAAATCGCAAATGAGTACTGATATGACTTGTACCATTTACTGAGGGCAAATTTCTTGTTAGGTGATAATTTCGGATAGTTTCCTCTTCAATATTTACTAAGGGTAATTTTAATTCTGGATTTATAAAACCAATATCTTCAGCTTCAGGGATTGTCTGAAATTTAATCCGAATGCAATTTGATAAATATCTCTCAGAAGGATATTCCGGGAGTTGCAATTTAGAAAAGTGCTCTTTCCATCGTCTAGAGTATGGAGTAAATACTGTGTAAGGTGTACCATCAGACTTCATAATTTCCGCTTTTTCGAAAATTACCTGATCTTTGAATGTATTGAAGGGAATCCCATCCTGTGATAAATATTCAGCTACTTTTAAATCACGCGTTAAAGCATAAGGTTCGTAATCATGATTAGTATATACTTCTTTAATGGTAAATTCAGATTTTAACTTTTCAAAAGCTGGAATTGGCTCTTCATGTAAAACCATCAGGTTAGAATCATAATTATTCAACTCAGCATTGATTTTTGTAAGTTGTTGAAGAATAAAAGCAATTCTTTTGTCTTCTTTGTCTGATAGTTTATCTAAAATTCCCGGATCAAAAACAAAAATCAGTAAAACGGGATAATTACTCATCAATGCATGATATAATGCTGCATGATCATTTAACCTTAAATCCCTTCTTAGCCAACAAACACTGATTTCCTTCTTCATTATTTAAAAGAAATTAGTGAGAATAAATTTCTGACAAGGCAGCATCAAGCCCCTGATAACGAAAGCTAAATCCCATTTCGATCAGCTTCTGAGGAGAAGTTCTATTGCTGTTTAAAATAACTGAGCTCATTTCTCCAAGCATAGTTTTTAGCATGAATTCCGGAACACTCACTGGCCAAACCGGCCGAAAAAGTTTCCTTGCTAAAATTTTGGTAAACTCGTAATTTGTAACCGGAAATGGTGTAGTCGAGTTAAATGTTCCTGAATAATGAGTATTATCAATCGCTTTCTCCATAATTGATACTAAATCTGTCAGATGAATCCAGGGCATCCATTGCTTTCCAGATCCTAATGGAGCACCTACAAAAAAACTCACTGGCCTTGCCAATTCGGTTAATGCTCCTCCCTCTCTCGATAGCACCATTCCGATCCTCAATTTGACCACTCTTATTCCTGATTTTAATCCCTGATCAACGGCTTCTTCCCACTGCCTGCAACAATCTGCTAAAAATCCGGTTCCAACTGCACTGTTTTCATAAAGTATCTCATCATTTCTATTGCCATAAAAACCTACTGCTGAAGCAGATATTAATGTTTTGATTGGTGCATTAATTGCTTCAATTGTGTTGTATAGTAATTGGGTAGATTTAACTCTGCTATTAACAATTTCCAGTTTTCGCTGTTTAGTCCAACGTTTATCTGCGATCCCTGCTCCTGCTAGATGTACAATTGTATCTATTCCGTCAAAGGCGTTTAAATCAATCAATTGTCTTTCAACATCCCAATTAAATATTGATGTACCCTTAAAACCTGAAGACTGTCTAGAAAGCACTGATACCTTATGTCCCTTTTCTAACAGACTTTTAATTAGTCTTGTACCAATCAAGCCGCTTGCACCTGTAATTAGTATATTTTTTAATGGCGTGGAATTAGATTTCTCCATTGAATTAAATAAGTTTAATATTTTCGAATATCTAAATAGTTAAAATAATTTTATCAAACAGACCCGAAAATATTTTCTAAAGCCTTTTCGCGATATTTGAAAATCTCTGCGACTTTTTCCTTTACAAACATGGCATGAGCCAACTGACCTAAAATACCTAGGGGAATTTTGTATTTAACTTCATCAATCATAAGGGTTCCATTTTCTTTTTGTATGAAAGTGTGAGTATGTTCCCAAATTTTATAAGGTCCCTTCAGTTGTCTATCTGCAAAACTATGAGGCTTATCCACTTTAAATATCTCAGTTTGCCAATTCAATGGGATACCGAATACCGGCTTAACTATATAATCTATCAATAAACCTTCATAAATTTCTTTGTCTTCCAACTTAGTTAAGATCTTAAAGTCCATTTCAGGTGGAGTTATCATTGCAAGATTATTTGCAGATGAAAAAAAATGCCATGCTATTTCAATACTTACAGGCAGAAGGTGTTCCGTTCTTAAATGATAGATCATTAGTTTATTTGATAAGATTTAGTGTGTTCGATAAGTCTTGGTAAACAAATTTTAAGCCATTCTGTAAAATTGTTGGGTTGTAATTGAATTTCTCTTTCCAAATCGTTTATACTTACATATTTCCAGTCCTTAGCTTCGTATTTATTCAATACAGGAAAATCATCACTGTATCCTACATAGACATGATCAAATTCATTCTCAATTAATCCATTTGAAAAATTGCACCTGTAGATAAAGCTAAAAACATGTCTGAGTTCACATCTAAGACTCATCTCTTCCATTAACCTACGATGACAGGCATCGATAGTTTTCTCCCCCGGTATTGGGTGACTGCAGCAAGTATTAGTCCAAAGGCCTGGTGAATGATACTTATCATCAGCTCTTTGTTGAAGTAAAAGCTCATTTTTAGAGCTAAAAACAAATACAGAGAATGCCCTGTGAAGTAATCCTAGTTGATGAACAGAAAACTTGTCTTGAATTCCAACTTCCTCATCATCTTCATTAACAAGTATAATTAAGTCGTTTGCACCTTGAAAACTACTATTATTCATCAGAATGCTTTATTCGTTGTCAAATATGATGTAATTATTCTCTTTAGTTTTTGATCATGTAAATTGATAAGGGAATTAACCAAAAAAAGCCGGTCAATTTCCTTGTATTGGTTGTAATTGAGAAAAAAAGGGACATTTGTTTGAATTGTATACCTCAAAAATCTCAACTCAATATTATCCAAATCTGACTTAATAGCTCTTTCGAGTATTTCCTTACCTTTTTTAAAGTAAGATAACTTACTAAAAGGATTGAATACATGTTTAGCCATCAGCATTACAGCGGAAGCTCTGTATCCCATGAAAAGTACGTTATTTGATTCATTGTAAGGTTCCAAACGATCAATCAGTTCAAGGCATGCTTTTTCTGAAGTTTGCGCTTTGTGAAACAACATTCTGATGTTTTCTACATCTTCATAAGATGCATAACAAGAAATACTTTGAACCCAAATAAAACAGAGAATCAAGGTTTTCATACTAAATTTAATCTGGTTTGTATTATGCAATTCACCATAATTCCAAACTTTTTCCCGTTGTTAATTCTAACTCTTTCAGTCAATATTTTATTTGGTGGAAGTTTTTTAATCTTATTGAATAGTGCTTTGTAATACACATAAGCCAGATATACCCCACCTCTTGATGTACTCGGGAGTAATTTTATTCCTTCTAAAGCCATTACGAAATCTTTTTCGATATCCATTTCGATCTGTTCTTTTGCTTCTGATGTAAATTTAGAAATATCTATATCCGGGAAATAAGTCCTTCCTAAAATTAAATGATCATCTTTAATGTCTCTGAGAAAATTTACTTTTTGAAATGCAGATCCAAGTTTCATTGCATAAGGTTTTAGCTTGTTAAATTCAGTCAGATCACCGCCTGTAAATACATGAAGGCACATTAAGCCTACAACTTCAGCTGATCCCAAAATATATTGTTCATACTTTTCAAGGGTATAATCAATCTTTTCCAGATCCATTTCCATGCTTTTCAAAAATGTTTCAACAAGGTCTAGCCCTATATTATTCCGGTTTACAGATTGTTGAAAGGAATTAAGAATTGGATTTAGTGAAATCCGATTTTCAATTGCCTCGTAAGTTTCTGCTTTGAATTTTGACAACAAAATTTTCTTGTCAAAACCTTCAAAACTGTCAACTATTTCATCCGCAAGGCGCACAAATCCATAGATTGAATAGATGTCGTTCCTCAGGCCATGATGAAGAGAATAGATTCCCATTGAAAAGCTTGTACTATAAGCTTTGGTTGTAATTTTACTGATTTCAACAGAAAGATTATCAAATAGAACTTTCATCTAGGTACGATTTAAATGTTTAATCAACTGTCCGGCAGCCACTTTACCGGAAACAATTGATGGAGGTACACCGGGCCCTGGAACAGTAAGTTGTCCGGTGTAAAATAAGTTATTTACAATCTTGTTTTTGATACTTGGTTTTAGATTGGCAGTTTGCAATAAAGTATTGGCAAGTCCATATCCATTTCCCTTATAAGCGTGGTAATCATTAATAAAATCGCTGGTACAATAAGATTTTTTGTAATCAATCGCTTCACTTATATCTTGTTGAAGATGCTTGTTTAATCTCTTGATCATGATGTTAAAATATTTCTCACGAAGCTCGTCAGTATCTATTAATCCAGGAGCGAGAGGCATTAGTAGAAATAAATTCTCATGTCCTTCTGGTGCAATTGTATCATCTGATTTTGAAGGACAACATACATAAAATAGTGGTTTTTCAGGCCAATCAGGTTTTTTGTAAATTTCGATTGCGTGCTGTTCAATACTCTCATCGAAAAATAAAGTATGATGATTAATATTTTTAATTTTTTTGTTTAATCCCAGATAAAAAATCAGGCATGATGGAGCGAAAACCTTGCTTTTCCAATAGCTTTCTTTGTAATTCCTGTATTTGTCTTCCAATAACTTACTTTCAACATGATGGTAATCAGCTGAGGCAATAACAGCATCACAATTTATCTTGACACCATTTACCAATACTCCTGTTGCTTTATTATTTTCAACTATTATCTTTTCTATGGGCGAATCAAAATGAATACTTGCACCATTTCGTTTTGCAACCTCTAAAAATCCATCAATAACCTTACCAAAACCTCCATCAGGGTACCATGTTCCCAGCTTAAGTCCTGCATAATTCATCAAACTATAAAGTGCCGGGGTATCTTGTGGCATTGCACCTAAAAATAATACAGGAAATTCCATTAAAGCAATAAGCTTTGGATTATTAAAGAATTTTCTAACATGTTTTCTAAATGAACTGAAAACCTGCAAACGAAAAGCGCCTTTAATCAGATCCAGATCTGCAAACTCTGTTAAAGATAAGCCTGGCTTGTAAACAAGATTACTCATACCAGTTTCATATTTGAATTGTGCTTCAGTCATGAATTTTTCAAGCTTTGAAGAACTTCCATTTTCAATGGATTCGAAAAGCTGACAAAGCTCATTATAATTTTCAGGCACACTCATAACCTCAGATTCCGGGAAGACGATATCAAAAGATGGGCTCAGAAGCTTCAAACTGTAAAAATCCGATACTTTATATCCAAAATCAGAGAAAAATCTTTCAAATACATCTGGCATCCAGTACCAGCTTGGACCCATGTCAAATACATAGCCCTTATCCCTTAACTGTCTTGCACGTCCACCCGGAAGTGAATTTTTTTCATAGACATGCACTTCATGACCAGCGGCAGCCAAATAGGAAGCGGTACTTAAACCAGAAAATCCTGAGCCAATGACAATAATTTTAGACATTATCCAATTTTTTTAGTTTGTGAATATTCATTCAGCCCAAGTATAACTTTGATATCTGATGCTGAACCCAAAAATTCCGCATTTTGAATACTTTTTATCAATTTATGCTTACCTGCCAGATAAATTCGATCTCCTAAAAAGTACTTATTTATACTGTCAATATCTTTCTGAATCTGCTCAGTAAGAACAAAGTCGACAAAAAACATCAAAATATTGTCGGGTTTAGTTTTCAGTACAGCTGATCTCAATGATTTTATTGGAACCTTGTTACCTAAATAAATCACCTTACGATCCGAAAGTCTGATTAAAAAACTAGCATACAACAAAGGTAGTTCATGAAACTCATTTTCAGGCAGTAAAAGTAAGCATGTTTCCTTATTCGGACCTGGTAAATCAAGTGAATCAACAGCAACCGATAACTTTTGATGAAAAGTATTACTCATAAAATGTTCACTGACAGAAGTCATCAGGTCGCTAGCCCACATCGATCCAATCCTGTTCATTACTGGATTGATTACCTTTTTATATGCTTCTTTAATTCCATAAGCTGAGAAAGATACAGAAAGTATGTGTTCAAAATGATCTAAATCAAACGACATTCCGGCTGATAACAGTTGATTTACATAATACTCTGAAGTATCTTTTGAGCTGATTTGGGTTGAATTTTGCATAATTGAAAATACATCTTCATCATTGATATGGCATAGATGAGAAACTTTATACCCTTTTTCTTTCAAACTGACTATGTTGAGTAGCCTTCTTGATTGAATATCATCATATCTGGTATTCCCCTCTGATTTTAACGGTTTTAAAGCATTGTATCTCTGGTCCCATATCCTTGTAGTTTGAGATTTAACAACTGAAAATTGAGAGAGAAAAGGAATGGAAAATGAATACATTGTTTAAATCTATTCCAAAAAAATTAAATCAAGAAAATGTAAACAGCAATTTTACAATTATATGTAACTAAGAGTTAGAATATTTCCAAAGTACTATTTGACCCGTTTCCAATATTCTTCAACTATCATACCATTGGGTAAGATGCCGCTTATAATAAGTTTATCTTGATCAACAGCAAATTTATAGGCAATAGTTACAGCTGTATTTTGCGATGGTCGACTATTAAAGTTACTGGTAATAAACACGCTATCTCCCTTAATTTCATACATTCATAAGTTGTATAAGTTAGGAGGATTATTGCCTTCAAGGAAAAATGCTTCATGGCTATTTGCAGTTTAAATTCTATGCATCTGAAATTCAAGAGAAGCTTTTTGTGATTTGCCATTGTAAACTCCCCCATCATACTGCCATGTTCATTTAAAGGGACTATTATTACAGGATGAAAAAATAATCAAGCAGCATAAAAATGAGGAAATATTAAGTAAGTATTTCATGATACTAAATTATCAGGATATCCAATTAATTTCTTTTTTTAAAAGTTGAATAGTTTTTTCTTCCTGAGAACCGGGTGCGGCGATGAAATCATATACCCAATTTGCCTGAGGCGGCATACTCATCAAAATTGATTCAATTCTTCCATTAGTTTCGAGTCCGAATTTAGTTCCTGCATCATAAACCAGATTAAATTCTACGTATCTGCTGCGGCGCTGGTACTGCCAAAGCTTATTTTCTTCAGTAAACATTGTATTTCTGTTTTTTTGAATGAGTTCGGTATAGGTGGGCAGGAAGGTTCTGCCTACTGCCTTAGAAAATTCAAAAATATCCTCCCATTGAAGGCTGGTTGACTCAGGGCTTAAGCGATCATAGAAGATCCCGCCTACTCCTCTTGTTTCGTTCCGGTGTTTAATAAAGAAATAATCATCCGCCCATTTTTTAAACTTGCTGTAAAATCCTAACTGAAAACGGTCGCAGGTTTCCTTTAATTTTGCATGAAAAAATTCAGCATCTTCTTCGATTACATAATGCGGAGTAAGGTCAATACCACCCCCAAACCATTTCATATCCTTTCCTGATTCGGTATTCATCTCAAAATACCTTATATTCATGTGAATAATCGGTACCCAGGGATGATTGGGATGGATAACAATTGATACACCAGTAGCAAAAAAATCATCCTCAGTCACTCCAAAAGCCTTCTTTATATTCTCCGGAAGTTTACCATAAACTGAAGAAAAATTAACTCCCCCTTTCTCAATGATGTTTCCATTTTGAATAACACATGTCCGGCCACCTCCACCTCCCTCCCTTTCCCATAATTCCTCCTGAAAGGTTGCTGATCCATCAACTAATTCAAGACCCGTACAGATTTCATCCTGAATAATTTTATACGCTTCGGCTATCTTCTCTTTACTAATCATATTTCAAAAGTGAGTATTTTTTTCAAGAGCGGCTTAGCAATTCACGAGCAATATCATCCATTATCAACTTATTTCGAGATAATCAAGATCCTTTCCAAAAGTTTCCTTCAATTGATACAATGCAAATAATGCAATCGCTAAGGAAACAAAACCTACAACTAATGCACTGTTGATGATACCCAAACTGGCTTTTAGACCTGTAAATGAAAGAGTTGCAAGAACCAATGATCCTCTTACAAAATTTGGAACTGTGGTAGTTACAGTAGCTCTAAGATTTGTTCCAAATTGCTCTGAAGCAATTGTAACAAAAGTTGCCCAATATCCTGATGCAAAACCAAGGAACAGTACAAGCCATATAAACTCTTGAGAATTCATTCCATCTGCGTTTAAATAAACCACAATGCTAACACCGGTAAGTAAAAGGAATAAAAGCATAACTTTTTTTCTTGAACGCAACATCTGGCTCAAAAATCCAGCAACTATGTCACCAATAGCAATTCCTATATAGCAATACATAATGCCGGTTCCTGCAGAAAGTGGTTCTGTTGCGTTTAATTCTTTACCGAATTCCGGAGAAAATGTGACCAGTACTCCAACCACAAACCAAAGAGGAATTCCGATCAATATACAACTCAAATACTTTTTGAATCGTTTACCATCATTAAAGAGCATGAAAATATTTCCTCTGCTCACTCCATCATTTTTTAGATTTTTAAACATCCCGGATTCTGCCAAACCTACTCGCATTCCAAGCAAGAGTAAACCCATGATTCCGCCTATGATATAAGACGTTTCCCATGCATAATTTTCTCCAACTATTGCAGCCGCAACTGCCCCCATAAGTCCGACACCCGCTACAATCATAGTTCCATACCCTCTATTTTCCTTGCTCATCGTTTCAGTTACCAGTGTAATACCAGCCCCGAGCTCGCCAGCAAGACCTATTCCTGCAATAAAACGAATGATAGCATACTGCTCTACAGTTGTAATGAAACCATTTGTAAGATTTGCTGCAGAATACAATAATATTGAACCGAAAAGAACACTTAATCGTCCTTTCTTATCGCCTAGAACACCCCAAAGAATTCCTCCAATTAACATTCCCAACATTTGGCTGTTAATTAGCATCGTACCAACATCAAGTAAATCGCTTTCAGGAACACCTAGTCCTTTGAGACTTTTAATTCGTATTACAGAAAAAAGGATCAAATCATAGATGTCTACAAAATAGCCTAAAGCAGCTACAATGATTATTAATTTCACATTTTTCTTATTTACGGCTTCCTGATCCATGGCTTATATTTAAGCAACCAATCTACAAACAAAATTGAAAAACTAAAACATGTGCCTTATTCAATTTTAACATTCTAGCTGTAGTGAAATTTTTTATTATCAAGTCATTTTGTGGATATTTGCACGGATGATTGTTTCAGAAAACACGCTCAAATGGGCAATGCGATTTTATCCACCTCTATTTTTTCAAAGAATCTGGGTGATTAAATTTGACAAAGGCTTCACAGGAGTTCAAGTTAAGATTTCAAAAAGCATTTTAAATCGTAATTACAATC
>CAMCTU010000004.1 GCA_945878525.1 Sphingobacterium thalpophilum
GCTAAGCCTTAATAAAAACTTTTTCCCGGACACTACTGATCCTAAAATCGTTAAATCATAGCTCAGACAAAAAGAGCAGATTTCCTTAAAACCCAATACCCTGAAGCAACCATTCCATTTCTGATTGGAGTTTTTTAGCTTCTTCCCTAGCACGATCTGCAAAATCCTTACCGGAAGATGCATAAATTATGGATCTTGATGAATTTACCAGCAATCCACAGCTTGGAGATAAACCATGTTTGCAGACTTCCTGTAAGCTTCCACCTTGTGCCCCTACTCCGGGAACAAGTAAAAAGTGATCAGGAGCATGTTTGCGGACACTTAAAAATTCTTCTCCACGGGTGGCACCTACTACGTACATCAATCGGTCATTGCCGGCCCAGGTATTTGCCTTTTCAATTACATTTTCATACAAACGACCGTTTTCGCTTTGAATAAACTGAAAGTCCCTGCATCCTTCATTTGATGTTAATGCAAGCAAAACAACCCATTTATCCTGGAATGCCAAAAATGGCTTAACAGAATCACTTCCCATATAAGGTGCAATGGTGATCGCATCAAAATTCATTCCTGAAGAAGCCGGGTCAAAAAATGCTTTAGCATACATGGATGAGGTATTTCCAATATCCCCGCGCTTAGCATCTATAATGCCGAGACATGAAGAAGGAATGAGTTTTGAGGTTTCAATTAAGCTTTGCCATCCTGCCAAGCCTCTGCTTTCATAAAATGCGCTATTTGGTTTGTATGCAACACATAAATCCTGGGTCGCTTCAATAATTCGCTTATTAAATTCAAGAACAGGATCTTCATGGTCGAGTAAAAACTGAGGAATAAGTGCTATATCGGTATCTAAACCAATACAAAGGAATGATTTCTTAGCTTTTATCTGTTCAATTAACTGTTCTCTGTTCATTTTTTTGAGCGAAATTTCAGCCAAATTAATGAAAGATGTGCGGTACAAATTAAAAAAATAATTAAAATTTTGTTTTATTAGAGATTAATGCATAGAATTGTGTCGAAATCTCATTTTATCCCTGAATTCAGGAAATCACATAAATTCTCTAATTAAATATCGTTTTTAAGAATTTTTGTGTCGTCTATTACCAGGATAAGTATTTTGAACTAAAATCCCTAAAAATATAAACCAAATTTAATGCTGGATAGTACCAAATTGAACGATAAGCTCGTTTCCGAGCTACGTGAAATTGCGCAAACTCTAGGTATTCAGGATACTGATACCCTACGTAAACCGGATCTGATATCAAAGATTCTTGAATTTGCTGAAAGCGCTCCTATTTCTGATAATAATGAAGAATCATCTGAGATCCTTGATGCAAATGAATCATCAGACAATGGCGGCAAACCGCGTAAACGACTACGTAGCGCAAAATCTGTTGCTGAAAGCAAACAACACAAAGAAGTTCCATTGGATAATACCAGAACTTTTGATTTTCCTGAAGACGATGATAATCCGGTAATTGACTCTGTTCAAAGTACAAGTGATTCTGATAATTCTGTTGATAAAGTTCAGGACTTAAAGGAAGTAAAATCCTCAGAACAGTTAGAACCTAGAAAATTTGATCGCAGGCAAAACCAAAATCCAAACCAAAATCCAAAAACTCAGGAAGCACCTGCGATGAACATGGATTTTGACAATGTTATTGTTAATGAGGGTATTTTGGAGATCATGCCTGACGGTTATGGTTTTCTGAGGTCATCCGATTATAATTATCTTTCATCTCCGGATGATATTTACGTCTCTCAATCTCAGATAAAACTTTTCGGACTTAAAACCGGGGATACTGTTAGAGGAAGTATCCGCCCTCCGAAAGAAGGTGAAAAATATTTTCCTTTGGTAAGAGTCGAAGCCATTAATGGTCGTATTCCTGCCGAAGTGCGCGACAGGGTGCCATTTGACTACCTTACTCCTTTATTCCCAACAGAAAAGCTAAACTTGTTTGTAGATACTGCAAATCACTCCACGAGGATCATTGATTTGTTCACTCCTATTGGAAAAGGTCAACGTGGACTTATTGTGGCTCAGCCCAAAACTGGTAAAACCATGCTTCTGAAGGATGTGGCGAATGCCATTGCTAAAAACCATCCTGAGGTTTACCTGATCATTTTGTTAATTGATGAACGTCCTGAAGAGGTTACTGATATGGCTAGAAGTGTGCGTGCTGAAGTAGTTTCTTCAACATTCGATGAACCCGCTGAACGCCACGTTAAAATCGCCAACATCGTTCTTGAAAAAGCCAAGCGTATGGTAGAATGCGGGCACGATGTGGTTATTCTCCTTGATTCCATTACCCGTTTGGCAAGGGCATACAATACGGTTGCTCCTGCTTCTGGTAAAATACTTTCGGGTGGTGTGGATGCGAATGCGCTGCATAAGCCAAAGCGCTTTTTCGGCGCAGCAAGAAATATTGAAGACGGAGGTTCCTTAACTATCCTTGCAACAGCTCTTACCGAAACAGGATCTAAAATGGATGAGGTAATCTTTGAAGAATTTAAAGGAACAGGTAACATGGAATTACAATTAGACAGAAAGCTATCTAACAAACGTATTTTCCCTGCTATTGATCTTACGGCTTCAAGCACGCGGCGTGACGACTTGTTACTTGATAAAGATACTTTACAAAGAATCTGGATTTTGCGTAATCACCTGGCGGATATGAATTCGCAGGAGTCGATGGAGTTTTTACAATCGCAAATGCGTGGTACAAAAACCAATGAGGAATTCCTGATTTCAATGAATTCCTAATCTAAATGGATTAGATTTCAAAGTTTAATTATAATCAGCGGTTATACCTACCTTTAGGAGTAAGATCAATTTCTGATGAAAAAACATATACCAAATTTTGTTACCTGCCTGAATTTATTCAGCGGCTGTTTGGGAATCGTTTTTGCATTTCAGGGAAACCTAACCTGGGCTTCTTATGCTATAGTGATTGCAGCCATTTTGGATTTTTTTGATGGGATGCTGGCTCGCTTATTAAAAGCCTATTCTGAAATAGGAAAGGAATTAGATTCTCTTGCTGATGTGGTAAGCTTTGGGGTTTTGCCTTCGGTGATTATTTACCATTTATTCGCACTTTCTCCACAGCCAGCAATTCATTCGACATGGTTAAGCTTTTCGGCATTCGTAATTGCCGTTTTTTCGGCCTTGAGACTCGCCAAGTTCAATATTGACACGCGTCAATCCGAAAATTTCATAGGGCTACCCACGCCGGCTAGTGCACTCTTAATTGCTTCCTTCCCATTGATAATCGCTGAAAGCAATACATATTTTGCAGATTTTATTCTGAATTCATGGTTTCTGCTCATTTTCAGTCTGACCATCAGTATGCTTTTGGTAGCTGAAGTACCACTGATTTCCCTTAAGTTTAAAACTCTGGATTTAAAAGAGAATATGCTTAAGTATATCTTAATTATTACATCTATACTCCTACTGTTGTTTTTAAAATTTGAAGCAGTTCCGATCATTATTATAGTATACTTCATGGTATCCCTGATTCAGTTCAGGAGACAAAAATAGATCGGGTAGATAATCAGAATTTCAGAGGATAAATTAAATGATTTAAGGAGATAAAATACCTACATATTTTTAATATATAAATTCTATAATTGTCAGAAGATTCCAACTTTCGCTTGAATAACAAATCGTTTGGGAAGGAGATTCAGCAAAGGATGGAAACTCCTAAACATTTCATCTAACGAACCCGAAGAGCTTGAGTGGACTCTTAAATAGTAACACGATTCAGGGTTATTACATGTAAATCAAAGGTAGATGTATCGGAATATGGAATATAAAATTAGGAAGGGTTTTGAAGACTGGCTTTTACATCAGCTAATTGTTTATAAAGCTGTGAAGAAATATCCTTAAGTAATTGAAATTTAGGGGGAATAGATTCCAGATTTTTAAGATTTCGGGCATTCTGTTCAATCTCAGCCATGCTTTCCCTTGCCGAATCGACACCCATAAAAGCCAGAGAAGGTTTAATTCTATGTGCTATTTCAGCTACCCTACTCCAGTTTGATTCATTTATAAACTGATCAAGCTCTTCAAAATATCCTGGAGTTTGATCAATAAATAAATCAATCATTTCAATCATAAACTCATCGCTACAGTTTACAACATCTTTTAGGTATGATAAATCTACCTCGAAACCGCCTTTATCCATATTTAAGAATTATTTCAAAATAAAAGGTTAAGATAGCTTTTTTACAAACAAATCGTCCGATAATTCAAAAAGTAATTCCTGCATAGTTTTTTTCAATATGGGATGAACAAATTTAGGGGCGATTTCATTCAATGGCATGAGGCAAAACCTTCTGAAAGCTAATAAAGGATGAGGTATGCTCAGTTCAGGTTCATTGACTATTTGTTGACCATAAAGCAATATATCAATATCTATAACTCTGGAACCCCATTTTTCAATCCGTTTACGACCTAATTTAATTTCAATATTTAAAACTCCTGTTAATAAATCGTTTGGGTTGAGGTTTGTTTTTAATTCGATAACCTGATTTAAGAAGTCAGGTTGGTCATGCTTCCCCCAGGAGGCTGTTTCATACAATGATGAACTTATTTCTATTATTCCTAATGTTGCACTTATTTCAGAAATTGCAGATGCAATATATTTTTTCCTGTCACCAAGATTACTACCGAGCAAAATGTAACTTGTGTGCATTTAATTTGGGGCTCTGTGTAACAAATTTCAAAAATCCATATCTGTTATTTATATCTTTGCATAGATAATATATTTGTCCATAATATGAAAGAGTTTTTCAAATTTGTTTTCGCTTCGATGATAGGTTTTATACTATCGTTTTTCGTTGTTTTTATTCTCCTGATTGCCATTCTTGTTTCTATGGTTTCGTCCGCAGGAAGCGAAGGAAAAGTAAGTCCGATATCAAACAGTATTTTGCACGTAAGTTTGGATTATCCAATTAAAGAAAGGACAGATAAAAATCCATTTGCTGAATTCGGACTAATGGGTTTTGACAGTAATGAAACGCTTGGCCTTAATGAGATCCTTGAAAATTTGGAAAAGGCAAAGAAAGATGAGCATATCAAAGGGATATTTCTCGATGTGTCTTCATTAGCTGCTGGTTTTGCCACCATTGAAGAGGTAAGAAATGCGCTTATTGATTTCAAAAAAAGCGGAAAATTCATTTTAGCTTACAGCGAGATTTACACTCAGGGCGCATATTACCTGGCTTCTGTTGCAGATAAGGTTTATATGAATCCAGAAGGTATGATCGATTTCAGAGGATTGAGCACTGAGCTGATGTTTTTTAAGGGTTCTCTTGAAAAACTTGATATTGAGGCCCAAATCATCAAAGTTGGAACATACAAAAGTGCTGTTGAGCCATTCATTCTTGATAAAATGAGTGAGCCGAATCGTCAGCAGGTAAATTCCTTCTTAGGATCAATGTATGATCATTTCCTGACTGAAATCTCAAAAAGTAGAAAAATTCCTAAAAGCACATTATTCACTTTGGCTGACAGTGCCAAAGTAAGAAATCCACAGGATGCTTTGGTTTATAAAATGATCGACGGACTTAAATATAAAGATGAAGTTCTTGATGAATTGAAATCAAAATCAGGGATAGAAAAGAAAAAAGAACTAAAATCAGTAACTATTGAAGAATATGATCCAGCTCCTGAAGAAAATTCATCAGGCTCATCAGATCGTATCGCAATTATTTACGCAAATGGAGATATAATCAGCGGAGAAGGCAACGATGAATCAATAGGTTCTGACCGGATTTCAAGAGCGATCAGAAAGGCGCGCCTCGATGCCAAAGTAAAGGCAATTGTACTCAGGGTAAATTCACCGGGTGGAAGTGCCCTTGCTTCGGATGTTATCTGGCGAGAAATGGTTTTAGCCAAAAAATCTAAACCTGTGATTGTTTCTATGGGGGATGTTGCAGCTTCTGGTGGATATTATATTGCCTGCGCAGCGGATTCAATTTTTGCACAGCCAAACACGATCACAGGCTCTATTGGTGTTTTTGGAATAATTCCAAATATGCAGAAGTTCTTTAAAAATAAGCTGGGAATCACATTTGACGGAGTTAAAACTGGGAAGTACGCTGACCTTGGAAATGTTAGTCGACCACTAACCGATGCTGAGAAAATGATTTTTCAGCAAGAAGTAAATAAAGTCTACAGTACTTTCACACAGAAAGTAGCTGATGGACGAAAAAAATCAAAGTCTTACATCGACAGTATTGGTCAGGGAAGGGTTTGGAGTGGAACAGAAGCCCTTCAAAATGGTCTGGTTGACAGACTCGGAAATATTAACGATGCGATTGCTTCTGCTGCTAAGAAAGCGAAATTAAAAGATTTTAAAATTGTAAGTTATCCTGATCAGGTTGACCCAATTAAATCTTTGTTTGAAAATTCAGGTGATAAAATCAAGAGTTATTTTATGAAAGGTGAATTAGGTAATCAATATATTTATTATGAACAAATGCAGTCTGCGATAAACCTATCAGGTGTTCAGGCACGTATCCCTTACAATATTGAGGTGAAATAAATATATAGTATAGACAATCATTTTAAAAAATAATCAAACCCTTCCCTTTTCAGGGAAGGGTTGTTTATTTTTGAGCCTTTAGCTTTATGGAAAACAAAACTATCGCACGGACTTTAAGATTATTGAGCCAGTTAATGGAACTTCATGATGAAAACCCATTCAAGGTAAGATCTGTAGCGAATGCGGCGTTTAAAGTTGATAAGCTTCCTTATCCAATAGCCTCTAAAACGCTGGATGAAATTGAACAAGTTGACGGACTTGGAAAAAGTATTGCCGGCAAAATATCGGAACTTGTACAATCAAATACCCTTGCAGAACTCAAGGATCTGCTAAGTCAAACTCCTCCTGGAATAGTTGAAATGATGCGTATTAAAGGCCTTGGCCCTAAAAAAATCCTGATCATCTGGAAGGATCTTGGTATCGAAAATGTTGGGGAATTATATTATGCCTGTAATGAAAATCGCCTGATTGAGGCCAAGGGTTTCGGACTCAAAACACAGGAAGAAATAAAGAAGACCATCGAATTTAATATGGCCAGCAATGGACGCTTTCTCTATGCACAGGTTGAAAGCTTCGCGGAAGCCCTTTTAGATCGTATTAAAACTGAAATTAAGCCAGAATATGTTTGGCTGACAGGACAATACCGGAGAAAATCAGAAATTATTGATAGCATTGATCTGGTATTGGTAAAAGAACTCGACCATACTATTTTACCAAAACTTGAAAGCTGGGATTATAAAGATATTGAAGTCCTCGAAAATCAAATCAAATTTCAATCTGAACAAGGTATAATTGTTCAGTTAAATTTTGTGAACAATAATGAATCAGGATGGGAATTAATCCTCAAAACCGGAAACCAAGAGCATGTAGATATACTCCAATCTATGTTAAAAGGTGCTGATTTATATGCCAAGACAGAGTCAGAGATTTATAAGCTGGCGGGTATTCCTTTCATAGAGCCTGAACTACGTGAAGGAGATATGGAATTCAAACTTGCAAAATCAAATTCCCTGCCTCAACTAATTCAATATTCTGATCTGCGGGGAAGTCTGCATAATCATAGTACCTGGAGCGATGGGATTCATACCTTAGAGGAAATGGCACTTTTCTGTAAAAATGAGCTAAAACTAGAGTATTTAGGAATTTGCGATCATTCCAAATCGGCATTTTATGCAAATGGCCTGAATGAAACAATGCTTGCTGCTCAGCAACTTGAAATTGATGAGTTCAATAAAAAGCATTCCCCGTTTAGAATCTTTAAAGGAATTGAATCTGATATTTTATATGATGGTTCCCTGGATTATTCTGATAAAGTACTTAGTAGTTTCGACTTTATCGTAGCTTCGGTACACTCTGTTTTGAATATGAATGAAGATAAAGCAACTGCACGCTTGATCAAGGCCATTGAGAATCCTTATACCACGATCCTGGGACATCCTACAGGTAGATTATTGCTTAGCAGAAATGGGTATCCTATTGACCATAAGAAGGTTATAGATGCCTGCGCTGCCAATCAGGTAATTATTGAAATCAATGCCAATCCACTTAGGCTGGATCTGGACTGGAGATGGCATCAATACGCAATATCGAAGGGCGTGCTTTTATCAATAAATCCGGATGCTCACAGAAAGGAAGGTTTTAATGACATGAGATACGGGACTCTCATCGCGAGAAAAGGAGGATTGAGTAAAGAAAATTGTTTGAATGCAATGAATCTTGAACAGATCAGTGTTCTCTTTGAACAGAAAAAAAAGAAACAGCAGCTTTGAAAGACAAAAAACTGAAAATTCTGATTATCAGGTTTAGTTCGATTGGAGATATCGTACTCACTAGTCCGGTAATAAGATGCCTTAAAAAACAAGTTAATGGCATTGAGCTTCATTATTTGACCAAAAAGGCTTTTGAAACAGTTTTGGCAGGGAATCCTCAACTTGATAAAATCCATTACCTTGAAAACTCTCTTTCAGATTGTATACAGGAACTAAAAAAAGAAAAGTTTGATTATATAATTGATTTACATCATAATCTGAGAACATCATGGATCAAGACTAAACTAGGAGTTAGCTCCAGTTCATTTGATAAATTAAACTGGAAAAAGTGGCTTTTGGTCAATTTAAAAAGGAATACCCTCCCACCTGTTCATATTGTTGACCGATACCTTGAAACCGTAAAATTTCTTGGTGTAAAAAACGACCATATGGGACTTGACTATTTTTTACTGAAGACTTACACTCTTGCTGAGATGCTTCCGCCATCGCATCAGTCTTACATTGCATTGGTTATCGGCGCTCAACATGCCACCAAGCGGCTTCCTGTTGATAAATTAACTGAGCTATGCAAGGGAATTAAAGGCTCTGTCGTACTACTGGGCGGACCTGAAGATAAAGAACGTGGAGAGGAAATTATTAAAGCTGCAGGACATCATGTTTTTAATGCTTGTGGTAAGTTTAAGCTCGATGAATCGGCTTTTTTAATCAGTAAGGCCCAAAAGGTTATATCACATGATACCGGACTTATGCACATTGCTGCAGCTTTCAATAAACATATTCTATCTGTTTGGGGAAATACTGTACCTGAGTTTGGGATGTATCCTTACAAAGCAGATTATTCAAGAATTATACAAGTTAAGGATTTAAGCTGCCGCCCATGTTCAAAAATTGGATTTAAAAACTGCCCAAAGGGTCATTTTAAGTGTATGAATTTAATTGATTTGAATTTACTAATTAAAGAAAGCAATGTCTAAAGTATTACTTATAGTTCGTCATGCCAAGGCAGAAGAAGCCGATTTCAAAAAACCAGACTTTAAAAGAGCCTTGAGCCACAGGGGAGAAAAAAATGTTCAGGAAATGGCAAAAAGATTGAAAATAAAGAATTTTATCCCTCAAAAACTATATAGCAGTCCGGCAGTGCGCGCAATCTCAACTGCCAGGTATTTTGCAGATGAATTTGGAATAGGTCAAGCAGAAATTATCCAGGATATGGAAATATATGATGCCCTGACCATTACCCTGCTTGATTGTATTAACAAAATAGATGATCATGTTGATTTCGCTGCATTATTTGGCCATAATCCGGCTGTAACTCATCTTGTCAATAAATTATGCGGGTCAGATATTCATAATATTCCAACCTGCGGAATGGCTATGATAGCCTTTCCATTTGAAAGCTGGAAAATGATAAGTCATGGGACAGGCGAATTAATTCTTTATGATTTTCCTAAAAATGGGTATTAACCTGAGTTCGGATATAAAATCAAGCCGTGCTGTTTTAGATTAAAGATTTTCTCTTGTTTTAGAAAGCAGGGTCTGTTTCTCTTCGGATCTGCATTCTCCTATTCCAATATAATTTTTTGCAGCAGATTTGATGTTTATTATGAAATTTAGTGTAGCAAGAAAGGTAGAGCTGCCATTGGTTTATTTCAAATTGCAAATGGTTTTTTCACCGGGGCTATCTGTTCCAATGAAAAACAGCACCGGGTAAAATAAACCTTGCCGAAGGAGGTATCTTCCGGCTATTCGTAATTTGATATAGAAAGCAATTTCCTGCCGGAAATACTCCGTAGGAAAGGGCTAAACTGACCTGTAACACACAGGTATTGCTTTTAAAAAAATGTTATTAGACTGTAGTCTAATCTGATTTATTACTACAGTCTTATTTAAGCCTTAATATATCGCCTCAGGTTATTAAGTCATTTTATAGACCTTACCAGGTAATGAAATAATACTTCCCTTCATTTCCATACCTAAAATGGTCATAACTAGCTTACTTTGCTGAAAACCGCTTAAAAGAGATAGTTCATCCACGGCAAGGCTACCATTGGCGTAAAGTATATCTGCAAGAATCTGCTCATCACCTGTTAAGTTAATAGGCAAACTCAACTGCGTTTTTACAGATGAAACCTTTTCAGTATTCCAACCCATTAAATATTCCAGATCAGCCACTTTGGTCATTAAATTGGCTCTGTTTGTTTTAATCAGAAAATTACATCCTCTGCTAAATTCATCATTAATCCTACCGGGATAAGCAAAAACATCCCTGTTGTAGGAATTGGCTAAATCGGCAGTAATTAATGCTCCACCTTTGATATTGGCTTCCACGACTATGGTCAAATCTGCTAAACCTGCAATAATCCGGTTTCGCTTTGGAAAATTCTCCCTGTCTGGCACTGTTTCCGACATAAATTCAGTGATCAGTCCACCACATTCCATAATCCTCTCGGCCATTCCCCTATGTTGTGCAGGATAAATACGGTCGAGCCCGTGAGCAAGTACCGCAATATTCGATAGGTCATTTTTAAGGGCTTCTTTATGTGCCGTAGCATCAATACCATAGGCTAGTCCGCTAATAATCAAAGGCTGATGGACTTTCAAGTCCTCTACAAGAGTTCTGCAAATCTCTTTTCCATAATCTGTAGCATTTCTGGTTCCAACAATACTGATTACTTTTCCTGCATTTAGATCTGCATTTCCTTTAAAATAAACGGTCAATGGCGCGTCCGCACAATTTTTGAGGCGTTTAGGATATTCCTTATCAGTGATAAATAAAGCATTTATCTTAAACTTATCTATAAATTTAAGTTCTTGATCTGCCCGTTTCAAAGCAGAATTATTATTTAAAAACTCAAGAGTTTTAGGACCTATTCCAGGTATCTGGGCAAGGTGTTTGCTTTTTGCTTTAAATACATGCTCTGCATCACCACAATAGTTTAGTAGATTTCTTGCAAGTACCGGTCCGATACCCGGTAGACATGATAATGCCAACTGATGAAGCGATGCCATATTTTAAGAATTTATAACGAAAAAAATAAAACAATAAAAACAAATGAATGGACATTGGGGATGCCAGAATTCATTCGAATAAAAATTAAAACTTTATTGCGGGATATAAACTACAAACTTCGAATCAAAATAGTCCTCTTTAAAAAATATTGACAGGGGTATCAGTTCTGTTTTTAACCCTGATTCTTTTATTTCTTCAGCCAAATCACCACCTTTGAGATATAAAATACCATTTTGTATGGTGTTTACAGACTTTTTCTCGAATTTGCCCTTTACCCAGGGATAAAATTCAGAAAGTCTGGTTACCGCCCGGGAAACAACAAAATGGAATTTCCCATCAATCTGTTCAGCTCTATCATGGCTGGCCCTCACATTCTTTAGACCACAGCCTGAAGCAACCTCCTGAACTACCTTAATCTTTTTCCCTATTGAATCTACCAGATGGAAATCAGTTTCGGGAAAAAGGATAGCTAATGGAATTCCAGGGAATCCCCCACCTGTGCCTACATCAAGAACTTTTTCACCCGGCAAAAATGATATAACTTTTGCAATAGCTAATGAATGTAGAATATGATGCAGATATAACATATCAATATCCTTCCGTGAAATCAAATTGATTCTGGAGTTCCAAAAACGATAAAGTTCATCCAACTGGGAAAACTGTTCTTTTTGTTTCGGACTCAGATCAGGGAAATATGATGAAATGATATCAGAAGTCACTTCTTAAATTTTTGTTATTTAGATTCATTATGTTCGACATCAGTTCACGTGCACGGGACAGCTGTGCTTTAACCGTTCCTAAAGGTAAATCGAGCTGCTGTGAAATCTCTTCATAGGATTTTTCATCATAATACTTCAAAATAATTAGAGTCCGATATCGCTGAGGTAAGTGTTCTAAGATATTCTTCAGTTTCTCACTTTCCTCCTTCTTGATAGACGTTTCTTCAGGATTTAGGATATCGGATATAACCTGCAATTGGCGGTCATTCCTATACTCTTCAGTCAAAGATTGTAATGAAACCACATTTAATCTTTTCTTTCTTATAAAATCTATACAATTATTGGTTGCTATCTGGAATATCCAGGTACTAAATGCAAAATCAGGCTTATATTTTTCAATATTTTCGAATGCTTTGGCAAAAGTCTCAACTGTAAGATCCATGGCATCATCCTTATTATTAACTATTTTAAGAGCCAAAAAATAAAGTGAGTCTGTGTATCGCTGCATTAATGCGGTATATGCCTTCTGATCCCCATCTTTAGCTCTAAGCACCAACATAAAATCTTTCTTTGCATTTGCCGAAAAGTTAGGATTTATTTCCATTCAACCCTCTTTGTGAATAATGCAATAAAGTTAAAAAGTACTATATAAATGTAATAAATGAAATCAAATACAGGTGTCCACCAAATTAGATCAATATACTTTAATTTTTTTAGAACGGGGATATAAACCAGAATCTGAGCTATTAATCTGGGAAAATAAAATGCGGCAATAATCCACCAATCTACCTTAATAACAATTAAAGCACTTAGAAAAACATAAAACAGGAAACCTGACAAAGCCTGAAAGCTTAACATTTTCCTGTGGCTGCCTTTGTATACTCTACCGGCACCCTGATGGCGAAATTTTTGAGTAAAGTAGCTTGAAAGTGAGTTTTTGGGTTCAGACCAGATATGCGAGTCAAAATCAATTTCAATTCTGGTATTCGTACTATTGGCATTCTGATTTACAAACAAGTCATCATCACCTGACAGAATGTGCATATGTGAAGCAAATCCCTTACCCTTAAAAAATAAAGACTTCCTGTAGGCCATATTTCTTCCAACTCCCATGAAGGGTATTCCTTTCAAGGCATAAGAAAGGTAGTTGAGTGCTGTAATGAATGTTTCATATCGAATAAATCGATTCAAAATGCCCGGCCTGAACTCATAGGGCGAAAAAGCCAGTACAATTTCGGTTTCCTCATTGAAATTGCGCTGAATACATTTAAGCCATTGATTTGAAGCAGGTCTGCAATCAGCATCTGTAAAGACAAGATTTTCATTTTTTGCAGCCTTTATTCCGAGAGTTACTGCAAACTTCTTGCCGTGCTTAAAACGAAGATTTTCATTAATTGTGACGACCTTAAGATTCTTATGTTGCAGGGAAAGATCACGTAAATACCAGTCGGATCCATCATGTGAACAGTCATTTACAATTATAATTTCAAAGTCAGGGTAATCCTGATCGAAAAATGATGGAAGGTTTTGCTTTAGATTTTCCAGTTCATTTTTTGCACAAATGATGACAGACATTGGTTCTAAAACTTGAGTACCACCTTCAAAACCTTTATAGACAGCTAATTTTCTATGAACAACCAGAATGTAATATAACTGCAGAGCCAAACAAAACAGTAGGCAAATTGATATGTATATAACTAAATAATCCACGATTTAGAATTAGCGTTTAACAAGAGTAAATTTCTAATTTTTCGGCTAAATATTGTCATTTTTATAAAATAAAAAGAAATAGTCTGGCATTTTTCGGGCTCAACCCAGCCTGAGTTTATATTTTGCTATTTTTACGCAGGATATTTTTCAATTGGATGAAATTTAAATTAGAGGCTTCAGATAAATTTTCAAAAGCACGGGCTGGAGAAATCAGTACTGACCATGGAATCATTAAAACTCCGATTTTTATGCCAGTGGGAACCGCAGGCACTGTAAAGGCAGTGCATCAGCATGAACTTTCTGAAGATGTCAAGGCTCAGATTATACTTGGTAATACCTATCATTTATACCTCAGACCAGGTCTTGAAACTCTTAAATTAGCGGGAGGATTACATAAATTTAATGGCTGGTACAAACCGCTGCTTACAGATAGTGGCGGATATCAGGTATATTCTCTTGCAGGAGTACGAAAAATAAAAGAAGAAGGTGTTACCTTCAAATCCCATATTGATGGCTCCAAACATCTCTTTAGCCCTGAATCAGTAATGGATACACAAAGGGTTATTGGAGCAGATATAATCATGGCATTTGATGAATGTACACCCTATCCATGCGAATATGGTTATGCACGTCGTTCGATGGAAATGACACATCGCTGGCTAAAACGCTGTTGTGAACGTTTTGATACAACGCAGGGAATCTATGGATTTGAACAAACTTTATTCCCTATTGTTCAGGGTTCGGTTTACAAGGATCTCAGAAAGCAATCGGCTGAAGTTATCGCCTCTTTTGAAAGGGAAGGAAATGCTATTGGTGGACTGTCAGTTGGGGAACCTGCAGAAGAAATGTATGAAATGACCGATATCGTGACCGATATTCTTCCAAAAGACAAACCACGCTACCTAATGGGAGTAGGTACTCCGGTAAATATTCTTGAGAATATTGCCTTGGGAATCGATATGTTTGATTGTGTTATGCCTACCCGAAATGCCAGAAACGGTATGTTATTCACTAAAAATGGAATCATAAATATTAAAAATGAACGCTGGAAGAACGATTTCTCTGCTTTAGAAGAGGATAGTGATCTTTTTGCTGACAGAAATTATTCAAAGGCCTATCTTAGGCATCTGGCACATTCTAAAGAAATACTTGGATCACAGATAGCAACTTTGCATAACCTCCATTTTTATTTGTGGCTGGTAAATGAGGCTAGGGAAAAAATCATATCCGGGGATTTTTACGATTGGAAAAATAAAATGGTCGTTCAATTATCACATCGCTTATAAATTATGATTGGAATAATCGACTGGTATATCATAAAGAAATATCTGGGGACATTTGTCTTTACCCTAAGTATTTTCACGGTGATTATTGTGATTTTTGATGTCTCTGAAAAACTTGATGACTTTTTGAGACATCAGGCACCATTAAAAGAAATTATTTTCAGTTATTATGTTGGATTTATACCCTTCTATTTAAATTTTCTATCTCCCTTAATCAATTTCATTGCGGTTATTTTCTTTACCGCAAAAATGGCCGACCAGACCGAAATTGTACCCATTCTAAGCAGCGGGGTTAGTTTTAAACGATTTTTATGGCCTTACTTAATTTCATCTACCGTAATTTTTATTGTGACTCTAATCTTCAATCTGTTCATCATTCCTGAGACTAACCGGCTGAAAATTGACTTTGAAAATGTCTATGTGAATCCTAAAACAGACAATTCCAAAATGTATACACACATGCAGATTGATAAGAACACATTAGTTTACATTGAAACTTTTGATAATAACTTGAAAACTGGTTACAAATTTACGCTTGAAATATTCTCTGGTCAGAACCTGAAAGAAAAACTGGTTGCAGACAGAATTACCTGGGACTCAGTGAAAACTAAATGGAAGATTGAGAACTATTCCATCCGAAAAATTGATGGCTTAAAAGAGAGCATGTCGGCCGGCTTACAAATGGATACTACCCTGGACATGCGCCCAAAGGACTTTCAAATTTACGATAATATCTACCAGGCGATGAATATGGGTGAGCTGAATGACCGAATTAAGAAGGAAGAAACACGTGGTACAGGAGTCATGTCGGATTTAAAACTTGAAAAATACCAACGTTATGTGTATCCATTTTCAGCCTTTGTTCTAACATTAATGGGTGTTTCACTCTCCTCACGTAAGGTTCGTGGAGGTGTTGGCCTACCACTTGGTATAGGTATTTTTTTAAGTTTCGCCTACATTTTATTTATTAGGTTTTCAAGCATGTTTGCATTGAAAGGAGGATTACCTCCCCTCATTGCAGTTTTGATTCCTAACATAGTCTTTGGAATTCTGGGGATTTATTTATTGATGAAAGCCCCTAAATAAACCCTCATGTCGATTCAAAAACCTGCGGTCAGTAAAAATCTGATCATCCTGCATGTAACCGTATTTATTTGGGGCTTCACCGGAATACTTGGGGCTTTAATCTCAATTGATGCAGTTAATCTTGTTTGGTACAGGGTACTTATCGCATTTATGAGTTTATATGGCTATTTACTGTACAAAAAAGTATCCATTCGTGTTTCAAGAAATGCTTTTTTTAAACTGTTCTTTACAGGTGCAATAGTTGCAGCGCACTGGATTCTATTTTTTCAATCCATCAAATTGTCGACTGTTTCTGTTACACTGGTAACGCTTTCATCTCTTACCTTATTTACAGCGATTTTAGAACCCTTATTGAAAAGACAAAAAATTTCAGGTCTTGAAATATTTACTGGTTTATTAATCATCTCAGGAATCTACATGATCTTTAAATTTGAATCACGCTATTCAACAGGAATAATCTGCGGACTTTTAAGCGCATTATGTGCCAGTATATTCTCAATAATAAATTCTCAACAAATTCAGAATCGACCTGCGCCTATTATAAGCTTCTATGAGCTCATTGGAGCATGGGTCTGGGTTTCTATTTATTTATTAATTTCAGAAGGCCTGAAGGCTCCTGTTAGCCTTAATTCTTCGGATCTTTTCTTCTTATTCATCCTTGGAACCATTTGTACCTCCCTTGCTTACGTTGCAGGAGTAGCTGTAATGAAAGAACTATCTGCTTTCAGAGTTGCTCTAATCACGAATCTTGAACCGGTTTATGGCATTATCCTGGCCTTTATGTTCTTTGGTAAGAAGGAACAGATGACCCCGGGATTTTATGCAGGAGCAATAATTGTACTTGGTACAATCTTCCTTTATCCCTATCTGAAGAACATAAAAAGAAAGCCAATTTCCAAAACGCCCATCGTTTAGGCCAGGTTTTTTTTACACTAAGCAAAAAAAAGGAGGTCAAAACCCTGAAATTATAGTGAGCCAGAAGCCTTGAATAAGAAACCGGTTCATCATCTACTTTTTAAATAATTCAGGGTAGAGTCATAGCTTTATATCTGTACCATACAGTGCCAATAATTACCGTGAAAAGGTATCAATTATAACATGTAAAAATGATGTATATAGTCTGGATAAAATTTAACAGAGGCAGCTGGTTCATTTTAATATCTTCAAAAACGTAAGTTAATCTGGTAGCTAAAATATTAATCAAAACAACCTGGTAAAATCAGCGATTTAACTTTGAAATACAAGAACAATGAAAAGCATTTTAACAAAACCGGCAGGCTTATAATTATCTTAATTCTTTAATTATATAAATATCCAAATTAAAATTTTTCGGGCAATGCCATTTTTTTAATTTGAAAAAAACATGCTTAAAGCATAATTTAGTGACTAAAATTTGATTTAATTTAAGTTTTATTCAAATATAATATTAATTTAAATTGCTAATAATCAATTATATAGATTATGATTTTAAATTAAAAATTTACATAAAATTAAAATGATATAACAATAAAAACTAATAGTATTAGCAAAGTAACTATCTGATGAAAAAATTAATACATAATGTCCTTTATATTAGTGTATTTACGTCATTTATATTATGTTTGAATGTAGTAACAGTTTTTGCCCAAATTTTTAACTCTGAACAGAACCCTTCGGGTATAAAATGGATGCAGATTCGGACTGAAAATTTCCAAATCATCTATTCTCTTGAACTTAGTGATGAGGCTCAAAGAATGGCAAATACCCTTGAACATCTGATTAGCGGGGTCAGTAAATCACTCAATAAAAAGCCTAGACCAATAACTATAATACTTCAAAATCAGGCTGTCATTTCCAATGGTTTTGTACAGCTTGCACCCAGACGCTCGGAGTTCTACACTACACCACCTCAGAACCTCGACTTCCAGGATTGGCTTAATGGATTGGCCATACATGAACTCAGACATGTAGTACAGTTTGATAAATTGAGTCCCGGACTAAAGGCTCCATTTTTCGAAGAATTAGCACTTGCCATTTTCGGAATCAGTCTCCCTCCCTGGTTCTATGAAGGTGATGCTGTTGGAATGGAAACTGCACTAAGCCATGCTGGTCGCGGCAGGCTTCCGGATTGGGAGCTGGTTTTCAAAACAAATACACTAAGTACCCTTCCCTACTCTTATTCAAAAAATTATTTCGGGTCATTAAAAGACTTCACTCCCGGATACTACCAACTCGGTTATTTCATGACCACAAAGCTGAGAAGAGATTATGGGACAAATATTATTGATAGTGTCTTAACAAGGGTCGGCAGAAATCCGTTAAGACCATTCAACCTCAGTAATTCGATTAAAAAATTTACGGGTCTGAACAGCAAAATGCTTCACGATACAACAGTTACTGAACTCAAATCACTTTGGCAAAAACAATCCGCTGCATTGATACCGGTAAATTATGTGGCACTAAACAAGAGAAGGGATTCCTTACCGGCAGACTACCTGCTGCCGGTAAGCAGTTACAAAGGTGAAATTATTGCTTTGAAGCAAAATCTGACGAATACTCCAGCATTAATACTAATCAACTCTGAAGGCAGTGAGCGTGTACTTCTTAAAATAGGCTTTCAAACCGAGTATAATTTCAGATATGCTGCAGGGAAAATTGTTTGGGATGAATTGAGATTTGACAAGCGCTATGGAAAGCGGTCTTTCAATGTAATTAACATTTACGATATAGCAAGTAGGGTAGTTAAACAGATTACTCATAAAAGCCGATTGTTCTCTCCTAGCCTTTCTCCGGATGCTAAAAAAATTATAGCAGTTAAAATCAGCACCTCTAACCTATTCTCCTTGATTGAACTGGATTCAGAAAATGGAAATATCCTGAAGGAATATCCTGTAAAAGAAGGATTAAGTCTGCAAAGTCCATCATATAATGAACAGGGAGATAAAATAATTTCTGTTTTGATGAGCAAGGATGGTGCAGCACTCATAGAATTCAATCAAGCAGATGGAAGCCAAACTATAATCTCCCCATTTCAAAGACAGCAACTCAGCCGTCCGGTTTATGCCGGCAAAAATATTTTATTCAGAGCACATTATGAGGGCGTTAACAATATTTATTTTCTTACGCCTGAGAAGAAAGTGATTTCACTGAGCGCGGTATCTTTCGGGGCTACCAATCCATCTTATGACAAGGAAAATAACAGATTACTTTTCAATAATTATCAGATCAAGGGGTACGATATAGCGAGTATACCCTTAGATCTGCAGACTCCAAACCGGGAACTAGCAAATACTTTCATAGATTATGCATCAATAATTGTTGATCAGGAAGCCAATTCAACTATTCTAGACTCAATACCTCAAAATAAATATCCTGTCAAATCCTACAAGGAAATTAATAATTTATTTAATTTCCATAGCCTATCTCCAATTGCAAAAAGCAGTGAAACGAATAATGAACTGAGTATTGGTTTAAAGATAAAATCAAATAATCAGTTAAACACCCTTGATCTTTTTGGCGGCTATCAATATAATTCAGGTTTGAGAAGGAGTGAATATGTAGCTGGTATAAGTTTTAAACGTTTTTATCCTATTCTGGACATTACCTATACAAACCGGGCTAATCTAAACTTCTATAAGCAAAACAATCTTTTGGTTCCTGTAAACTGGCGTGAAAATCTTACCGAAGCTGAATTAACAATTCCATTTATTTTTAACAGACTCAACAAAACTTACAGAATGGGTTTGAGGAGTTCAACTAGCTTTACCTCAAGGTATGACATTCAAAATAAACCCAATAATTTCATTAATAAACTTAAATTTCCAATGAGATATCAAGTATATTTCAGTCGGAATACCCAGCGTAGTTTAAGGGACCTTGCACCTGCCTGGGGACAAAATTTTTCTTTTTCCTATGCACATCTTCCATTCCAGAACTTACTTATTGGTAGACTAATATCCTTTAAAAGCGTAATTTATATGCCCGGATTAATGAGTAACCATTCATTCCAAACCAGTTTCAACTATCAGAATACTAGTGGAGCCTATAATTTTAATATAGAAATTCCAAGAATTAGCGGGTATGCTAATTTAAGGCTAAATAGCCGGCTCAGAAACACACTCTTGTTAGATTACAACTTCCCACTCTTCTATCCTGACTCTGAGATTGGCCCTTTTGCTTATATTAAACGAGTGAAAGGCGGTATTTTTGCTGATTTTGAGAATATTGGAAAAAGTGCCCCATTCCAGCCACGTACCTTCGGATTAGAATTAAGCACAGACATGAACCTGATGCGTTTCCTGCTTCCAAATTTCGAACTTGCTGGAAAACTAATACTATCAAGGGATAATGGAATCCGGAAACCTATCCTGGAATTTGGATTTTTATATGATTTTTGAGTATTTTTCAACGTTATTTTATAAAACCTTAATTTTTATTGTTAAAGATCAATCTATAGAGGATTCTTCATAAGCAACATTCAGGTAAATAATTTTGTATTTTTACATCAATAACCGATAACTGAAATTTTACTTAATAGTTTTCATAATGTCCTTTAAAACCATCTTTATCATCGTTGTATCGGTACTTGTTACCATTATTTTAATGAATAATACCGACGAAATAAACTTTTGGCTTTTCGGAAATGCCAGAATACCTAAACTGGCGATTCTAGGACTTATGTTCGGACTTGGACTTATTATAGGATTCATTGCAGGCCGACCAGGTAAGAACTCCCAAAAAATTTCCAATAATGATTCTGATCCATCACCTTATAATAGTTCAGATAGTAGTGTGAAAGACCAGGATCTTTTAAGCGATGAGGACCGCGAATACATCCGGTAGGGTAATATTAAAATCCTTTTAACACTACCTGCTGTCAAGTCGATGTAAACGCTGGATTTCATCCAGCAATTACCCTAATTTGAATACCAATGATAAGCTGATTCCTACTTACAAGCTGTTAAAAAGCAAAAAAATATTTTAGTTGACTTTCTTAAACAATAGCAAGCGAAAAACAGGCTTAATGCAACAATTTAAAAGAAAAAGTCACTAATTCGAATAAAATTCCTTGCGATAGAAACATCATTTCCTTAATTATTCATATTTTCACGCTTCTTATTAACTAAATCAGTAAATTATGAAACAAATTTCTACTTTTTTATTTTTACCCATTTTATTGTTTCTAACTATCAGTGTTCAGGCACAGGTAAGGGAGATAAGCGGGAAAGTTACCATCGCCGAAGACGGATCCAGTCTTCCGGGAGTAAGTGTAAGAGTTAAAGGCACTAGTACCGGGGCAGTTACAAGTCCGGAAGGTACTTACCGCATTCAGGTACCGGGCAACGGTTCGATACTCGTTTTCACTTTCATGGGTTTTTCGGTTAAAGAAGTTGCTGTAGGCACTCAGAGCACCATCAATGTTGCCATGGATACAGACAGCAAACAACTTCAGGAAGTGATTGTTACCACAGGATTTGGTATTACCAGGCAGCAAAAATCTCTGGGATATGCTGCTCAAGGAGTTAATTCGGAAGAATTAAACATCAATCGCCAACCAAATATTCTGAATGCATTGCAGGGTAAGATTGCAGGTGCAACCATCAGCAGCGTTGGTGGAGGTCCGGGACAGGGAGCAAACATCCGTATCCGGGGAATTAACTCAATTGATGCATCCGCGTCAAACGATCCACTTTACGTCATTGATGGAGTACAGATAGATAACTCCACATCAACACAAGGTGCAGGAGCAGGAACAAATGTTCGTTCGGTAGGAAACAGGGCATCCGACCTAAACCCTGACGATATCGAAACAATAAATATCCTTAAAGGAGGTGCTGCAACAGCCATGTATGGTCTGAGAGGATCAAATGGTGTTGTTTTGATTACCACGAAAAAAGGTAAAACTAATGAAGTCAGAACCAATTTTTCAAGCACTTATGGCTTAGAAAACATCAATAAGACTCCGGCAGTTCAAACGGAATACACTGCAGGTATTTTAGGTGTTTATACTCCGGTAGGACTTGGTCCAGCTTGGGGTCCAACCATTGCAGAAGCAAAGGCAATAGACCCGACACATCCTGATTTTCTATACCAGAATTATAAAAATGCATTTGACACTGGAAGCCAACTAAGAAACACAGTTTCGGTTACAGGTGGTTCGGATGCTGTAAAAATCTTCTCGTCCGTATCTCAGTTTAATCATGATGGAATGCTCCCATTTACAGATTATCAAAATCTTTCAGCAAGGTTAAACACTGATATCAAAATCAGTCCGAAAATTATTGCAGGAATGAATTTGAGCTATAATAATTCGGGAGGTTATCGTTTTGATGCCGACCGTTATGGAGAGAGTTTAACTTATTTCTCAGGTCGCTGGGATGTGAGAGACTATATTAATCCAGATGGGACACAGCGATGGAGAGGAACAAACAACCCGATCTTTGGAGCTGCAACAAACCGATTGAAAGACAATGTAAACCGTTTTATTGGTGGAGCTAATTTTGGATATTCACCTACTTCCTGGTTAAATTTTAATTATCGCTTAGGTGTTGATACTTATACAGATGCCCGTAAACGTACTGCTCCAGGCAGATTAGGTATTCCTGGAGAAGCTGTATATGATAATGCGGATGGTTTTGTTGGTGAATACCTTACTCAGTATCGTGCAATCAACTCTACCTTTCTTGCCACAGCTTCGAAGCAGATCACTAAAGACATTAATGGAACGCTAAGATTTGGATATGAACTTTATGACAGAAGTGCAAAAGATTACGGTGTTTTAGGAAGTGTTTTAAGTATTTACAATGATTTCAGGTTAATGAATGCCAAAACTCTTCAGGTAAATCAGGGTTTAAATCAATATCGTTCTAATGGTTTTTTTGGAGAAGCTACTTTTGATTATAAAAACTATCTTTTCCTGACTTTAACCGGTCGTAATGATATTACCTCAACCCTTTCTTCAGAAAACAGGTCATTCTTTTATCCTTCTGCTAGTTTGAGTTATGTATTTTCAGATAATATGAAATTACCTGAATTTATTGGTCAGAGTAAATTGAGATTATCTTATGCTAAAATAGGTAAAGATGCAGCTCCTTATTCTACATCGTCAGGATTTTCAAATTATAGCGGATTACCTACAGGAACTACCGGCTTGACTTTAGCTTCAAATCTTGGGGATATAAATTTGAGACCTGAGTTTACTGATACTTACGAGGCAGGACTTGAAATGGCATTCTTTAAAAATAGATTGAGTTTTGACCTTACTTATTATTATTCCTTAAGTAAGGACCAGATTACACAAGCTCAAATATCCTCAACAACAGGTTTTGTTACTGCTTCAATCAATGCAGGATCAATACGCAATAAAGGTATTGAGCTTGTTTTGGGAGGAACACCAATTCAAACAAAGGACTTTACATGGGATGCCTCACTTAATTTCTCTGCAAACAGAAACAAAGTAATAAGCCTTAAAGAAGGTTTAACGGAGATTATCTATGGTGCTGCTACTGGTGGTTATATTAACTCACCGGTACAATTCAGATTGATTCCAGGAGAGCCATATGGTAATATTTATGGGTCCTACTACCTACGTTCTTATGGTACTGCTGTAGAAGATCCAAATCGTACGGATAAATCCAAACCATTATTGATTGGCGCTAACGGTTTTCCTATTTCATCGCTTACAAGAAGGAAATTGTTAGGAAATTCACAACCTGACTGGATTGGTGGTATGTCAAATAACTTCACTTATAAACGTGTAACATTATCAACATTGATTGATGCTCGTTGGGGATTTGAAAAGTTCAACAGACTGGAAAATTTTAATTCGGCTTTTGGTATTGCTGATTATACATCAAACCGCAGAAGCTATTATACTTTCCCTGGAAATCTTGCTGATGGTACTCCTAACACCAAACAAGTGTGGTTAGGTCAGGCAATCGGTCCGGATGGTGTGAATTATGGAGAGGGATATTACAGACTTTACCACAGATCACTTTCTGAGCCATTTGTTCAGGATGCTTCGTGGATCCGTTTACGTTCAGCAAGTCTCTCTTATGCATTACCATCTAAATGGTTACCTAGAAAGGCAATTCGTAATGCATCTGTCGCATTTACAGGCAATAACTTACTATTACGTACAAACTACTACGGTCTGGATCCCGAATCATTATCTGCTGATAGCGGAAGCAACGTGGATGGTTCGGCAGGTATGACATACCCTGCAGCAAGAACATTCCTATTTTCACTTAATGTTGGCTTTTAAAGAATATGAAAATGCTTAAATTAAATAAATATACCCTAATCATTTTAGCCACATCCGTATTAGCTTTAAATGGCTGCGGAAAGGAGTACTTTGATGAGCTTAGTACTAACCCTAATCAGGTAAGTATTGCCACGCTCCCGGCTCTTCTGTCTACCTCTACGAGCAAGGCAGGCCTCAATACATTCACAGTAGGCAGCAATACCTCAACGTATGTACAATACACTGCAAACCCAGTTGCTGCTTCAGCTAGTGATATATATGAAACCATTGACCATACCGGAATGTGGGATGCCCTTTATTTCGCGATGGCCGATGTTGATCAAATGAAAAAACTAGCTGTTAGTCAGGGTTCAAGTGAATACCTTGGTGTTGCAAATGTGTTAATGGCATATAACCTGATGCTGGTCAACAATCTCTGGGGAGCTGCACCTTATTCTGAGGCATTCAATCCAAACAACTTTACTCCAAAGTATGATACCGACCAGGCAGTTTACGCTACGACATTATCACTTATAGACGAAGCAATTACTGAATTAGCAAAAACTACTTCGACTATCAAATTAGCTGCTGCGAGTGACTTGATTCATGCCGGTGATCGTACCAGATGGTTAAGAACAGCTCATGCTTTGAAAGCCAGACTGTTAATCAAAACCAGCAAAACTACCACCTATAATGCAGCCTCAGTTTTAACTGCGGTAACAAACTCTTATGCTTCAAATGCTGATGACGCTGGTATGGCAACCTTTGTATTGCGAAATAACTGGGCTACTGTTTCCAGAAATAATGCTGCTTTGAGCCTTGGAGGTTGGTTATCAGAACAATTTATTGATCACCTAAATGGAAAAACGTATGGTCTTTTTGATCCAAGAATCAGGAGAATAACTGACGTAACTGTTGTTCCTGGGAATCCAAATTATCCTGCTTATATCGGTACTGTAAATGGGGCGGGTAACCGACTTAATCCCCCGCACAACAACACCATCAAGGATGAGAATTATATATCGTTCAATTCTCCCTGGACCAGTGATACAGCTCCAATCTTGATCATGACATTTGCAGAACTGAAATTCATTGAAGCTGAAGCTGCATTAGCCACAGACCGTACCAGAGCATACACAGCTTATCTGGCGGGAATCAGGGCTAACATGGATAAATTGCTTGTACCTGTCGCCGAACGTGATGCATATCTGGCTGATGCACGTGTAGCAGTAGGATCAGCTAACCTTACAAGAGACCTAATACTAAAAGAAAAGTACGTTGTAACCTACCTTAATCCGGAAGCATTCAATGATGTCCGCAGATATGATTTTATGTATAAAGATTTCACAATGCCACTGAATTCGGTTTTGACTTCTCATTTGAGAAGATTCGATTATCCATTGGGTGAACGAGCCAAAAATGGCGCAAGTGTACCCGCTGGTGTTCCTAGAACCACTAAATTATGGTGGGATTTATAATAAATCTCAAATAATATCCAAGAAAGCCCTAACTTCTGTTGGGGCTTTTTTATGCAAAATAACCTTGTTGGAAAGTGGATTTTATCTAATCAGCTTTATATATTTTAAAAATCAAATTCCATGAAAAAATATTCTGTTTTTTTTGTCCTGCTCTTGAACCTAACAATATATACTACACAAATTGCTGCACAATCTTATTCAGTTGAAAGTATTTTAAGCTATCCATTTCCTTCTGAACTTGTGAGTAGCTCAGGAGGTTCAAAAATTGCCTGGGCAATGAATGAAAAAGGTTTGCGAAATATTTATGTAGCCGATGGACCGGATTTTAAACCCAGGAAGTTGACAGAATATAGCAAAGATGATGGTCAGGAGATCAGCAGCTTATCTATTTCTACTGATGGGAAATGGATTGTGTTTGTTCGAGGCGGGGATCATGGCTCGAGAGAAGCAAGTATCCCTGTACAGGCTGCATTTGATCCACTCGGTGCGAAAGTTCAAGTAATCAGTATCCCGTTTGACGGAGGAAAGCCTATCATCCTTGGAGAAGCCGATTATCCTGAAATTTCACCGAATAGTGAAAGGGTCAGCTTCATTAAAGGCGGACAAATCTGGTCTGTAGCCATAAACGGCTCTGCACCGGCAAAAGCCCTCTTCTATGCCCGTGGGTCGAATGGCTCAGTAAGATGGTCACCGGATGGTTCAAAATTAGCCTTTGTGTCTTCCAGGGGTGATCATTCATTCATTGGTATTTATACTGATGACGAAACCCCAATAAACTGGATATTACCATCCTTTTCGAGGGATTCATCACCAAGGTGGTCTCCTGACGGGCAAAAAATCGCATTTATCAGAACACCGGGGTCGGGTGGTGCTCCCGATTCTATCTTTGCAAGAAAACATCAGCCTTGGGCGATCTGGACAGCCGATATTGCTGCCGGTACAGGAGAACAGGTATGGAAAGCTCCAGAAACTCTTGAAGGTTCAATTCCTTCCACGGAAGGCGGCACAAACTTAAACTGGGCAAAACAGAACCGCATTGCTTTCGTTTCATTTCAGGATGGATGGCCGCATCTATATTCAATTCCTGCTAATGGAGGTAAAGAACTGTTATTAAGTCCAGGGAATTTCATGGTTGAACATGTTAAAATTAGCCCTGACGGTAATTCAATTATTTTTGCAGCAAATACAGGGGAAGACAAATTCGATCTGGATAGAAGACACATTGGCAAAGTTAAGGTCGATCAAGCAGGCGTTGAAATACTCACAGAAGGTATTGGGATTGAGTCTAACCCTGTTTTTACCGGTGATCAGCAATCGATTGCCTATTTAAGTTCAACTGCACAAAGGCCTTTACTTCCTGCAGTAATGAATTCGAATGGAAAATCTCATAAGCTGCTGTGTGAGGATCTTTTACCGAAAAATTTTCCACAAAATCAACTGGTGAGTCCGAAACATATCACTTTTAAAGCCCCGGACGGTCAAATCGTTTACGGGCAATTATTTGAACCCAACAATCGTTCTTCAACTAAAAAACCTGCCATTGTATATGTTCATGGCGGTCCACAGAGGCAAATGCTTCTTGGATGGCATTTTATGGACTACTATTCGATAGATTATGCACTAAATCAATATTTAACAAGCTTAGGATTTACTGTCTTATCTGTTAATTACAGACTAGGGATTGGATATGGTTTCAAATTCCAAAAAGCAATCAATGCAGGAGCTTTAGGTGCTTCAGAATACCAGGACGTTAAAGCTGCAGGAGAATGGCTTGCTGCCCAGCAAGATATAGACCCCGAAAGGATTGGAATTTATGGCGGTTCTTATGGCGGCTATCTGGTAGCATTGGCATTAGGAAAGGATTCAAAGCTATTTGCCGCTGGAGTTGATATTCACGGGGTAAACAACCGTTTTAGCAGCTCAATGTCCGGTAACAGAGCGCTTGCACCGGATGCCGAATCAGCAGAGCAGGCGATGATCAAATCTTCACCAGTAAGCTACCTCGATACCTGGACTTCCTCTACCCTAATCATTCATGCAGATGATGACCGGAATGTTTCTTTTAGTCAGAGTGTGGATTTGGCGAGAAGATTTGAAGACAAAAAATTCCCTTTTGAATACCTAGCTATCCCGGATGATACCCACCACTGGATGAAATTTAGCAATGCCTTGAAGGTGAGCGAAGTTACCGCAGATTTTTTGAGGAGAAAACTTGTGAAACGATAATGATTAGTTGAAAGTAGAGAATGAAGAATTACATGATTCATTCTCTACTCTCAATTCTCAATTTTTTACATAAAAAACTTCATTATCATTTTCCAATTGCGGCAATTTAACTGGCTCATTAAAAATTCCATAAACTGATGAACCGCTGCCGCTCATAGAAGAATACAAGGCCCCGGCCTCATATAATAAATCCTTTATTTGAGCAATTACAGGATATTTTGAAAAGACGGAAGGTTCAAAGTCGTTTTTGATATGAAATTTCCATTCAGTAATGGGAAGTTTAATAAGCTCTGTCAATGGCCTAAGGCTTGGGGATACGCGAACCCCCTGATATGCTTCAGCGGTAGAAACCTGAACCTTGGGCATTACGAGAACGAAGAAATTCTTTTTAAAATCCAGATCCAAATGGATAAGCTTATCGCCCTTTTCAATGGCATAAGCAGGCTTGTTATGAATAAAAAACGCACAATCAGAACCTATTTTGGAGGCATATTGTTCCATTTTGTAATTATCCATTTCGAGATCAAATTTTTGATTCATCATACGGATGAAAAAAGATGCATCTGCAGACCCACCTCCCAATCCTGCGCCTATTGGTATATGCTTATGTAAATGAATCCTGACGGGGGGCAGTGATTTAAAATCCTGTTTCAATAAATGATAGGCTTTCATGCAGAGATTAGTGTTCTCATCTCCGGGAATATCTATACCAGATGAGCTGAATTGCAAGGTATCTGCCTCAATGATTTCCAGTGCATCTTTTATAGCAATCGGATAAAATATCGATTCCAGATTATGATAACCATCAGGACGCTTGCTGACAATATTTAAGCCTATATTGATCTTGGCATTTGGAAAAAGTATCATATTGTGAACATACTGATATTTTTATGAACAATTTTAGGATGCCAAAATTACATTTATTTTATTTGCACTGATTTGTAAGTATGAAGTTATAAGTTGTATTTAATAAGTTTTAACAGTTAAACTTTAAACTCCAGGTAACAAATAACCAATAACAGGTAACAGATAACCCGATTATGAAACAATATCATGAATTGATGCAGCATGTTCTGCAAAATGGAACCCAGAAACATGATCGGACAGGGACCGGAACGATCAGTGTGTTTGGATATCAGATGCGTTTTAATCTTCAGGATGGGTTTCCGCTGGTAACCACTAAAAAAGTACATCTAAGATCCATAATACATGAATTGATCTGGTTTTTGAAAGGTGAAACTAATATTAAATACCTCAAGGATAATGGAGTTAGTATCTGGGATGAATGGGCAGACGAAAGTGGCGAGCTCGGACCGGTTTATGGATCTCAATGGCGCTCCTGGCCTACCCCAGATGGAGGCCACATCGATCAGATTTCACAGGTTATAAAACAAATTGGTAGTAATCCTAATTCAAGACGTTTGATTGTATCTGCCTGGAATGTTGCGGAGATCGAAAACATGGCACTTCCACCCTGCCATAGTTTTTTTCAATTTTATATTGCAGACGGTAAATTAAGCTGCCAGCTCTATCAACGAAGTGCCGACATTTTTTTGGGAGTTCCCTTCAATATTGCCTCATACGCCCTTTTAACCATGATGGTCGCACAAGTTTGTGGATTGCAAGCAGGAGATTTTGTACATACTTTTGGAGATGCACACCTTTATAATAACCATCTGGAACAAACCAGGCTGCAATTGAGTAGAGAATGTAAAGGGCTTCCATTAATGAAACTAAATCCGGAGATAAAAGACATCTTTGATTTTAAATTTGAAGACTTTAGTCTTGAAAATTACGATCCACATCCACATATAAAAGGCGCTGTAGCCATTTAATTTAAGCATATGAATATTAATCTGATTGTTGCCATTGATGAGAAGAACGGTATCGGTAAAGACAATCTGTTACCCTGGCATCTACCTGCAGATTTGAAACATTTTAAAATGGTTACCACAGGGCATCCGGTTATTATGGGTAGAAAAACCTTTGATTCTATTGGAAAAGCCCTGCCCAATAGAAGAAATATAGTTATTAGCAGACAATCCGGACTTTTAATCCCGGGAGCAGAGGTTTGCAGTTCACTGAAAAATGCCATTGAATTGTGTTTAAACGAAAAAGATGTATTTGTAATCGGAGGTGCGCAGATATTTGAGCAGGCAATCTCAATAGCTGATGTCCTTTATCTCACCATTATTCATGAGAATTTTAATGCAGATGTATTTTTTCCTGAGATCAAAATGAATGAATGGATCGAAGAAGAAAAAAATCTACACGAATCTGATGAAAAGAACTTATATTCCTATAGTTTTATAAAGTACAGGAAAGGCTGAAATTCTTCTTTAATTTTCTGTATTAAAGAATTATTCCAAAAAACAAAAATTTAGTTAGCTTTGGCGTCTTAACCAAAAGAGGCTTAAATCAACATTAACAGACAATTAAAATAAAATGCAAGGTAAAGGATTAGTAAAATTCGCAGCAATTGCGCTGACAATAGCGTGTTTGTATTCCCTCTCGTTTACATGGATAGCGAATAAAGTTGAAAAAGATGCAAAAGAATTTGCAAAAGGTGATGCCATAAAAGAGAAAATTTATCTTGACTCTGTAGCATCATTGCCTGTTTACAGTAGTCTTGATTATATTACCTATCAATATGCAAAGGAACGTGAAGTACCACTTGGACTAGATCTTAAGGGGGGAATGAACGTAACTATGGAGATCTCGTTGAGTGAAATGGTTCGTAACCTTGCAAATAATAGCACAGATGCAAACTTTAATGCTGCAATTAGAAATGCTGATGCAGCAATGGCAACTGGTGAAACTGATTTTATAGGAGCTTTTGGAAGAGCGTTTGAAAAAATTAGTCCGAATACTAATTTATCTCCATTATTTGCAACAAAAGAAAATTCAGCAAATCTTAAAATTGATGCCAGCAACCAGGATGTTTTAAATTTCCTCAGGAAATCTGCTGATGGCGCAATCGACCTTTCTTTTAATATTCTTCGTACTCGTATTGATAAGTTTGGAGTAACCTCTCCAAACATACAAAAACAACAGGGAACCAATCGTATCCTTATTGAACTTCCCGGAGTCACTGATCCTGATCGTGTACGTAAATTACTTCAGGGATCAGCAAAACTAGAGTTTTGGGAGACCTATGAAAATGCTGAGATTTTTGGTTTACTTCAGAATGTAAATAGTATTTTAGCTTCAACCGTTAAATCTGCTGATGCTTCCAGTGCATCTACCGTTCAGGATACAAGTAAAAGTAAACTTTCTGCCCTGGGTAAAAAAGATAGTTCTGCAGTTGATAGTGCTGCTTTATTAAGCAAAGTACAAGCTGAACAAGCAAAGCAAAATCCCTTATTTTCGATTTTAAACCCTGCAACATATCAAGGTCAGGATGGTCAGTCTAATTTACGTCCGGGACCGGTGGTTGGATATGCAGCGCTGAAAGACACTGCAAAAGTAAACTCATACCTTTCATCAACAGCTGTCAGAGCAGTTATTCCACAAAACATCAGATTATATTGGGGAGTTAAAGCTATTTCAGAAGAGAGTAAAGTTTTTGAACTTTATGCTCTAAAAACCAGTAACCTTGGTGGTGGTCCTGCCTTAGAAGGAGATGTCATTTCTGATGCACGTTCAGATTATGACCAGAAGGGTAATCCGGAGGTTGTAATGGTTATGAATGCAGATGGCGGACGTACATGGAGATCAATAACTGCTGCAGCGTCAGCTGATCCAAACAATAAAAAAAGCATCGCGATTGTACTCGATAATTTAGTTTACTCTGCCCCTACAGTTCAGGGAGAAATACCAAATGGAATTTCATCAATCAGCGGTACCTTTAAAGTAGAAGATACACAAGATCTTGCGAACGTTTTAAAAGCAGGAAGATTACCTGCACCTGCAAAAATCGTAAGCGATTATGTTGTTGGTCCATCACTTGGAGCAGCGTCAATTTCAGCAGGTTTAGTTTCAACTATTGCCGGTATCATATTTATCCTGTTATTCATGGCGATGTATTACAGCACAGCAGGATTGGTGGCAAATATTGCATTATTAGTAAACTTATTCTTTTTAATGGGAGTTCTTGCATCCCTGGGTGCAGTGTTAACTTTACCTGGTATTGCAGGTATTGTACTATCCTTAGGTATGTCGGTTGATGCAAACGTTCTGATCTACGAAAGGATACGGGAAGAGCTGTCTGCAGGCAAATCGGCAAGATTAGCAATTACTGAAGGATTTAAAAAAGCAATGCCCTCTATTCTTGACTCCAATATTACTACTTTCTTAACAGGTGTTATCCTTTATATATTCGGGCAAGGTCCAATTGTAGGTTTTGCTACCACCCTGATGATTGGTATTATCACTTCCCTGTTTGCTGCAATATTCATTTCAAGATTAGTATTTGAATGGCTGCTTGACAGAAAAAAACCGATCAGTTTCTCAATTAAAGCCACAGAGAATCTATTTAAAGATTCTAAGTTTGACTTCATAACTGGCAGAAAGCGTTTCTACATCCTTTCAGCAGCGATAATTGTTGCCGGAATAATTTCTGCCTTTACTCAGGGATTCAGCCTTGGTGTAGATTTCCAGGGAGGAAGAGCTTATTTTGTAGCATTTGATAAGCCTGTGGAAGTAGAAAATGTACGTTTAGTTTTAGTAAAAGAATTCGGTACTGCAGTTGAAGTTAAAACTTTCGGTTCTTCTAATCAGGTTAAGATTACTACAGCTTACCTGATCAATGACAATTCAGATCAGGCAAATGATCAGGTTAGTGAAAAACTGGCATCAGGTTTAAAAAAGATAAACCCTGTCTATGAGATAAAAGATTCACAAAAAGTTACGCCTACAATTGCCGAGGACATTAAAACCTCAGCTATTTATGCAACTATATTCGCCATACTTGTGATCTTCCTTTATATCCTGGCAAGATTCAAAAGAATGGCTTTCGGATTTGCTGCGATTCTGGCTCTTGTGCATGATATACTGGTATTACTTGCAATCTTCACCATATTTAATGGTTGGCTTCCTTTCTCATTGGATATTGATCAGGCCTTTATTGCAGCTATATTAACTGTAATGGGTTATTCAATCAACGATACTGTAGTTGTCTTTGACAGGGTGCGCGAGTATATCGGTCAACATCATTCTAAAAATGAAGATCTTCCTTCTGTTATAAACAACGCTCTGAACAGTACATTAAGCAGAACTGTTATTACTGGTATTTGTACAATTGCTGTATTATTGATCATTTTCATTTTTGGTGGTGAAATATTGAGAGGCTTCTCCTTTGCAATGCTAATTGGGGTAATCTTTGGTACTTATTCTTCTCTATTTGTTGCAACACCTTTTGTTGTAGAATTCATCAAAGAAAAAGACAAAGCAAAGGCATAATCCAATCTACTGGCATTTTTATTGAAGCATCCGCCCTTGGGCGGATGCTTTTTTTTGTTTTATCATAAAATTATATAGATATTTGTCATACTAACAATAAGTATGGCAATAGAATTATTTAGCACGTATTCCTACCTGCTTGACAGAACTGCACGCAAAGTAAAGCAGTATGCTCAACGCCGCTTTAATGCAGCAAACTACGATATCACTGTAGACCAGTGGTTGATTATAAAAAATCTGAACAACAATAATGATTTAAATCAGAGTCAGTTAGCCGAAATTACTGGTAAAGATCATCCAACCTTAACCCGGATCATAGATCTATTGTGCAAGAAAGGTCTGACAGAAAGAAAAATTCAGGCTAATGACCGACGATGTTTTACGATACATCTGACTGAACTGGGCATACAGCGGGTCGCAGAATGGGAGCCAAACATGGCTGAAATCAGAATGAAAGCATGGCAAAATCTTACGGAAGAAGATTACAAGAATTTGAAGCGGATTCTGGACACGATCTATATGAATCTTGACGAACAGGAGAAGCTTTTAACAGAATCATAGATAAACATTAATAAAACTCATATAAAAATGATTTTTACAGACATTTGTATAATTGGAGCCGGCCCTGTGGGACTGTTTGCTGTTTTTGAAGCAGGATTGCTCAAAATGAGGTGCCATCTGATTGACACTCTACCCCAAATAGGCGGTCAATTATCGGAGATTTATCCCCAGAAGCCTATTTACGATATACCTGGTTACCCGGAAATTAAGGCCCAGGAACTAGTTGAACTTCTAATGAAACAGATTGCACCCTTCGACCCTGGATTTACATTGGGAGAACGAGTGGAATCCCTTGAAAAGCAGGAAGACGGTTCGTTTATTGTTGGCACTAATGATGCAACAAAAGTACATTGCCAGGCTGTTGTTATTGCAGGTGGACTGGGTTGTTTCGAGCCCCGTAAGCCCGATATTCAGGGATTACTGGACTTTGAAGGAAAAGGTGTGGAATATATGGTTAAAAAACCGGAAAACTTCAGAGATAAACGGGTTGTTCTGGCAGGTGGTGGAGATTCTGCACTAGACTGGACTATATTTTTAGCTGATATTGCCGAAAGGGTAACTTTAATTCATCGTGGGGATACCTTCAGAGGGGCACCCGACTCTGCAGAAAAAGTGCACGAACTAGCGAGCCAGGGTAAAATTGATTTAATACTTCAATCAAACCTTTTGAGTATTGCCGGCAATGCCAGTCTCAATGAAGTATCTTTTGTTGGGCGTGACCAGGTTAACAGAACCATTCAGACAGATTATCTGATCCCATTATTTGGTTTAAGTCCGAAACTGGGTCCAATTGCTGGCTGGGGTCTGAATATTGATAAATCTGCCATACTAGTTGATACGTTTGATTATTCAACAAATATAGAGCGTATATATGCAATAGGAGATATAAATACCTATCCAGGGAAACTGAAGCTAATTCTTTGTGGGTTTCATGAAGCTGCATTAATGGTCCAAAGTGCCTTCAAATATGTATATCCTGACCAAAAATTAAGTTTTAAATACACAACAGTTTACGGCGTGAATGCATTCTAAAATGATCAATATTACAATTGAAGACAGGAACGGAGAGCAGCAGTCTATTGAGATTCCTGAAGAAATCAGTCTGAGTTTAATGGAGGTTTTAAAGGCCTCAGAATATAATATCCTTGCAACCTGTGGAGGGATGGCTTTGTGTGCGACATGTCATGTGCAGGTGCTGAAAGGCTTTGAAACTTTGCCAAAAGCTGGAAATGATGAGATGGACATGCTTGACACCCTTCCTGATGCAAGTTTTGACAGTAGACTTGCCTGCCAGATTAGAATGTCTGAAAATCTAAATGGCATGATTTTTCGAATTAGAGGGGATGAACTTTAGTCCTCAACAAGAATTGCAAAAAACTTAGCTATGGAAAAACCCCTCTTTGAATAGACTGCATTTCCCAGAATAATAATTATTGGAGGTGGATTTGGTGGAATTGAATTAGCCAAGCGTTTAAAAGACAAAGAAGTTGAAATTATTATGCTTGACAGGCATAATTATCATACCTTCCAGCCACTGCTATAGCCACGGGCGGACTTGAAGCTGATTCCATCGTTTTTCCCTTACGGAAAATATTTAAAAATCAGAAAAATTTCACTTTCAGAGTAACTGAAGTAGAGCGTATTGATCCTGAAAAGAAAATTGTTCAGACTAGCATAGGTGAATTGAACTATGATTTCCTGATAATCGCGACTGGTTCAGAAACAAATTACTTTGGTCAAAGAGAAATAGAGCATTTTTCAATGCCAATGAAAACAATATCAGAGGCCTTAAACCTCAGAAGTATGATTCTTCAAAATCTGGAAGAAGCTTTAATCGAAACTGACCCGGTAAAGAAAAGTGCACTGCTACAATTTGTAGTCGCAGGTGGAGGCCCTACAGGTGTAGAGCTATCAGGTTCTTTGGCAGAATTAAAAAAGCATGTTCTCCCAACAGATTATCCGGAACTAAGTGTTGATGATATCAAAGTGTATCTCATAGAAGGATCTTCAGAATTATTAGGCTCAATGTCAAGTCAGGCGTCTACAAAAGCAGAAGGTTTGATAGTTCACTGGGAGGTTATGGAGGCTGTCCGATGGCTTATGATCACCTCACCGGAAACATTGCAACAGAAGGCTTAATTTCATTCCTGGAGGCAAAGGGAGAAAACCATAGGCTTGACCTGGAGAAATGGAATGAGGCAATTGCCTTTTCCAGTCGAATATTCTGATAAAGGTTATCAGTTACTTGGAATTCCTTCTAAATTAAAGAATTTAGCTATATCTGGTAACTGGCAACCGCTAACAGGTAACTTAGTTCACTCAAGGATCATTTTAAAATGTTGTATCCCCGCCTCCTCAAACTGTTCACCTGCCTTTTCAAACCCAAATTTAGCATACAATGGTATCGCATCGAGCTGAGCATGCAAATACACAAATTCAGCGTCCTCAGGAAGGTCCTTTAAAACTGTTGCTACAAGTGCCTGTCCAATTCCTTTTCCCCTGTATTCTTTTAAAACTGCAAAACGCTCAAGTTTAAATCCCTTTTCTGTTTTACGCCATCGGGATGCTGCAGCAGGGATACCATTGAAGGTACCGAGAAAATGTACAGACTCATCTTCAAATTCCCATTCAAGTTCAGGAGGACAGTTTTGTTCATCAACAAACACTTTTCTACGAATAGCAAAAACTTTTTGAAGGTCTTCTTCATTATTTACCCGTTCAACTTTTATTTGATCTTCCATTTTCATGAACTGATTTAAATATCGAAAAGGGCAAGGTTTATCTAGTAGCCCTTAAAAATAGACTAAAGTCTGTCGTTAACATTAAGGCAGTTAAGATCTTCAAAAGCCTTGATCAGCCTCTTAACAAAGTTATCTTCACCTTTTCGAAGCCATACCCGCGGATCATAATACTTCTTATTGGGTGAGTCATCTCCATCCGGGTTACCGATCTGACTTTGAAGATATGCCTCTTTTGACTGGTAATAATCTTTTATACCTTCCCAGAAAGCCCATTGCATATCTGTGTCGATATTCATTTTGATAGCTCCATAGGATATAGCCTCACGAATTTCTTCCTGTGAAGACCCGGAACCACCATGAAAAACAAAATTTACAGGTTTTTCGGTACTTATATTAAACTCGGAACGAACAAAGTCCTGAGAATTCTTAAGAATTATCGGCTGAAGTTTGACATTGCCAGGCTTGTAGACACCATGAACATTCCCGAATGCTGCAGCGACAGTAAATTTCTCGCTAATTGTACTTAATTCTTTAAATGCATAGGCAACTTCAGAGGGCTGGGTATATAGTTTTGAGCTGTCAATATCGCTATTATCTACCCCATCTTCTTCCCCACCAGTTACCCCCAATTCAATTTCAAGAGTCATGCCCATGGCCTTCATCCTTTTAAAATACTGTTTGCTTATTTCAATATTCTCTTCAATTGGTTCTTCAGAAAGATCCAGCATGTGCGAGGAGTAAAGAGGTTTACCATATTGTGCAAAAAAACGTTCACCATGATCTAATAAGCCATCAATCCAGGGTAAAAGTTTCTTAGCGGCATGGTCAGTATGTAAAATCACAGCTACTCCGTAATGTTCTGCCAGCAAGTGTGTATGCTGTGCTGCTGACACACCTCCAAGTATACATGCATTTAAATTATCATTGTTCATTGACTTGCCTGCATAGAATTGTGCTCCACCATTTGAAAGCTGAATAATTACAGGGGAATTAACAGATTTAGCTGCCTCCATCACTGCATTGATTGAATTGGTACCTATGACATTAACAGCCGGGATAGCAAATTGATGTTTTTTAGCTACTTCGAATAATTCCTGGACCGCATCACCATGCAAAACACCCTTAAATTCTTTTAAATTCATGACTTTTTTTTTATTAGGATCATCGAAATTATGAAAAATAGGCTCAAAATCAAGCAATAGGGCTAATTATTATTGTCCATATTGGTTAAGTTTAATTCAATCATTTTGAAAGGCATTGCTTTCTTAAAATTTTTGTTTCTTTGTAAGCTATATACAAATCCAAAATGGCCTGGTTTAAGAGAGAAAAAAAGGGGATTATAACTTCCACAGAGGAAAAAAAAGAGACTCCCGATGGATTATGGAATAAATGTCCTTCATGTAAGAAACCTTTGCATTATGCAGAACAGGTTGAAAATAAATACGTTTGTCAGTATTGTGCCTATCACCTGAGAATAGGCTCAAAAGAATATTTTGAAATTCTTTTCGACAACAATGAATTCGCTGAATTATACCCAAATATCCGTTCAGCTGATCCTTTGAATTTTATTGATTCAAAAAAGTATACAGAAAGACTCGAGGAAAGTTATGAGAAAACAGGCTTGAATGATGCAATACGTGCTGCTTCAGGTAAATTAGCAGGTCAGGATCTGGTCATTGCCTGTATGGACTTTAATTTTATTGGCGGATCAATGGGTTCGGTTGTAGGCGAGAAAATTGCCCGTTCAATTGATTTCAGCATCAAGCACAAAATTCCTTTCATGATGATCTCAAAATCGGGAGGTGCAAGGATGATGGAAGCTGCATTTTCGCTGATGCAAATGGCCAAAACATCAGCTAAATTAGCTTTACTAAGCAAAGCTAAGATTCCTTATATTTCATTGCTTACAGATCCCACAACTGGTGGAGTTACAGCATCTTATGCAATGCTTGGCGACATTAATATTTCAGAACCTGGCGCTTTAATTGGCTTTGCGGGTCCGAGGGTTATAAAAGAGACCATTAAAAAAGACCTCCCAAAAGGGTTCCAAACTTCAGAATTTGTTCTGGAACATGGATTTTTGGACTTTATCGTTGACAGAAGGCAAATGAAGGAGAAATTGGGATCTTTTCTCAAGATGCTCAAGCCATAAAAATCTATAGTTTCCTTAATATTTCTGCTGCCTTATTTTCAAAAATCAACTGCCATTCGGGGGCTAAGTTCGTATCTGAATCTTCTTGTGCTTCTCCTGTATTTCTAAGTTGTTCAGCAGTAGGTGCATAATAAATATATCCATTTGTATATGCTGCAATGAATGTATTCTCATTTGGAGCGCTCTTTTTAATATTGAGGCCAAGTTGTACAGTCAGTTCACCTGGAAAAGTAATTAGTTGCATATTTCCAATTTTGACACCAAGAATTTCAACTTTAATCATTTTGGCGCCCGATGATTTTAGCTGATGCATTTTAACCAATGATAAATTTTCACGAATTCTGGTTAAACGTTCCATCATGTAAATATTAGAACGATAATTTTCCATGTCTCTTCTGTTTATAGAATCCATTCGGATCATATCAATTCTATTCTGTTTCCCTTCTTGCATGTATCGTTGTTTATAAAAAGAAGGATACTCAGAATCAATATTATGCTTTGTATTCAAAGCAATAAATGTTTTCAGATTTATATTTGTTCCTTTAAGTGAATTCAATATTCGTCTTTGTTCAGCCTCTAAAGTTGTAATTCGTTCAGCGAAATTCGCTCTTGGAAGTTCCAGATATTCATTAAACACGTTTATTTCTGTATGATTTGCAGTTTTAATGCGCTGCAATGCATTAAGAACACTTAAGCCAAGCATATTACCCAACGGCTCCGCATCTGTAGGATTATCTATTCCTTTATAATTGACCGGGTTAATGTCTCCGCCGCAGCCCTGTAAGAAAAGAGCCATTGAACCTTTTAAGTTATCCTCAATTACTTTGGAAGCAAAACCAATGATATCTGCCGTATTGCCTCCATTTGGCACACCCTGTATTGGATGTACTGCAAAATTATAGAGTACTGCAAGGGCTTCTCCATTTAATTTATTCAATCTGAATATCCCTATCTGTGGATCCGTTGGACCAACTTCTGCGATATCATTATCGGGTGGAAGTGAATATGCCCGCCTTGCATCTGTTTGCGAGCCATCTTTCATTTTATACCTTCGGTTCTCCATGATTCGATTCTCATACCCAATACCTGCTCCAACACTTACAGGAACCAAATTTTTCATGGCTTCTTTTACCGCAAGTACGGTCAAACTATCCGTATCAGCCCGTACAATTCCATGACAATGACTTGCATTAATAAGAATGTTTGAGGCTGGTATATTCAATTCCTTATGTATCTGTGACCGAACTTTTGAAAGATATCCTTCCTTAAGTGGGCCTATTTCTTCAAGCGCCACTACATCCAAGGTAATAATTGCCATTTTTATCAGGCCGTTATCCAATACCAGTGCTTTTACATAAAGCGGATCATTAACTAAACCTGCAGTTCGGTCGGTAATATCTAGTTTAGCTACTCCTGCCCTAATTATAGCATGGACATTTTGAGAAATTATAAAAAAACTCAAAAAAGAGATCAACCTGAGTTTGTTGAATATTGGCTTGATAAAATACATTAGAATTGAATTTAATCTATTAGTATTTAGCATAATAGGATCTAAATGAATGGGAGTACCAGTATATTTATCTTTGACATTCGATAACAATAAAAAAGCTCTGCTTCAGAAGACTTCAGTATAAAGACTAACTGCCCAAGGTTAGTTCCTCAAAAGCTGCGGTCAAACTCCTTTGTATCCCCTGCCCCTGGAAGTCTTCTGCGCCCGGAATACTTTGAGCTTTTAATATATCTTCTTTAGTTTTTCTTGACTTAATTTCATTTTTTACGAACAGAAGTAACTTTTCGAGGTAATTCTGCATAGCTCTAATTTCCTCTTTGCCCCCGATAACTTTTACTGGATCAGCAGAATGACCAAATACAAATAAAGTATCCTTATCGAATTTTGCAACTGTTTTATCCAAGACATTGATCCAGCTTTGAATATTTGCACCTCCTGCCCTATCTATGAAGGGATACCTTTTATTGAACATAAGATCACCCATATGTGCAATATTAGCATTTTCAAAGTGCACAACTATATCCCCATTAGTATGCCCAGCTCCAAAATAATGCGCTTTAATTAGCTCTGATCCTACTCTTGCCTTCCATTGATCCTGAAATACAGTATCAGCAAAAAGTTGTTTATCTTCAGATTTCTGGGCAATTGCTGTTTTTTGATGATTTGCAAGACAATTTGCATGACCAACAACTTTCTCAGCAAATCCCTTAAAAGCCAGGTTCCCTCCTGTATGATCCCCATGATGATGAGTATTGATCAGGTAATTTAATGGCCCGGAAGAAATTTTCTTTAGTTCTGCAATCAAATGAGTGGCCGGATCGACAAACTGAGTATCTACCACCACCATGCCGGAATTATTTGATAACCACGCTATAGTACCACCCTGTTCTGTGAAGATACCAACATCATTTCTTAAGGGAGTGAATTTATAAGCGGGCTGCATCAGAAAATTAGCCAGGGCATTATTATTAGATATGGCGAGCAATGCCATTGAAAGTCCAGTTCCTTGTAAAAATTTTCTGCGTTGCATGGAAAATCAGTTTAAATGAACTTAAATGTAAATAAAAAAAAATCAATTAAATTTTAAAGAACTAAACCTCGACCTGGCATAATTCCTTTAGCTTGGAAATGACATAATCAATTTCTTCCTTTGAGTTGTATTTGCTAAAAGAAAAACGCACTGCAGGACGATTAGGGTTGGCTTGAATTCCATTGAGTACATGGGATCCTATGTTCGTTCCAGAGCTGCAAGCGCTACCTCCAGATACAGAAATTCCGGCAATATCAAGACTAAAAAGTAACATTTCAGCCATTTCCATTTCAGGAAAGGAAACATTTAAAACTGTGTAAAGGCTCTTTTCAGGATCAGTTTCACCATTAAACTCTATTCCGGGAATATTTTTCCTTAGCTGATTTATCATATAGGTTTTAAGTCCCTGGATATATTCTTGATGTTCCTCCATTTCAGCGTAAGCAATTTCAAGAGCCTTAGCCAAACCAACAATGCCATAAACATTTTCGGTCCCGCCTCGCATATTACGTTCCTGAGAACCGCCAAAAATCATTGGATTGATTTTTATTTTATGATTAATATATAAAAAACCTATACCCTTGGGTCCATGTAATTTATGTGCAGCACATACCAGAAAGTGAACCTTTAGTTTACTAAGATCGTGAATGTAGTGTCCCATACTCTGCACCGTGTCACAATGAAAGATTGCATTATACTTTTCACATAAGTCACCTACCCTTTCAATATCTGTCAGCGTTCCTAATTCATTATTACCCTGCATAAGAGAAACAAAACTACGATCATTGATATTTAAAAGTTCTTCCAGATGCTGATAATCAACAGAACCCTTTGCATCAGTGTTTACATAATTCAGCTTTATCAAATCACTTTTTTCAAGTGCCTGAAGGCTGTGTAAAACTGCATGATGTTCAATTACACTGGTGATTACATTTTTGATACCGTGGTCAATTATGCCACAGCGAATAGCCATATTATCTGCTTCTGTACCACCCGAAGTAAAGAAAAATTCGGAAGGTGAAGCGCGCAAGAGGGATGCAACACTCTTTCTTGCCTTTTCTATTAAAGTACGTGCTTCACGGCCATGGGCATGTATGGAAGAAGGATTCCCATAATTACTTTCCATTACTTCATAAACAGACTTTAGTACCTCTTTGTCTATAGGAGTTGTAGCCGCATTATCCAGATATACACGCATAAAATTTATATTCAACAGGTTACTTTTTCTATCTGCCATTGGTCGAAACAGATTTAAAAATTAAGGATTTCTACTCATTAGATGAGCATTCATTATTTTTTTATAGCTCTATTAAGTAAGACGTAATATTTCCTTAATATCTGAAATGATTTTTTGGGCGAGATATTCTGCTTCCGTCTCTGAACTACTTTCTGAATAAATTCTGATTATGGGTTCTGTGTTTGATTTCCGTAGATGTACCCATTGTTTATCGAATTCAATCTTTAATCCATCAATAGTTGAATGGGGTTGGTTTTGATATCTCTTTTCAACTTCAATTAAAAGTGAATCGATATCCATCTCAGGCGTCAGTGTGATCTTATTTTTTGAAATATAATAAGTAGGATAGGAAGCCCTTAGCACAGAAACAGATTGCTTATTTATTGCAAGATGAGTTAAAAACAAGGCAATTCCTACAAGAGCATCACGTCCATAATGAGATTCAGGATAAATAACCCCACCATTTCCTTCCCCGCCAATAATAGCCTTAGTCTCCTTCATTTTATTAACCACATTTACTTCTCCAACAGCTGCAGCATTGTAAGTTCCACCAGCCGCATCAGTTACATCTCTTAATGCACGCGTTGAGGATAAATTAGAAACAGTATTACCAGGGGTATGTTTCAATACATAATCTGCAACAGCAACAAGTGTATATTCTTCTCCAAACATCGAACCGTCTTCACAAACGAAACACAATCTATCTACATCAGGGTCAACAGCTATACCTAGATCAGCCTTTTTAGCGAGCACCAAGCGTGAAAGTTCAAACAGATTTTCAGGTAATGGCTCGGGATTATGCGGGAACTCACCATCAGGTTCACAATAAAGTTCGTGAATAATCTTTACCCCAAGAGCTTTTAAAAGGGCCGGCACAAAAATTCCCCCGGAGGAATTTACACAGTCGATGGCAATTTTGAAATTAGCATTACGTACAGCTTCGGCATTGACCAATGGTAATGCCAAAACTTTATCAATATGCTTTTGCAGATAGCTTTCATCGTATCTAACTTTACCCAGATTATTAACTTCAGTAAACTCAAAATCGTTCTCCTCTGCCATAATCAGAACTAATTTTCCTTCCTCATCAGAAATAAACTCTCCTTTATCGTTCAAAAGCTTCAGTGCATTCCATTGCTTGGGATTATGACTGGCAGTAAGAATAATTCCTCCACCGGCATTTTCATCGGGAACGGCAAGCTCAACGGTAGGAGTTGTTGACAGACCTAAATCTACAACATCAATTCCTATACTTTGCAAGGTTCCGACTACCAGATTCCGGACCATTTCGCCAGAAATTCTTGCATCTCTTCCAATTACTACTTTATTTTTGCCTGTACTTGCTATAACCCAACGGCCATATGCTGAGGTAAATTTTACTATGTCAGTTGGTGTCAGGCCATTTCCTGCCAGTCCACCAATTGTTCCTCTGATTCCGGAGATTGATTTTATTAATGCCACGATTTTAAATTATGGGACAAAAATAACAATTACATCGTATTCATAACTCTAAAACAGTAAATGTATATATTTGCTTTTATACACTCTGTTCTGCATATGCCTAAAAAGTGGTTTCAAAACTGGTTCAATTCGCCTTATTATCATATTCTGTATGATCAGCGAAATGATGAAGAGGCTGAATTTTTTATAGATAATTTATGTGCACACCTCAAACCAGGTATAAAATCCAATTTACTCGATATTGCCTGCGGCCGGGGAAGGCACTCTGTTTATCTAAACAAAAAAGGATACAATGTTACGGGAATAGACTTATCGGTATCTAACATAAAGTTTGCCCAGCAGTTTGAAAATGAAAAAATGCAGTTTTATGTGCATGATATGCGGTATCCGTTTTACATCAATTACTTTGATATTGCATTTAACTTATTTACAAGTTTCGGATACTTTGACTCAGAAAAAGACCATATAAATGTCTTAAAAACATTCAAAAAATCTTTAAAAAAAGGCGGAATTCTGGTTCTTGACTACTTTAACAGTCATAAGATTATGAATCATTTAACCAATCAGGAGATTAAACATGTAGATGGAATTGATTTTTATATCAGTAAAAAAATTACTGATGGCAAGATCATTAAAAGCATATGCTTTGAACATAAAAATAAGAATTACTCATTCAAAGAAGAAGTTAAAGCTTTTACTATTAGCGACTTTAGAAATCTGTTTGAAAAAAGTGACTTTATGATTTTAAATCACTTTGGTGATTATTCACTGAATCCATATAACGAGGTAAAATCAGACCGTCTGATTTTTATTTGCCAAAAAGCCCATGCTTGAACAGATTATTCAATTTGACCAGAATTTATTCTTTGGCATCAATCAGGGCCTGAGTAATTCCTTTTTCGACTGGCTGATGCCAGCCTTGAGAAATCGCTATTTCTGGACTCCCCTTTATTTGTTTATCATAATCTTTTTGGTAAGAAACTATGGTAAAAAGGGATGGTTAATCCTCCTATTTGCAATCATAACCTTTGGTATAACTGATTACTTTTCATCATCAATAATCAAACCCTCAGTTGAACGTCTAAGGCCTTGTAATGATCCTGAATTAAAGAAAGAAGTTAAAAATTTAATTGCATGTGGAACTGGATATAGTTTTCCTTCATCTCATGCAGCTAACCATTTTGGATTAGCTGTTTTTCTTATAGTAATTTTTTACCATAAATGGAAGTTTATTCTACCTGTTGGGATATTTTGGGCTTTTTCAATCAGCTTTGCCCAGATTTATGTTGGTGTCCATTTTCCACTCGACATACTCGCTGGAGCCTTGCTGGGTTCTATGATCGGATATGTAGTAGGTACATTATTACTCTTGAATAAATTATTTCAAAAATGGGAATTTGGAAATTAATTCTACTTTTTGGTAGCTCGATGGCAGGAGGACTGGCAATCTTCCTTTTGAAGAAGGATAATAGCAACCGATTGAAACTTGTTCTTTCTTTTAGCGGTGCATACTTATTTGCGATAACCATTCTACATCTTATGCCTGATGTCTATAAAACAGGTAACACAGCTATAGGTTTGTTTATTTTAGGTGGCTTTATGTTACAGATTGTAATGGAACAGTTTTCAGAAGGAATAGAACATGGTCATATCCACAAAAATAAAAACCATCAGCAGCACTACATTTTTCCGATCGGAATTATGGGAAGCTTATGCTTACATGCCTTTCTGGAAGGTATGCCATTAGCGCAGAAACAACATTCTGAACTTGTTTTTGGAATTGCAATTCACCACATACCTGCCGCCTTTGCATTAGGAAGTGTTTTACTGCAAAACAATATTGGCAAATCCAGGATTATAGCATTACTGATTATTTTTGCTGTTATGAGTCCCATGGGCTACTGGCTGAGTTTTGCAATTGCCAGAGGGGCAATTGGCAATATAGATTCCTATTTTGACCGGATCATGGGCGTAGTAATCGGTATATTTCTGCATATTTCAACCACCATTTTGTTCGAATCAAGTGTAGATCATAAATTTAACCTTAAGAAAATGGTTGCCGTACTACTTGGTGTCGGAATTGCGCTGTTTGCGTTTTATTTTCATTAGAGGAGTTATTAGTTATAGGGGCATGTAAGCTTAAAGCAGAAAGCTTAAAGCAGAATTCCGATTTCGAGGAAAACTTATTATGTTGAATACGCATTTTCCAACTGTCAACTGTCAACCCGATAGCTATCGGGTCTCAACTATCCCCTCATCTTATCAAGTAAACCACTTAATTCAATTGCCTCTTCTTCGCTTAAATTGTGAGAAAGCATATCCTTTATTGAGATTTCATTGTCAAGCTTTTGAAGAATTTCTAAACCTTTCTGACTGATGAGAATATCAACTGCCCTGCGATCCTTATTGCTTACACATCGTTTAACCAAGTCTTTCTGAACGAGTCTCTCAACAATTCTGGATGCATCAGACATTTTATCAAGCATACGTTCTTTCAGGATATTTATGGTTGCAGGATTAGGATACTGACCTCTCAAAATTCTCAAAACATTGTATTGCTGTAGAGTTATATTGTGATTGTTGAGCCTCAGCCTTAGTAAATTGGTGATCCATCCATAGGTATACAAAAGGTTTACAACCACTTTTTGGTGGCTATTTTCAAACTTCCTGTTGTAAATTTCCTTTTCTATTTCCATTTTATCAGGTGAGGTAAATGAAGCCAAAATAACATAAAAACAAATTATTTAGGCTTAGTCTTAACTGATTTGTCCTGCCCATATTTCCACGGACAGTTTAAACATTTATTTTTACAGCAATATCCTCTTTTTAAATGGTACTTTTCTGTGAAAACCAGGTTACCATCCTCATTTATATAGAAATCCACGTTCTCAACCAGCATAATTTAGCAATTTAACTGTTAACTGGTCTTTGAAATAGGATTTAAGATGTTTTCCGTCTCCATGAAGTGTCCATATCTCAGTGGGATCAACTTGCTTAACCATGGTGAGTATGTCATTCCAGTCTACATGATCAGAAATCAAAATTTTAAGGTCATTAGTTGACTGTAAATTTATCCATCCTGAAGCGAAAGCCCTGACCACGTTTTTGGCTCTGATGTAGCTGTTGAATGTTAAAGGAGGAACTATATAAACTAAATTTTGATCGGGATTTTTCATTTGCTTCCTGGTATATAAATCATATTTGCCTGGCGGAAAGCCAAATTGCTCATAAATCTTGTTTAGTCCGATAATCGAATGATGAACCAAAACATGACGCTGCGGACAATATTCAGATAATAAATGGATAAGTCGTTGTGCTTTACCCAAAGAATAAGCCCCTAGCAATACATTATGACTGAAGGAATTTAGCTTTTTGATTTCATCAGATGCTGGAGGATGAAGAACCTCAGGATCTGCAAAAGTAGATTCGCTAATTAAAACATCAGCCTTGACAAACTCAATTTTCTCGCAGGTAGAATCAAGCTGTAATTTATAATCACCTGTATATAAGTATCTTACATCCTTATAAACCATAAGTACCTGGGCTGAGCCCAATATATGTCCTGCTGGAATGAAGCTTATCAAAACACCATTTAAATCGAAAGATTCAGACCAATTATAAGTGAGGAAAGTTTTACCAGCATTCTTTTGATACCTTTGTTTCATAATAGCGGCAGTTGCCGGGGTACAATACACGATATCGTTGCCTCTTACAGCATGGTCACCATGTGCATGAGAAACAACAGCATATGCCGAAGGCTCATTCGGATCAATATAAAAATCACCATACCTGCAATACAAACCCCGTTCATTGATTACCAAAAAATCTTCAACAATCATATCAGGATCTAATCGTTAAAAACTGCTGATGCAATTGAATAATTTTGGGAATTAATAGTTCTGTCTCATCATTGTTTAGAATATGATCTGCAAACTTTATCTTAATTTCATCACTAAACTGACGGTTCATTCTTAATTTAACATCTTCATCACTAAAACCATCTCTAACCTTAACTCTACTAATTTTTGTTTCGGTTGGAGCAATAACAAGTATCGATTCATCGCACATCTTATAAGAATCACTTTCGTATAAAAGGGCTGCTTCTTTAATAACATAAGGAGCGTCTTTTTGTTCTAAAAGCCAGTTATCAAAAGCTCTGAAAACTGCAGGATGTACCAAAGAATTCAATTTCTCCAATTCCAGCTTGTTATTGAACACTAATGAAGAAATATAGCTACGATTCAATGTCCCTTCCTTTGTATAGGCACTTTCTCCAAAGGTATTTAGTATATCGGTTTTTAAAACCTGATCGGTATGCATAATAGACTTTGCAACATCGTCTGCATAGAAGACGGGGATCCCTAAAAGCTCAAATACCTTACATACGGTTGTTTTACCACTACCTATCCCACCAGTAACACCTACTTTCAACATTATTTCTGAATTATAAAATCTAAAGTCTGAGGTTCAATTTTAACAAGCTTTGAAAACTCAGGAAGTCGAATAATCCTAACAGGTAACTGGCTATATCCATCTTCCTTCCAATTATTTAGGTCAACATATAGATCAAAATCCTTCCGTTCGGTTATCGGATATTTACTTAAAGGACTGAGAATAGTAACCTTTACCTTATCAGGCAATAATTTCACATTCCTAAACTCTTTATTATTGATGATACTAACAGGTATTTCAATTACCTTTTCCGTAAACTCATCAATGTTCAATCTGACATTAACATAATTGGGATAAATGGTAATATTAGCCTTAAGTGGTCGCTTCAGATTGATTTTCATATCCAAACTTCGACTCAAATCATTCAAATATAATGGTTCAGTTTCCCAATATTTTACTTCTGAAAGCTCTTTAAAAGGACCGGTAATGGTAATAAATGCTGGGTTTAACTGGACAGAATCAGAAATTCCAAACTGGGATTTAAATTGGATTTTCTGCTTAAACACAACGGGGATTTTCTTAACCGTACTTGAAGAAAAGTCAAAATACAAGGTATCGGGATTAACATAAACCACTTTTTGTGTAGAACCAATCTGAGTATTGATTTTTTGAATCTGACCTGAAAGTTCAATAAAATTCTGCTTCTTTAAATCCTTCAACTCAATATCAACCGATTGAGGATTTATTCGCAGCTTAGAAAACAGCAATTGCCAGCCGGTTCCCTCTACCTGTAGCCGAAGTGTATCTGATTGAAGTGGATTAAATGCTCTTTTTTCAGGCAGATTAACAAAACGGACCAGGGTTTGAACCTGATAAACGTATCTATCTGAAAGTGAAAAAAATAGCCATGCCCCTACTGCGATAAAAAAGCAGAGAAAAAACAGGGAAATCCTGCGTCTTTCGATTTTTGTAAATTTAAATAAAGGCATTACGTATTCAATTCAAATTTAGGCAAATAAAAACGCCGCTTCAAAAATGAGGCGGCGTTCTTTAAAACAAATAATTAAATTACTTAGCTGCTGCCTGAACTAGTGCTTTTGAAGATTCTAAAGATACCGAAGATTTTTCGAAACGAATCTTTGTACCACTTTCAACTTCAATTAGGAATGTAGTTTCATTCAGGTCAACTATTTTCCCATGAATACCGGAAGTAGTTATCACTTTATCTCCCTTTTTTAATTCCTCTACAAATTTTTTGTGATCCTTTGCCTTCTTCATTTGCGGACGAATCATAAAAAAATAAAACACCACAATAATTAGTAGCATAGGTAAAAACTGGCCAATCTGTTGCATATCCATATATTATATTTTAAGTTAAATTTATTTAGTTTCTACTTCCATCACCATTCCAAGAATATTCAGCTCAGTTAGAGAAGGTATTGTATTTGCTGTGATACTTATTACTTTATTTTGCATTCCAGGTTTTCCTGCACTGTTAAATACCACGCGGATTACACCTTCAGCACCAGGAGCAACAGGCTCTTTTGGATAATCGGGCACAGTACAGCCACAAGTTGCAGTTGCACTACTTATAATTAAAGGGCTGTTACCAATATTCTTAAATTTGAAATCATAGGTTACAACATCTCCATCTGTGATCTTACCAAAGTCATAAACTTCCTTTTCAAACTTGAAAGCAGGGGCATTAGCCGTATCGGGCGCTGCAATTTCACTTGATTGTTTTAAATCAGCAGTACTTTCAACTGCTTTTTGATTATTACATGCTGTTAAACTAATAAGGCAGGCAATTGATAAAAAATAATTTCTCATTGGTAATTATATTATTGTATTTAAAAAAATGAATAAAAAATCTTGTTCAAATTTACTCGATTAATCCACGACCTGATTTATGAAGCTTTCCAGAAGCTTTCAATTCTGCCAATATTTTATCTAAAATACCGTTAATAAATGAATTGCTTTTCGGAGTACTAAATTCTTTTGCAATTTCAATATATTCATTCATAGTGACTTTTACTGGAATAGAGTGGAAATGTACAAGTTCTGTAATAGCCATTCGCATTAAAAGCGTATCCATCACAGCAATTCTTTCTGAATCCCAATTTTTAGTCTTTTGCGCAATCATTGCCTGATATTCAGATTCAAATGCGACAACTTTTTTGAATAGATCCAGCATATATGGTCTGTCTTCTTCCCAATTGGGACAAACCATAGCAAGTTTATTCTCATTAGGGTTTTCACTCGAAAAATTCTTAAATGTTTTCGCTACCAGCGCTTGAAGAACTTCCTTGTCTACCGGCCAGTTAATGAACTTTTCTTCAAAAGTCTGCTCAATACCCGGAGATTTTAAGATCAGTTTTTTGAATATATATTTGATAACATCTTTGTCTAACTGGATGGTATGAACAGAAAGATTGTTGAATGAAGCAAACTCAGGAGAATTCTTTAAAGAAATAAAAATTGATTTACTTATTTCCGGATCAAAACTCCAGGATATTTTATACTTTTTAACAGCAGCCAGATACTCGGTATTCTGTTTTAATGAATTAATAAAGAGATTGTTGTGGAGTTTTGCGTTTACATTAAGATCGGCTTCTGAAGGCAAATGCTTATTGGCCCTTTCATCAGCATCAATAATACTATAATCTGCAACCTCAATTAAAAGTGAAAGTAGCCAGAAATACATTTCGTGTACCTTATCTACACTTAATAAGAGTGCTTTCTCAAAAGGCAAAATTTCATTAATTTCAGATTGCTGGTAGGAATACAAAACCTGCAATGCTTTTACTCTCAGATGCCTTCTATTTAACATGTATAAGAACGATTTTTATTTCTTGGTCCTAAATTAATAGGAAGCTTTTATTTTTCTGATATCCTCGATCCTCTTTTCAGCAATTTTGTTTGCCGCTTCATTAGCCGGGATATTATCTTGTTTTGATTTTTGCAACACTCTCCTGGTGGCTTCGTAAATATTCTCTGCCATCTGAAATGTTTTTTTCTTGTTGAATCCTGCAATTTCAGAATAACAGTTGATTAAACCGCCGGCATTGATCAGGTAATCTGGAGCATACATAATCCCCTTCTCGAGTAGCATATTACCGTGAACCACTTCATCTGCAAGCTGATTATTTGCAGAGCCTGCAATAATTGAACATTTTAAACGGTTTATTGTTTCTGTATTTACTGTGGCACCTAAAGCACATGGAGAATAAATATCGAAATGTAGATCAAAAAGATTATTGTTGGCTACTGCTATTGCACCATATTTTTGAGCGATTTGTCCCAAACGCTCCTCATTAATATCGCTGATATAAACTTTTGCATTTTCTGTCCTAAGTAAAGAGACAAGATTTTCACCGACCTGACCTATACCCTGAACAGCAACTGATTTTCCGGCAAGACTATCATTTCCAAAGCACTCTTTCAAACATGCTTTAATACCCATAAACACACCTCTGGCAGTTACAGGAGAAGGATCACCGCTACCTCCAATTGATTCAGGTACACCAGTCACGTATTTTGTCTCCATTCGTATGTATTCCATATCCCTGGGGGTAGTTCCAACTTCTTCTGCAGTGATAAATGATCCGTTCAGATTCTCGATAAACCGGCCGTATCTGCGCATCATAGCTTCTGATTTTTGCAAGCGGCTATCTCCAATTATCACTGCTTTACCTCCACCGAGATTTAAACCTGTTATTGCTGCTTTATAAGTCATACTACGCGATAAACGTAGTACATCATGAAGTGCTTCTGATTCTGATTTGTAAGGCCACATTCTGGTTCCACCCAATGCAGGACCTAAAGTGGTATCATGTATGGCAATAATTGCTTTCAATCCTGTACCGGGATCACTGCAATAAACTAACTTTTGATGACCAAACTCGTCAAGCTGACTAAAAACTGAATGTTCTTCAAATTGAGATAAAATCATGTTGGATGGCTGGCTCTACCCGACAAAAGTAGTAAAAAATGTTGTTTTAATTAACTTATTGGGTTTCAATACTTTTTCAAATAAATTGGGTTTCCGTTATAGCCTGAACCAAACATAGGGTTTATCAGATTATTCTTCATAAGCTACGAAACAAATTTGAAATTTAAAAACATAAAACTTAGGAGTCAATACTTAAATTCTGGCTACTTTTGCAACACAAGGATTAGATGAAAGAACTGGCTTACCTTAATAAATTTTTCTACAAATATCGTTGGCGCTTGTTGCCTGGCGTTCTTTTCGTGATCATTTCAAATCTTTTCGCAGTGCTTCCGGCTCAGGTAATACGCATAGCATTTGATCTTGTTAATGAGAACATAGCCCTATTCAGACTTTTCAACGGATTCAATCGACAGGAACTGATATCTAAAATCTTTGGTCAGAGTTTATTGTTTTTCGGAGTAATCGTTCTTTTACTTGCCTTAATCAGAGGTTTATTTCTGTTTTTTATGAGGCAAACAATTATTCTGATGTCAAGACACATAGAATATGATCTGAAAAATGAGATCTATTTCCATTATCAGAAACTGTCTATGGCCTTTTATCGCCGAAATAATACAGGTGATCTGATGAACAGGGTTACTGAGGATGTAAGCAGAGTAAGGATGTACCTTGGACCGGCAATTATGTACACGATAAACACAATTGTTCTTTTCATATTGGTCATCATATCAATGTTCAATGTAAATGCCAGACTTACAGTATTTTCATTATTGCCGCTTCCTCTACTTGCAATCACAATTTATTATGTTCACTCCATGATCAACCATAGAAGTGAAAAAATACAACAGCAGCTGTCCGCATTATCAAGTTTTGTTCAGGAGACCTTTTCTGGTATCCGGGTGATAAAAGCATATGTACGTGAAGATGACATCCGTAGAAAGTTTAATATTGAAAGTGAAAATTATAAATCACATTCCATGTCACTGGTACAGATTCAGGCCCTTTTTTATCCAATGATGCTGTTACTTGTCGGACTAAGTACAATTATCACTGTTTACATCGGTGGAGTTGAAGTCATTAATGGGAATATCAGTTCAGGAAATATTGCCGAATTTATAGTTTATGTAAACCAGCTCACATTTCCGGTCATGTCACTGGGCTGGGTTACATCCCTGATACAACGCGCTGCAGCATCACAAAAAAGAATCAATGAATTTTTAAATACCAATCCTGAGATTAATTCAATATCAGGAGAAAAGACTGTGCTGCAAGGAAACATAACTTTTAAAAATGTTAGCTTCAAATACCCTGTTACCGGAATTCAAGCCATAAAAAATATTTCATTTGAGGTTAAAAATGGAGAATTCCTTGCCATAATAGGCAGAACAGGTTCAGGAAAATCAACCATTGCGAATCTTTTAATGAGAATGTATGATGCAGATGAAGGTCAAATATTACTTGATGGAAAACCAATTGGCCAACTTGATCTGCAACATTTCAGGCAACAAATCGGATTTGTGCCACAAGAGGTTTTTCTGTTCTCAGAAACCATTTACAATAATATTGCCTTCGGGATGACTTTTACAGAACAGGATAAAGTGGAACTTGCCGCAAAAAACGCATCTGTTTTTGATAACATAATGGAGTTCAGTAAAGGTTTTGATACGATGATTGGGGAAAGGGGAATTACCTTGTCAGGGGGTCAAAAACAAAGACTTTCTATTGCCAGAGCAATAATCAAAGAACCACAAGTGCTCATTTTTGACGACTGCCTCTCGGCCGTAGACACCCGTACAGAAGAAGAAATCCTTAACAATCTGAGCAGAATAATGAAAGATAAAACCAGTATTCTGATTGCTCACAGGGTCTCTACAATCAAAAATGCAGACAGGATATTGGTTTTGGACAATGGCGAAATCATAGAACAAGGCACACACAACAAGCTGATGGCTCTCAAGGGTGTTTATTTTGATTTATTTGAAAAGCAACTTTTAGAGGAACA
>CAMCTU010000005.1 GCA_945878525.1 Sphingobacterium thalpophilum
ACTCCGGAGGAAAGGGCTGAACTGACCTAAACTACACAGTTTATTTTACAGACCCTTTAAAAAAACAGATTACTGTTAACCAGAGACTAATCTTATGTACTATCACCTTCTAATTTATTTTTCCTTATATCGAAATCAGGTGATTTTACTCTTCTTATGCACTAAAAGGACTATCCAAATCTTTAAAAAGTGGCAGCACCTTGTCTTTATCTGATAGAATTACATCTTCTGCGGATATCCCCCAATCAATATTCAGTTCAGGATCATTCCATACAACACCGATTTCTGAGTTTTTATCATACAGACCAGTTACTTTATAGGTAAAGATGGTATCATCTTCAAGAGTAACAAAGCCATGTAAAAATCCTGGGGGTACCCAAAACAACAATTGATTAACTTCAGATAATTCAACTGCAAGATGTTGGCCATAAGTTTCTGAAGATTTGCGGATATCCACAGCAACATCGATAACCCGGCCTTTTATCACCCTTACCAGTTTGCCCTGAGCATGTTCACCGGATTGTGCATGAAGACCTCTTAAGGTTCCCTTTTGAGAAAGAGATTGATTATCTTGGACAAAACTGGCATTTATATCTGCTTCGTTAAAATTTCGCTTGTTATAGCTTTCAAAAAAATAGCCTCTGTCATCTTTCCAGATTTTTGGTTCTACTATCAGTAAGTCTTTGATTTTTGTTTTAATAAAGTTCATTCAGTCTCAATAAATTCCATTAATGTACTAAAAACTACAAATTTATTCAGGTATTCTGCCGGAGCATTATTCTGAATTTGATCAGTATTCAAGCGCTTGTAATTATTGTATTTTTCCATCGATTCAGCAATAAATTGTATGCAATAAGTATGGCCTTCATTTGGTGAATCCAGCACCTTTAGCACCCTTTGGGAGATAAAATGGTCTTGAGCCATCATATTTTTCAAATAATCATTCTTCAGCCAATTTATCCAGGATTCATGTATTTCTTCATCCAGAATGATAGTAATATTATATAGGATCATACCACGAAGATAGCTAATGAGTTCTAAAAATTTAATAAGGGAAAATTAACCAAGTTTGTCTCCTCTTAGCTGACGAAAACGCTTCCTTGCTTCGATAATGTACAAACTATCTGAATAGTCATTGATTATTTTCTGATAAAGTTCAATGGCCTTTTCCGGTTGATTTAGTTTTGTTTCATAAAGATCTGCCAAAATGAATAAAGCATCGTCAGCCCAAAGATCTGAGCTGAAATTGTCTATTATGGTTTGCAGATTATCCACTGCCTGATCAAGCTGGTTTGAACGGATATACATTTTTGATTTTACCATCAAAATATCATCTGCGAGTGAATTGGCAGGAAATAGAATGTTTATACTATCTAAAATTTCGAATGCTTCTTCCTGCTGATTTTTAAAGATGTTTAATTCTGCTTCCGAATAGCTTTTTAATGCAGCCGTATCATTTTCATTTTGGAGGTTATCGGAAATTAGCAGACTTAAATTCAGGGCATCATTAGCAATTAATTGGGAGGTTGAACTTTTCAAAACATCCAGCTGCGCTTTTGACCATAGAAAGTCTCCCTGAAAATAGGCTAATCTTGAATTCTTAAATTTGGCTTCATGTCCATAGACTTCATTTGGAAATGATTTTTCAACTTGACCAAAGATCAAAGCTGCTTCCCATGGCTCTCCGGATAATGTATAAATATCACCCAGTTCTAATTTTGCTTGAGCAATGATCACTGGGGTAATTCCTGGAAGTTCCAATAATTTTTGAAGATTTTCAGCTGCTATTGCCGGCTTTTTCAGATAAAATGCCTGAAGATTGGCTAGCTGACGAATTGCAAATGCAGTACCTGAGCTCCGTCCAAATTCTTTTAATAATGTTTCATATTCATTTTCAAGTGTAAGCAGATCCGTATTATTAAGTTTGCCTTTAGTAAGTTGTACTGATTTTACATTTAGCAGATCGATTTTTGCAGGAATGTAATATCTGCCTTTTTCACCTTTTGCAATGAGATAATTTAGCGCTTCCACCCCTTGTTCATAGGCTAAATTTGAAACCAGTAATTTTGATAATTCAAAAACTCTTCCCCCCTCTTCTTTTAGTCTGCGATCAAGGGCAATAGTTTGCCGTAATGCCATGTCAAAATCTTTTTGTTGGAGGTATTGCCAGGCAAGTAACTCTGTAAGTGCAATATTTTGAGCATCTTTTTGTAATCTTCTTAAGATTGCGGTTTTAAGAATATCAAAATCATCCTTACCTTCCAGGGTATTACCCAAAACATTTTGGGCTTGCTGTAATGCATCAGGATTTATAGTTAGGAGTAGTAAATACTCCTGTATGAGCATTATCTTATCTTTTCGGTAGCGGTATAAACTTAAGAGATCATAGATAAATGCTTTTTCATCATTTAGAATTTTTCTACCGTTTAAAAAGGTCTTTATAGAAAAATCATACGCATCTGCCCGGTAAAATGTAATGGCCAGATCTTTTATAGCAAACTCATTTAAAGGCAGATTTTTAATCAGATTATTATAAAGCGTATTTGATTTTTCCTGTTCACCGCGTTCCTGGAAAATCCTGCCAAGGTCAATGGGATAGCTATAATTTTCAGGATTGTTCTTCTGGAAAACACGGACTAATTTCTCTGCTTGATCAAACTTTTTTATCCTGAGCAGACAGGTAAAATATGGGTCATAATAACTTGTATTTTTTGTTCTGTTGAATAGCTTTTCATAAAGCAAGGCGGCTTTTTCATAATCCCCCGACTGAAAATATTGTACTGCCATCGCTTCATCAGCATTGAGCTGAGCCTTCACTTCTGAAGTGATAGTGATAATCAATAACAGAAGTAAAATTTTTTTCATTGAGACTTGAATATTTTTAATTTGATACAGCCTGAATTAAAGTTTAATGGAGAAATTTGTTGTGGATTAGAATAAAGTTCGTTTTATCCCCATACAAAAATAGAAAAAAATTCGCTTGTAGTTTAAATGTTACGAATCCGGTCAACTACTTAAATTTGTATTTATTAACTTGACAGATTAGTTGACCAATTAGTTTATTTGATGTTTAAAGCTTCTTAAAAGCTGGATTTCATTTTTTTTGGACACTTTATAAGTGCTGCAACGGTAATTAGATTTAACTTTCAATAGTATGTCGGGATATAAAATTTATATTGCCTGTTTTCTTATCACTGCAATAGTTTCCTGTTCCATGGAAAAGGCAAGTAAACGGATACCCATAGAAAATTTCTTCAATGTGCCCATTAATACATCCTATCTGGTTTCTCCCGACGGGAAATATATTTCTTACCTAAAGCCTGACAACAATAGAATTCATATTTATGTTGAAACACTTGATGGAAAAACTACTACCCAGCTTACCTGCGATTCTAACAGGAGTATCTCTAATTATTTTTGGGCAAGTAATAATGAGATTCTTTATTTAAAGGGTGCTACCGATAATATTGAGACTGGTCTGTTTGCTGTAGACATAGATGGTAATAATAAACGCGAGCTGATCCCAATTTCAAAGACTAAGATCAGATTAATTTCTTCCGGCCCAGTAAATGATGGCCAAATTTTGGTTTCTCTCAATAAGCGGGATTCCACAGTTTTTGATGCGTACAGGTTAAATATGAAGACCGGTAAGCTTTTTTTATTATTTCAGAACCCCGGAAATATCACAAAATGGTATTCAGATCCTTCCGGAAAGTTAAGAATGGCTATTGCCAGTGATGGGGTTAATGAAACTATTTTATATCGTGATAAAGAAAGTAATAGCTTTAATAGTGTTTTAACCAATAATTTCAAGACTAGTATTAAGCCTGTCAGCTTTAGTGCTGATAATGGTTCTATTTATGCCTTGTCGAATAAAAACCGGGATAAAATGGCTCTGGTAGAATTGGATTGTATAAGCGGAGAAGAAAACAAAGTTATATATAGTAATCCTAAGGTTGATGTTTCTGAAGCCATATACTCGATAAATAAGGAGAAATTGATTTTTGCTGGCTTTGAGACCTGGAAAAAGGAAAGACATTATCTAGATGAGACATTTAAAGATATCTTTAATAAGCTCGAAGTGTTATTGCCGAATACAGAAATTGTACTTGCCAGTTCAGATGCCGCAGAAAAGAAGTTTATTGTCAGAACATATACAGATCGTAATCCCGGATCATTCTATTTGTACACAACAGAGGATGATAAGCTGGTTAAATTAAGTGATGTAAACTCTTCTCTAAAGGTAGAAAATATGGCCGAAATGAAGCCAATTAGCTATAAAACCAGGGATGGTTTAACTGTGAATGGTTATTTAACTCTCCCCAATGGTATGCTATCGAAAAACCTTCCGGTAATAGTAATGCCTCATGGGGGGCCAGACTCAAGGAATAGCTGGGGTTATAATTCTGAAGTACAATTTCTCGCGAGCCGTGGATATGCGGTTTTTCAAGTCAACTTCAGAGGGTCAAAGGGCTATGGCAAGGATTTTTGGATCGCAGGATTCAAGGAGTGGGGTGCTAAAATGCAGAATGATATAACTGACGGTGTCCAGTGGCTAATCGCTCAAAAGATTGCAGACCCTTCAAGAATTGCGATTTATGGTTTCAGTTTTGGGGGTTTCTCTGCACTTCACGGACTAATGTCTAATCCTGAACTTTATAAGTGTGGGGCTTCCTATTCCGGTTTTACAAATTTATTCACTTATTTTAAGGATATCCCTCCATATTACAGGCCTTATTTGCAGATGTATTATGAAACTGTTGGTAATCCCGAATCTGATGCAGATTATTTCAGAGCGGTTTCCCCTATTTTTCATACTAATAAAATCAAAGTTCCTGTTTTGATAGCGCAAGGTGCTCTGGATCCACGGGTTAATATGAATGAAACCCACCAGTTTGTGAAGGAGTTAAAAAAGAAGAAAGTGCCGGTTACCTACATTTTTAAGGAAAAAGAAGGGCATGTTTTTAGGAATAATGAAAACCGACTTGAATTTTACAAGGAACTTGAGATATTCCTTGAACAAAATTTAAGTAGGGAATAAGCGGATGCAAGAGTATCAATACATATACCGCACAAACTATACTCTGGTTTTAATTTTCCTCTTTCTCACTACCTCTGCCATGGCCGGTGCTTTATATTTGGCCTATAATCTTACTTCCAGATATGTTGAGAATGATTTTGCATCTCAAAAAATCGATGTGCTTGAACAAACGGTGAAGCCATACAATGATTTCTTTCAAAATAAAATACCGGAAATATCATTTTATCAGGGTTATTTAGACTCTGCTCAAACCTCTAAATATATTGATACTATTTTCAGAAAATTTACCTTCGTGGAAAGGGTAATATTTTATGATACTGAGATCAGCAATCATAAAATTCTGGATGGAATTAGGGTAAAAAACTTCTCTATGGGTCCTAAGTCGGTTTTTCAGTTTGGCAGAGATCTTCCTCAAGATTCGATTTCACTTTATAAAAACACGCATCCCGATACGCTCTTTATTTTAAAAATAGGGGATGAGTTTAATAAAATGGCAATTAAATTCAGTGGCTTTATTGAACTGGCTGATACAGCACAGGCCTTGAATGATGATGACCGTTTTAGTGTTTTTTACAGCATAAGGTCCAATAGAATAACTTTTATGAATATTCCACGACGTGAGGAAATTAAAATTTATAAGGAATTGATGTACAATAAGAATTCTATTTCTCCAATCTATGAAATGGATATGCTTACGTTTTATTTAAATCCTCAAAAGCTGGAAATTATAAATTCACATCCAGAATTATATCAGAATATAAGTATTAAGCCTTTGGTTTATGAGTCAATAGATAATGATGAGGGATTTGTAGATAATGATCTGCCATTATCAGGTCCTTTCTCTGATTATAAATTATATTTCAGTTCAGGAAAGGATTTTTTAAGGAAGGAAGTAAATTCCCGATTCAGACCTATAGCCTTTGGCTTATTTATCCTCTATTTTGTCCTTGTTCTCATTGGTTATCTGATTTTTAGAAATCTCAATATTAATCGTAAACTATTTAAGCTACAGTATGATTTTATTAATAATCTGACTCATGAGTTTAAAACTCCTGTTAGTGTGATAAAAATTGCAGGTAATAATATACGGAGTGCTTCAAAATTATCTGATCGTGAACGGCTTCATTATGGTAAGATTCTTGATGAAGAAGCTGATAAATTAAATGATTTGATGAACAGGTTATTGTCCTTTGCTCAGATTGAGAACAATGCCATAAAGTTAAAACCTGAAAGCATCAATCTGGAAGTATTTTGTCAGAATATGGTTGATAGTTATCAATTAAAATATCCGGGTTTTGATATAGAATGTGACATTAAGGGAGTAGAGTATTTTAATTCTGATCCGGTACTTTTGGGCAGTATCTTTCAAAATTTAATTGATAATGCCTATAAGTATTCTAATCCTGACAAGAAAATTTTAAAAATCAGTATTCAAAGGCTTAAGAATCGGATCGAATTAAAATTTTCTGATCAGGGTATTGGCATTCCGGAAAAGGATATCAGAAATATATTCAAGAAATTTTACAGGGTTCAGAATCAATATAATCAACAAGGTAGTGTAGGATTAGGCTTGGCTTTCTGTGCAGAACTGATTAAATTTATGAACGGAACAATTACAATAAAAAGTGTTGAAGGAAAAGGGACAGAATTTAGAATTGAATTGCCTTACGAACTATAGCTATGGGAAAAGAAATAAAAATTGCGGTTGTTGAGGATGATGAGAATCTTCGGTTTTTGGTTGCACATCGGTTGCAAACTGAAGGATATAAAGTTGTAGAAGCTTCAGATGGTCAGGTCGCCGAGGATTTAATAATGAATGAAGAGCCAGACATTGTTTTGCTTGACTGGATGTTGCCAACGAAACAGGGTTCAGAAGTTTGCCAGAATGTACGTAAGCTGGGTTTTGGTAATCTAATTATCATGATGACTGCCAAAGCACAGGACATTGATAAAATTGATGCGTATAATTTTGGAGTATCTGATTATGTCACAAAACCTTTTAATATGGATGTCCTTGTGGCATTAATTGAAAATAAGGTAAAGTTCTTTATCAATAACGAGAAGACTGAAGTTTATAAATTCGGAAATATGGAGCATCATCCGAACACTCATTCTCTGATGCGGGAAGGAAAGAAAATTGAACTTACTATACTTGAGAACAGGATACTCTTATATTTTTTAAAGAATGCAAACACTGTGATTAACCGTGATGAATTAATGATGGTAGTTTGGGGCTATAATTCTGACGTAAACACCCGGACGCTCGATATGCATATTGTCAGGCTTCGCAAGAAGATTGAGAGTAATCCAGACAGACCACATTTTATGCAAACTGTACGTGGAGTGGGTTATAAATTCATTATTGAATAGACACTGAGAAAAGAAAAACTGCCTTTCAGAGTTATAGTTTGACAAGCATTTTCTCAAAACGTTCTCTCCATTCTAGGGTAAGTTCTTTCAGATTGACAAGTCGCTGAAGCCATTCTTTGTTTCCAGAGTCATGATATCTTACAAAATTTACATCCATTACTGAGATCTTTTCAGGGTGTGAGCTGATATGGATCAGCTTATCGCTCTTTTTTACCAGACCTGTTTTAATGGTTCTGAAATAAAATCCTGTAAGTCCGCTTTGCTGTAAATGAACCGGAAACTGTTTGTAATTGTACCTGATTCCAATCATATAACATGGTCCGCGTGGTTCTGAAACTTCAACTATTGATTCACCCAGTTTATAGCGGTCGCCTATAAAGACAAATTCTTCATTTGCGCTCTGACCATTTAGAGTGAGGTTTTCACCAAATGCAGCAGGTTCCAGATTGAATCCAAGTTCTGACCTCCATTTTTTAAAATGATCAGAATTATAACAACATATTGCTTTATCATTTCCACCATGATGCTTTTTGTCGACAATAATATCACCTTCAAAACCTGTCATTCCAAGTTCTATAGAATCAGTTGATATGGCTTGTTTGCAATATGCCGAATGTGCTTTTTGGTGATCAGAAACCAATAACTCAGCATGGCCAAGTATATTGATTGATGAAATATTGATATTTTTCATCTGTTTATTTATTGTTTTTAAAAGGTGATGAAGCCTGTCCGAACGGCTTGACCGGTCGGGCGATCATGATTTAATAATTCCCCCACCCTGTGTTTTGGATAAAATCATGATGCTTTTATAAAGAGATTGAGCCAAATAAAATAAGCATTAAATATTGAAGGATTAAGATGCCATCCAGAAACAAAAAGTAATAATATTCATTTTTTTTCCATTTTGATTTGAAAATTAACCATCCACATAAAATTATGGTCAGGCTCAAACCAATTACATCAAAATCAAATTGATCATTAAAAAGGATCAGCAAGAAAAGATAGGCTCCCAAAAATCCCTGACAAATCAATAATGACCATTTTTCTCCGAATAAAACAGGAATAGTTTTCAGTTCATAAAGTTTGTCCTGATAGATATCACGAATATCGAAGGGAACTGCTATTGCTGCAAAAAAGAGGAAGCTTTTGGCAATTAATAAAATGGTATCATTTATACTTAAAGAAATCACTTTATTGCTTTCTAGTTCTAAAATCGGAAGTAATACACAACTCAGTGCCCAAACAGAAGCGATCAGGAAGAGTTTTATCCCCGGGATGTTTCTTAGTCTAAATTTCTTATCCTGAATTGAAAATAACGGAAGATTATAGGATATAGATATAATAGCAAGTGCGAGCAGCAAAATCTTTGATGAGGTACTCAGAAATAAACTCAGCGGGATTATTGAAAATACGGCAATGATGCTGATAGAAATGATCAGGCGGTAGTGTGAAAATATCCACCTGACTCTTACTGATGTTGAACTTTCCGGATTTTTTGGTTTGGAAAGAACGATGCTAAAATTATAAAGGGCTAAAGTTGAACTGAAAAGTAGTCCTAAAACATAAATATCATGTTTGACTTTAAGCAATTGATAGGTTACCAAAGCCTGAGCTACCGCACAAAGAGCAATATAAATATTGCTGAACAAAAGAAGGTCGATACCTTGCCTAAGGTATTTGTTCAGAGCTAGAAACAGGAGTTTTTTCAAGAATTCCCAGAGCGTAACTCAAAGATCGTAATTTCAGGTAAAATTCCAACCCGCCCCGGATAGCCTAAGAATCCATATCCTACGTTGACATATAGCTGTTGCAATCCTTGTTTATACAGTCCTGCCCATTCTTTGTAAATGTATTGCGCGGGGCTCCACTGGAATTTTTCGGTTACCAGACCAAATTGCATTCCATGGGTATGACCGCTAAACATGGCATCTATTTGAGGATATTCAGGTAAAACCTTAGCACGCCAGTGTGAAGGATCGTGGGATAACAATAGTTTTACAGGTACATCATCAATATCTTTTATTGCTAGATCCATACGGCCATACTTTGCGAAACGACCTACTCCCCAATTTTCTATGCCTAAAATTGCAATTTCTTCACCATCAATTTTTAATCTGCGATTTTCATTGAGTAGTAAATCCCAGCCCATATTTTTATGAGTTTTCTTTAGATCTGCCAGATTTTTAATTTTGGCTGCCGAAGTTCCCTGACCGTAATGATAATCGCCATAATCATGATTCCCAAGCACAGAGAACACCCCAAGAGGAGCTTTAACTTTTGAAAAAATATCTTGGTATTCATACATTTCAGATGCAACATTATTGACCAGATCGCCGGTAAAAAATATCATATCCGGTTTCTCCTTTAGTAGCATGTCAACTCCACCTATAACTGCCTTTCGATCGTAGAAGCTTCCCGAATGAATATCTGAAAGTTGTCCGAGTTTTATGCCATCAAAAGCTTTAGGCAAATTTGGCAAATAAAGGGTTCTACGCTTAACTCTGTAATCATATGCACTTGAAACGACTCCGTAGCTAAGAGAAGCTAATGGAATGGCAGCAACCAAAGTGCCCGCTTTAATGAGAAATTCAGAGCGCGGGATTGATTTTTCCTTATTTATAGTGTTCTCTTCTTTTCGATTAAACTTTCTTTTGATCCAGATGGCGATTCTTCGTAACTCATCGGCAATGAGAAAGGGAAGAATAAAAATTTTGGATACGAATGTTACAAAGAAAACTACCAGAATAATTGAGCGAAGCAGGAACTTGATGTTAAAAAATATGCTGACAAAAACGCCAGCTATTAAAAGAAAGGTGTATCCCCACCATATGTAGGCAAATAAAAGATGTTTTTGTTCTTTCCATTTCCAGCTGACAGAGCGGATTGCCCTGTAAATATATATATCAATAATTATCAGCAGAATGCTGATGATTATTAATCCAAAAATGCGGCTAGCCATTATTTTTCTAAATTGTGATGCGGGAATTAAAAATTATCTCGGTCTTCGTTGTATTCATCATCATCCTCAAACTCAGTATTGAAAAGGCTGTTGAACATATCATTGAAGCTAAATCCTTTATCCAGGAAGGATTTATTGATCAATGAAAATTCGGACAAGCCATGCAATAAGAATTCCATTAAGAGAATCTGCTGGTTTTTACTTAAAGTCTTGTGAAAAGTTTTTATCACAGTTTTTAATCCGGGAACTGATTCTAATGCTGAAATATATTCTTCCAATGAAAGTTCATCAACCAGACTTATTGTGTTTCCGCTTGCAAACCAGTTGATAATATCAGCATAAGGATTAACTGCTTTCGCTTTCTTAAGTTTCTCAGGATCAGGAAAGTAATTAAGCATTAAGGTTTTAATTGCTTTTCCGAGTAAAATACTTGCCACTTTACCCGGACCTTCCAATTCACCTTCATATACAAGTTCTATCTTTCCGGTAATTGCAGGAATTACACCCAGAAAATCTGAAATCCGTACAAATGTTTTGGTTTCGCCATTTAGTAACATCCTGCGTTCAGCATTGCTGATCAGATTTTCATATGCTGATATCGTCAGACGGGCAGATACTCCTGATTTTTTATCAATATATTCGGATTCACGTGCTTCGAAAGCAATTTGTTCAATAAGATCTTTGACTAGTCCGTCTGCCTCTATGCTAGATCGTTGCGATGCCGATAATCTTGCTTCCTGTTGGGTAATTTTTCTGGAGATCTCAATACTTTTTGGATAATGTGTTAAAATCTGACTTTCAATACGGTCTTTCAATGGAGTTACAATTGCTCCACGATTGGTATAGTCTTCAGGATTGGCAGTAAATACAAATTCAATATCCAATGGTAGACGCAATTTGAAACCTCTGATCTGTATGTCTTTTTCTTGTAGGATATTAAAAAGGGCTACCTGAATTCTTGCTTGTAAATCAGGAAGTTCATTGATTACAAAAATACCACGGTGTGCACGGGGTATCAATCCGAAATGGATTACTCTTTCATCAGAGTAGGTTAATTTTAAGGTCGCTGCTTTAATTGGATCAACATCTCCGATTAGATCGGCAACTGTTACGTCTGGTGTTGCCAACTTTTCAGTGTACCGCTCAGAACGGTGTAGCCATGCAATCGGAGTAGTATCGCCCTTAATCTCCAGCGTATGATGCCCGAACCATGAAATTGGGTTTAGTGGATCTTCAAATAGTTCCGAACCTTCAATGTATGGCACGTATTCATCAAGCAGATTAATCATCAGACGTGCAATTCGCGTTTTCGCTTGTCCGCGTAAACCTAAGAGCAGAATATTATGCTGTGATAAAATTGCAGTCTGCAGATCAGGAATAACGGTATCTTCATATCCTATAATTCCTTCGAGTACAGTGTTTTTGTTTTTTAGTTCACGTATTAGATTTTCACGGAGTTCTTCCTTTACTGAGCGGGAAACATAACCCGAATCTTTTAGTTCTTTAAGTGTTTTAATATGCAGCATATATCTTTAGAATTTCTATCTAATCGTTCTTCTTCTATTCTTAATGTAATCTTCAAAAATGTATTCCCCTAGTCCTTTAAGCGAACTGTAAAATGCTTTTCCTCCGTTGATTTCAGTAAATTGTCTGACAAATTGTTGAAGGTAAGGATCTCTGGCAATCATAAATGTAGTAATGGGTATCCCGAGACGTTTACATTGTGCGGCCATACCAAGGGTTTTATTAACCACTTTTCTATCCAGACCGATACTGTTTTTATAGTATTTAGTACCTTCTTTAAGACAGGTTGGCTTCCCGTCGGTAATCATAAAGATTTGTTTGTTATGGGTTTTTCGCCTCCTCAATAAATCTACTGCAAGTTCCAGTCCCGCATAAGTATTGGTGTGATATGGGCCTACCTGAAGATAGGGAAGTTCTTTTAAGGTTATCGGCCATGCATCATTTCCAAAAACAACGATATCCAGAGTGTCTTTAGGGTATTTGGTTCTAATTAACTCTGCAAGGGCCATAGCTACCTTTTTTGCAGGGGTGATACGATCTTCTCCATAAAGAATCATCGAGTGTGAAATATCGATCATCAATACTGTAGATGTAATGGTTTTGTAATCCTTTTCTTCAATTTCAAGGTCTCTTTCCGTCATGGAGAAGTCGCCAATGCCATGATTGACCTGAGCATTGTGGATGGATGCAGTCATATCGATCTGGTCCAGACTATCGCCAAACTGATATTCTCTCCGATCTGCATTTTTTTCTTCTCCGAGGCCTGATATATTAGTATTGTGTCCGCCCTTTCCGGATTTTTTCAGTTTCCCAAAAATTTCTTCAAGCGCCGACTGCCTGATACTTTGTTCGGTTTTAGAAGTAATTTTAAAACCCTTGGGATTTTGATCATCGTCACCCAGATAGCCTTTCTTTTTCAGATCTTCTATGAAATCACCCATTCCATAATCGTTGCTGGTAAGCTTATATTGCTTATCCAACTCATTCATCCAGTCTAAAGCTTCATTTGCATCCCCGGAAGTATAGTTCAAGAGCTCAAGAAATAACTTCAAAAGTTCTTCAAAACCTCCCTTGGGAAGTTCATTTGGAATAAATTTTGAGAATGAATGACCTCGCATGAAGCTGTATGATAAATGACTTACGAAAAACCAAAGGTAAAGTTTTATGTACCCATATATGTTATCGAGATGTCAAATAAATGAAGGTATGATGGTTTAATATTTTTTACTTTTAGGCATGAAAAAAATTATGATTACGGTACTGTTTTTAATGGTGGCTTTAAGGGTATCCGCTCAGTCGAATGACAAGAGTTTAATTATTAAACTCCTTGAGGATCAAAGGCAGGCATGGAATAGGGGAGATTTAATAGAGTATATGCAAGGGTATTCGAAATCTGATTCCTTGCTGTTTGTTGGTAAGGGCGGACCGAAATATGGTTGGGAAACTACCCTTGCGAATTACAAAAAAAGCTATCCTGATAAAAAGGCAATGGGTTTGTTAAGTTTCGACATTAAGGAGGTCAGAATGATCTCCGCTGATCATGCTTTTGTATTAGGTGCCTGGCAATTAAAACGCGACAACGATGAACCAAAAGGCTATTTTACCTTGATCGTGAAGAAAATTAGAGGTGAATGGAAGGTAATAGCCGATCACTCGAGTTAAAACCTAGGTAACTTTTGCCTTTTTAACAATTTTTGAAAAAAGGCCGGGTAGAAATCTTTTTAGCAGCACAGCATATTTCTCTTTTCCGCCAATATAAACCTCTTCTTTTCTGGATTTTATTGCCTTTACTATTTTTATTGCACATTCACTGGCTGACATTCCGTTTGCCTGTGCATCATCCATTGTATTTTGCTTTGTTCCATCTGCAGTTAAAGCATTAAATGTCACATTTGTTTTAATAAATCCCGGACAAATGATACTTATACCAATTTTTGGGTCGATCTCTGATCGCATGGAGTCAAAATAGCCATGTAATGCATGCTTGGAAGCTGAATATGCCGAGCGGAATTTGGTTCCGAATTTGCCAACCAAACTACTAATGATTACAATTTGACCTTCTTTATTGGATAGCATGGATGGGATAACAGCCTGAGTCAAAGCAACCGTTCCCCAGAAATTAATGTTCATGATTTTTTGGGCAACATCAAGGTCCGTGTCCATTGCAAGGGATCGCTGACTGACACCACCTGATTGAATGATAATGTCAATTCTTCCAAAAATACTAAGAGCAGATTTTGCTTTATCTGGTAATTCGGCTGTATTTTCAAGGTCTAGCGGGAGTACATGAACATCAATCTGACTTTTAGCGCATTTTTGTTTGACCTGATACAAGCCATCGCTTCTCCTTGATGAAATTATCAATTTAGCTCCAGCCTTATTCAGTTCATAGCACAGTGCTTCACCGATTCCGCTTGATGCGCCGGTGATCCAAATTATTTTATTAATTAATTCCATAAGATTTTATGCTAATTAGTGCTGAAGAACAATTCCGAGGCAATATGGTCTGCAAATAGTTTTCCTTCTCTGGTTAAGGTAACCATTTTCTCATTGATATTGATCCACTCCTTTTCGAGAAAGGGTTCCAAACCGTTATAAATTTCATTTGAATAGTCTGATCCGAATTTCAAAGAAACCGTTTGTAGATCCATTCCTTTACTGGTACGAAGTGAGGTCATGATATATTCGTTGATCTTATTTTCAGTACTGAGAAATTCAGTTTCTGCAGGAACCTTTTTTAATTCAATACCATCAATGTATTTTGAATTATTCGAAATATTCCATTGTCTGCTTTCTCCATTAAAAGAATGAGCCGAAGGTCCGATACCAAGATAGTTCACCCCAGCCCAATAATTTGAATTATGTCTTGAATGCATGCCCGGTTTTGAATAATTTGAAATTTCATAATGCTCAAAACCAGACTCTGCCAACTGGTCAATCAACGTCAGGAACTGGCTTGCACTTTGGCCTTCATCCATACCTGCTTGTTTCCCTTTAGTGATGAATGTTGCCAGTGCTGTTTTGGGTTCGACAGTAATGGAATAAGAAGAAATATGAGGGACTTGGTATTCTATGAGTTTTTGAATATTAAATTCCCATTTTTCATCAGTCAGAAGTGGAAATCCATAAATCAGGTCTGTTGTAATATTTTCGAATCCTGCATCCTGAACCCTTTTTATTGCACTTTGAGCTTCACTTGCGGTGTGTGCACGATTCATCCATTTTAAGTCTTCTTCAAAAAAAGATTGAACTCCAATACTGAAACGATTGATCAGGGTGCTTTTTATTTCCCTAACATACTTTGGGTTCAGATCGTCCGGATTGGTCTCGATCGTTACTTCTGCATTTGATGAGAGCTCGAAAAGATCGGTGATCTGACCAATAAGTACTTGCAGTTCATCGGCGTTTAATAACGAAGGAGTACCGCCACCAAAATAAATGGTTTCAATTTTTTCATTGTTGAGATAGTTCTTTCGCAGAATGATTTCAGATCTTAATGCATTTAGCATTTGATCCTTGTATTGAGGAGAAGTACTGAAATGAAAATCGCAATAGTGACAGGCTTTTTTACAGAAAGGGATATGAATATAGATTCCGGCCATCTTGCAAGTTTACAACAATAGTGTAATGCTTTATTTTTAAGAATTCCTGCTCTTAAATATTATTGAGCCTTAGTAATATTTCTTTCTGCTATTTTTTCTCTGCGGTATTTTGCCATATTTATCATGAAAACACTCGCCAGAATTATAATCAGGCCAATAATTTGGATTGAAGATATTTTTTCATTAGCAAAAAATACTCCCAAAAGAACAGCAACAACAGGATTTACATAGGCATAAGTACTAACCTGCATGGCAGATCTCTCTTTTAATAACCATACATAAGCACTGAAACCTGCTATTGAACCTAAAACAACAAGATATAGTACAGCCATCCAGGCGTCAAGTGATACATCCTTCCATTGAAAATTACTTAATTCATCGCGAATAATGATCCCGGGCAAAAATGCAATTCCTGCAGCGATCATTTGCCATGTGCTGGTTACTATAATTGGGTCGTCAGTAGATTTATATTTGGAGTAAAGTGATCCACCGGACCAGGTGATTGATGCAATAACCAGCATGACCATGCTACTCATTTCTACAGATTTGCTGCCTTGAAGGGACATAGCCTCAGTGACCTGTTCACTAAAAAGTAAAATTACCCCCATAAGTCCAATTAAAAGACCTGAAATGATGGATTTGCTTCTTAAATTTTCAGACCATTTGGGTTTATCGAGCAGCACGAACCAGAGCGGCGCTGATGAAACCATAATGGCAACCATCCCACTAGGCATACTTCGTTCAACCCATATAATTATGCCATTTCCACAAAAAAGCATTAATATTCCACTGATAGCTGCATGCTTAATTCCTTTGGCTGCAAAAATATTATAGCCCTTGAACAAACACCATGCTGCCATCATCCCGCCAGCAATTACAAATCGTAATGCACCTAGAATGAACGGTGGGAAATCCTTTACGGCAATCTGAATAAAAAAATAGGTGGAACCCCAAACAATGTAGACAATTGCAAATGCAAGAGCAAGCATTAAGAGAGATGTGGTTTTCTTTGAAGAGCTAGACATGTTTAAGTACAGGTATGACCAATTGTTGTTTTTCTTTCACAGTCTCAAGAACAATTGTTGTTCGGGTAGATAGAATATTAGGAATTTTGGCGATAGAGTTTCTCATCAGTTCTACAAGAGAGGATGAGTCAAAAGTGCGAATTTTTACTAGATAGCAGTCATCACCTGCAACATGATGTACTTCTTGAACTTCAGGTATTGAAGCCAGTGCAGAGGCGGTATCTGTGCATCCAATACCGTCCGATGCCTTTATAAATACATATGCAAGTAGATTCTGATGTAATGCCGATGGATTTAACCTTGTGGTAAATTGAAGAATGATGTTTTTTTGTTCAAGTTTTTTAACCCGTTCCAGAACTGCAGATGGAGCCATACTCAGCTCCCTTGCAATATCAGCATTTGAAACACGGGCATTCTCTTGAAGCAGACTGAGGATTTCACGGTCGATATGATCCAGCTGATTATCTTTGAGGTGCATAATTCTGTAAAAATATTATTATCGGAATAAAATTCAAAATTATTGTTAGTTTATTGAATAAAATTCTGTTAATCGACTTTTCTACGTTGTTTAATAGTTCTTGGCTAAAAAAAGAGGTTGCCATTAGGTATATAGTACTTTTATTTGCTTATTCTGAAAGATATTTAGGAAACAAAAATAAAAAAGTGGAAATTTGAATGCTGGGAAATATTAGTTTTGGTGCATTAATTAGGATGATTAAACGTTCATACAGTATTATTCTTGTCATTTTTTTGAACAGTTCGTTTGCTTTTGGGCAAACCGACAGTCTCCGGTCAAATCTCAATATTCCTGCTTATCGAACAAATGATTCAGCCAGTCTGGCCAGAAGAGTAAGTTACAGCGATTCCATAAAGGTGATAAAAGACTCACTTTCCATGGCCTGGATTAAGAGTCCTGAACTGGGTCACCAAAATCCTTTTCAGGATAGCCTGATCAACTTTTACCTTGAAAAAAATCTTGATTTTTCTGCATCGGCTGCAAAATTTCCTAAAAAGGACCGTCATCATAACAGCGGGATACTCAGGCCAAGTGGTGAAACATGGATTTTAGGCGTTATATTATCTTTGGTAGTATTTTTTTCTCTGGTCAGGTATTTCTTTCCTGCAGAGTTGAACAGCATAATTATGGCCTTTTACAGTAACCAGATTTTATCCAGAATTAATAAAGAAGACAGTCTTTTTAATTCCTGGCTTTTTGTTTTTTTCTATTTGCTCTTCGGACTTATAATTGGCCTCTATTTATATTTATCAGGTAAGTATTTACAAATTAATTATCCGTTTAGTGGTTTTGAATTATTTCTTTTCTTGAGTGCACTGGTGATTGGTTTATTTACATTTAAGATTATAGTACTCCGTGTTTTTGGCTTTTTATTTGATACTAAAAGACTTGTTCGTGAATATATTTCAGTATTGTACCTGAGTTATTTCAATACTGCAATATTCTTTTTACCAATAATAATAGCATTTAGTCTAACCTCCAGTCGTTTCGCAGGTATTTATAGTTATATCGGGATTGTGATGATTCCCGGAATATTCGTTGTTCAATTTCTTAGAGTCGGGGCAAAAATTTTATCAAGTTACAAGTTTCCAAAAGTTTATTTAATTATTTACCTTTGTACCTTCGAATTTTGTCCTTTAATTATTCTTTTTAAAGTACTCGGGTATTAGCCTTAATAAGAAATATGCAAGTAAGTCCAATTGAAAAACCAAGGAAAGTTAAAAGTATCCTTGTTACTTTGCCAAAGCCTGATTCGGAAAAGTCACCTTATTTTGATTTAGCTAAAAAATATAATTTAAAAATAGATTTCAGATCTTTTATTCATGTAGAGGGTGTATCGGCGAAGGATTTTCGTAAAGAGAAAATAAATTTCGCTGAATTTACCGCAGTTATATTCACCAGTAGAAACGCAGTTGATCATTTTTTTAGGATTTGTGAAGAAATGCGATACGATGTACCTTCAGACATGAAGTATTTCTGTATTTCGGAAACAATTGCACTTTATCTTCAAAAATACATTCAATACAGAAAGCGTAAAATATTCTTTGGGAAACAAACTGCTGCCGATCTTGCTGATCTATTGAAGAGGCATACAACTGAGAAATTTTTATATCCCTGTTCAGATGTAGCAGCCGAAGAAACGCAAAGATTTCTTTCTGAGAATGGTTATGATTTTAAGCCTGCAGTGTTATTCCATACGGTTTGTAGCGATCTTTCTGATCTTGCGGAGGTTTTTTATGATGTGATTGCCTTTTTTAGTCCGAGCAGCATTCACTCATTATTCATCAATTTCCCTGATTTTAAACAGAATAATACCCGTATTGCTGCATTTGGAGTTAGTACACACAAAGCCGCTCTGGAGCATAAGCTGATTCTCAATATTCCAGCACCTACTCCTGAAGCCCCAAGTATGACCATGGCTATCGAACAATATATAAAACAGGCTAATAAATAAAATCAATCAGAAAAATATTTTTTTTTGGAAACTTAAACCTCAAAGTTTATTTAAACGTGTTAATAATGTGAATACTAAAAAGCATTTACGGTATTTTGAGATGTTAATTTATACTTTAATTTCCGTTTTTTTAATTTTGAATTATGGAATTTCAACCCAGATAGGTTAGTTTTGTCGTATATGCAATATACTTTTTTATTATATTTGAACTTATTTTTTGAAGGAATGCAAACTGGAATCATACAAAAATGAAAAAAATACATTTCATCATTCTTGCATCCATCGCATTTTTGGGCGCTAGCTGTGGTAAAGGCGGTACAAATGGTGAGTTGATTGGTGTTGCTACTCAAAAGCCTAAAAACAAGCAGGTGCCGTTTGGTATGGTTTATATTCCTGCCGGAACCTTTATAATGGGACAGACAGACCAGGATATCACCTTTGCTCAGATATCCCAAAACAAGCAGGTAACCATTCAGGCATTTTACATGGATGAAACTGAAATCACCAATAGTGAATATCGTCAATTCGTTAATTGGGTGCGTGATTCAATCGCTATTTCAAACTATTTGCAGGACGAACAATATTATCTTAAACCTAAAGGTAAGGTTGACCCGAATGATGCAGGTAAAAAATACATCAATTGGAAAAAGGTAGGTAATGGCAGTGCAATATGGAGCGGTAAAAAAGGTGCAGGTGTGAATGGTCCAAAATTACAGGCTATGTATTATCAGGGAGAGGACAGGGTATTTGACAGGAATGAAATTGATGTGAGGTTGCTGAAATATAATTTCGCGATCATGAAATTTAGGGATGCAGCAAATAGTCGTGGTAACAAGGAGGCAAAGCGTTCAGATTTTATTTTAAGGGATACGGTTGGTGTTTATCCGGATAGTTTAGTTTGGCTTGCTGACTTTGCATATGCACAGAACGAACCTATGGTTCAGGGTTATTTTTCACATCCTGCGTATTCAAACTATCCGGTTGTTGGAGTTAACTGGCGTCAGGCACGTGCTTTTACAGTATGGAGAACACGTTTTAACGAAGCGTATAAAGACAGTCGCAAACTTCCAAAGCGTGCTGATTATGAATTGCCAACAGAAGCAGAATTTGAGTATGCTGCCCGTGGAGGCCGTGTTGGAACGAGTTACCCATGGGGTGGACCATACATACGAAATGCTAAAGGCTGTCTTATGGCCAATTTCAAGCCAGCAAGAGGTAATTACATAGATGACGGTGGTTCGCTCACAGTAAATGTAAAAGCATATTATCCAAATGATTTTGGATTGTACAATATGGCTGGAAATGTTTCTGAATGGACATCTTCTGCATTTGATGAATCATCATCTACTTTTACACATGACATGAACCCTAGCTTTAGTTATGAAGCTCGACCTGAAGATCCGGAGGTTCTGAAGCGCAAGGTTGTTCGTGGTGGTTCATGGAAAGACATTGGTTATTTCCTTCAAAATTCAGCTAGCACATACGAGTATCAAGACACTGCAAAGTCTTACATCGGTTTTAGATGTATTACCAAATATCAGGGTCGTGATATCACGGACAGGCTATAAATGTAAATTACAATCCTCTCTATTATAAAAAAGCGTTCAAATTATGGCTCAAAAGAAAAAGTTTAAACTAGGTATGAATACCTTTATTTCATGGGGTGCTTCTGTAGTTATTGTTGGTCTGATGTTCAAAATCCTGCACTGGAAGGGTGGAGAGATCATGATTACAATTGGATTAATCACAGAAGCCGTATTGTTTTTCGTTCTTGGTTTTAAATCGGAAGCAGTTGAACCAGATTGGACAAAAGTTTATCCTGAACTCGATGAAGAATTTAATGGAGAAGTTTCCCGCTCAACTTCTGGATCTTCTGGTTCTTCAGTTGCTTCCTTGGACAAAATGATGTCTGAAGCAAAAATTGGTCCTGATCTGATAGAGAGCCTAGGATCCGGATTAAGAACTTTTGGAGAAAAGGTTTCTGCAATTTCCGGAATAGCGGATACTGCAAGTGCAACCGTTGAACTGGCAAGCAAAGTGAAAACTGCTTCAGGAAGCTTTGACAATCTGAATACAGCTTTTGAAAAGGCAACTGTAAGTCTGAGAGAAATGGCCGATACCAATATTGATTCGAAATCATACCATGAACAGGTGAACAACCTTGCAAAAAATATTTCAGCACTGAACGCTGTATATGAGCTTGAATTGCAGGATTCAAGTGCGCATTTGAAATCAATGAATAAATTCTATCAGAATCTTTCACTAACTATGCAGAATTTCAATGAGTCTATGGAAGATTCCAAACAGTTCAAAGAAGAAGTTGGTAAATTAGCAAGAAACTTATCTTCCCTTAATTCTGTTTACGGGAATATGCTTTCGGCGATGAATCAACCAAATCGCGGATAATTGATTATCGAATTTTAGATCTTTAATTTTTTTAAATAAAGTTACATGGCTGGAGGTAAAGAAACCCCAAGGCAGAAAATGATTGGAATACTTTACCTGGTATTATTGGGTTTAGTAGCACTGAATGTCAGTGATTCAATTTTAGAAGCTTTCAAAAATTTAACAGATAGTTTAAATGCGTCAACAAAGAATGTTCAAATTGGTGTTGATGCCACTTACGCTTCATTTGAAGCAACCAAGCTGAAAGATGAACCTATCAGGGCTCGTGTTATCTATGAAAAGGCTAAAAAAGCAAGTTCATATACAAGCGAATTAAATACCTACGTTGAAGGACTTCAAAAGCTTTTTGAAACGGAAGGTGGAGGATACAATGAGTCAACCGGAGACATAAGCAAAAGAGATAATCTGGACATCGCACCAAGGCTAATGATCAATGAGCCCCGGGCTGCTGAGTTGAAGATAAAAATCAATGACACGCGTGAAAAATTAATTTCATTGCTTGATGATAAAGATCGTAAAAATGTAAGCTTCTCATTGGAAGCAAAAGACCCGCCAAGCCGTGGTGGAGTAAAGAAAAGCTGGGAACAATCAAATTTTGGTGATGGTATTCCCTTAACCGCAGCTTTAACGGCACTGGCAAAGATAAAAGCAGACATAAAAAATGCTGAAGCCGAAGTTGTTAAGAAAGTTCTTGGGCAGATGGATGTTGCAATAGTCAACCTTGATCAATTCGCTGCAGTTGCTGTTGCACCAACTTCTTATCTGATTGCAGGACAACCTTATACAGCTGAGGTTTTTCTTACAGCATCAGATTCTAAATCAAGTCCGGAAATAAGTGTTGGCGGATCAAGATTACAGGTTAAAGAAGGAAAAGGAACTTATACTGTCAATACTTCTAATGAAGGTATCTTCAGCTGGACTGGTACAGTTCGGGTTAAACAAACAGACGGTACAATTAAGACGTATACAACCACTGAACAAAAATATCAGGTTGCCCGCCCATCAGCAGTTGTTTCCCCTGATAAAATGAATGTATTTTATGTGGGTGTTCCAAATCCTGTTTCTGTTTCAGCACCCGGAATTTCCAAGGAGAATTTGGTAGTTACCATGACCGGAGGTACAATATCCGGTTCTAATGGAAAATATACTGTTATAGTAAACACACCCGGAACTACTGCCAAAGTAAATGTTTCAGCAAATGTAAGCGGTAAGGTTCAAAATATCGGTTCAAGTGATTTTAGAGTGAAACGTATCCCCGATCCAAAAGCCAAGTTTGCAGGAAAAACCGGTGGTGCTTTGAGTTCAGTGGTAATTAAGTCGCAAGGTTCAATTTTTGCTGTGCTTGAGGGTTTTGATTTTGATGCTAAATTTAATGTTACCCGTTTCAGTCTTGTAATTGCAAGGCCAAGGGCAGATGTTGTTGTGCTGCAGGCAAATGGAAGTGCATTCAGTGCTCAGATGACTGCTGCTGTTGCTGCAATAACTCCTGGTACAAGGGTTATTTTTGATGATATTGTTGCTGTTGGTCCGGATGGAACGCAAAGGCAGCTTGACCCAATGGCTTTTAAAGCAAATTGAATGCTATGAAAAAGATAATTTTTGCTCTGATTTTGATTGCCGGGACTTTGCAATTAAGTGCACAAGCTCCGAATTTAACAAACGGTACCAAACCCAAGCCGGTGGAAAAGCCTTTGGATGGATATTATCAAAAGACTAATATAATTAATGCTAAAGTGGCACCTTATGCTAATTTAAGGGAAAATGACGTCATGTTTAGTAAGCGCGTTTGGCGAGAAATAGATGTGCGCGATAAAGTAAATATGATTTATGGTTCGCCTAAAGCACGCCTGATCACCATTTTAACTGATGCTATTATTGCAGGCGAACTTACTGCTTATGATGCAAGTAGTACAAAATATGATGTTAATGGAGATGAGTTTAATGTGATCCTAAAGCCTGAACAGGCTATGGCAAAGTTTGCTGATAGCGTTTTAGTTCCTATTTTTGATACAGACGGAAATCAAACCGGAACGGTAGTAAAGGCAGGTGAATTTAATCCTGACAGTATTTTAAAATTCAGGATCAAAGAAGATTGGATTTTTGACAAACAACGTTCAGTTTTCGAGCCGAGAATCATTGGAATCGCTCCAATGATCCGTATTTCAGCCGCCGGTCAATCCTTTGATGAGCAGCCTGCATTCTGGATATATTTCCCTGAAGCTCGTCACTTACTGGTAACTAAACCTGCTGTTAACAGAAATAATGATGCTACCGGTCTTAGTTTTGATGATTTATTCATGAAACGCATTTTTGCGAGTTATATAGTTAAGGAATCAAATCCGGAAGATTTGCGGATCAAAGATTATGCAGTTGGGATTGATAAACTTTATGAGTCTGAGCGAGTGAAGAAAGCATTAATGGACTTTGAGCATGATTTGTGGTCATTTTAATCTTGCTCTTGCAATAATTTAAGCCGCCGCTCTGATTTAATTCAGAGCGGCGTTTTTATTTAAAGAATTCTATCAGGGCATCAATCTGATTTTTATTCAATATTTCCATAAGAGCTTCCTTGTTGGCTTCTTTAATTTTTTTCACAGACTTAAATTGTCTCAGTAGTTTTTCGGCAGAAGTTTTTCCAATGCCCGGAACACTTTCAAGTTCACTTGCAAGGGTAGCAATACTTCTTTTATTTCTATGGAATGTAATTCCAAATCGGTGAGCCTCATCCCTTAATTGTTGTATGATTTTTAAGGTTTCAGATTTTTTATCAAGGTATAAAGGATATTGATCACCTGGATAGTAAATTTCTTCGAGTCGTTTTGCAATTCCAATAATAGTTACCTGCTTTTCAATACCCAGTAGTTTTAAGCTCTTAATTGCTGATGACAGCTGACCCTTGCCTCCATCTATTACAATCAACTGTGGCAAACTTTGCTCTTCATCCAATAATCTTCTATACCTTCTGAAAACTGCTTCTTCCATGGTTGCAAAATCATCGGGCCCTTCTACTGTTTTGACATTAAAATGCCTGTAATCTTTTTTTGAAGGTTTTGCATTCTTAAAAACTACAATTGCCGAAACCGGAAATTTCCCCTGAAAATTTGAGTTGTCAAAACACTCAATATGTATTGGCAATTGATTCAGGCGTAGATCCTTCATCATTTGGGCAAGTAGCCTGTCGGTTTTTAAACCGGGATTGAGTTTTTCATATTGATCTAGTTTGTCGCGTTTGAAATAGGCTACATTCTTTTGTGAAAGTTCAAGCAATTTCTTTTTCTCACCCAGTTTTGGAATTGTAAACTTTATTCCTGAGTCTGGAATTTCTAATTCAAAGGGTATAATGATTTCTTTTGAACTGCTGTCAAACCTCGATCTGAACTCTGTGATAGCAATACTTAATAGTTCTTCATCCGATTCGTCAAGGCGTTTTTTAATTTCCAGTGTTTGAGTCTGAATAACTGTGCCGTTCATCACTTTCAGGAAATTCACGAAGGCATGTTTATCATCAGTCGCAATACTGAATACATCAACATCAGTAATGGATGAGCTCACAATTGTTGATTTACTCTGGTAATTATCAAGCATATCAAGTTTTTGCTTCAGGTTGTGTGCGAGTTCAAAGTTTAATCCGCTTACTGATTCCTCCAGCTGATTTTTGAGCCGTCTTATCACCGTTCCTGTTTTACCATTCAGGATCTCTTTTATATCTAAAATACTATGGTTGTAATCATCTTCAGTTTGATAAGCCTGGCATGGCCCTTTACAATTGCCGATCTGATATTCCAGACAAACCCGAAACTTGCCTGAATGAATGTTTTCACGGGTCAGGGGTAATGTGCATGTTCTTAAGGGGTAGATCTCTTTGATCATACTTAAAATAGTATGCATCATACCCACCGATGCATATGGCCCGAAGTAAGTTGACCCATCCCGGATGATCCTTCTGGTCCAGAAAATTCGCGGAAATTTTTCGTTTTTGATAATGATCCAGGGATAGGTCTTATCATCCTTTAGCATCACATTATACTTTGGCTGGTGTTTCTTGATCAGGCTATTTTCAAGTAACCAGGCATCAATTTCAGTATCTACAATGGTAAATGTGATTTTTCTGATTTTACTGACAAGAATCCGGGTTTTTGCATTGACCCGAAAGTTGTCTTTATTGAAATAGGATGAGACTCTGTTTTTTAGATTCTTGGCCTTGCCGATATAAATTAGCTCTTCCGTCTCCGACCAGAATTGATAGATCCCTGGTTTTTGGGGGATATTCTTTAAGTCCGGACGGGGATCAAATTCTTTCATGTAAGGGCAATCATTATATCCAATCTAAATCTAAGAATATGCAATTTGTTTAGGGATACAGAATTTTTAGAAACCCAGTTTTTTATCAAGTTCACTTACCCCAGATTGCTGTTTGGCATATTCATCGCAATCAAGGACTGTTGTAGTCCCACCCTTAGGAGGAGGAAAATCACCTTTACTATATTTCAATCCAGGATCTGCATAAACCTTTTGCATATAGATTGCGAAAATCGGAAGTGCAGTATTGGCGCCCTCGCCGAAACTGGTAGTGCTGAAATGGATTGCTCTGTCTTCGGCACCTGTCCACACCCCAGTTACTAATTCAGGGGTAATTCCCATAAACCATCCATCAGAATTGTTCTGTGTCGTACCAGTTTTTCCTCCGATTGGATTAGTGAGCTTGTATTTCCAACCCAATTTAACCCCGGTTCCTTCCTTTACAACGGCCTTTAACATATCGGTCATAACATAGGCTGTCTGTTCATCCAGCACAACTTTTATTCTGGGACGACGTTCGTAAATAACGTTTCCATTTTTGTCTGCTATGCGTAAAAGGTAAATAGGTTCAGTCCATATTCCATGATTAACAAATACTGAATATGCACCAACCATGTCATAAACGGAAGCGTCAAAGGAGCCCAGGCAAATTGATGGAACTGCAGGTACATCGCTAGTTATACCCATGTTTTTAGTCAGAGTTGCAACTGCTGTCTGACCAACTTGCTTCATCATGTAGGCAGTAATATAATTCTGTGAGTTGGCTAATGCCTTTTTTAAAGTAAGTGTCCCTGGAATAGGTTTATAAGCTTTTGGATACCAGGTTGTGCCATCACCGGCATCAATACCAACCGGCTCATTTGCTACGGTATAGCAGGGAGAATATCCGCCATTTCCAATTGCAACTGCATAGGTAAAAGGTTTTGCTGTTGATCCAACTTGTCGGGTTCCCATTTTAACCTGATCATACTTAAAGTGGGTGTAATTTGTTCCTCCTACCCATGCACGAACATAACCGGTTTGGGGTTCCATCGACATTAATGCATTTCGAAGCATGAGTTTATAGTATTTTATGGAATCAATGGGTCTCATCACTGTATCAATTTCACCTCTCCAGCTGAAAATGGTCATTTGAGCAGGAGTTCGGAAATTTTGAAGAATTTCCTGTTCAGTTTTTCCATCTGATTTCAACTGCTGATAACGGTCTGAACGGCGCATACCTTGATCTATCAGTAATTTGGCTTCTGGGATATTAAAAGGGTCTCTGCCTTTCCATGAATTATTGAATTGGATCTGCAGCGTTTTTAAATATTCCTTTTGTGCATCTTCTGCATATTTCTGCATCCGCGAATTAAGGGTTGTATAGATTTTTAGGCCATCTCTGTCTAAATCATAAGGTGTACCATCAGCCTTGTAAATTGAGTTTTCTTCGAGTGTCTGTTGAATATCTTTCTTTAATACCGCCCTAAAATAAGGTGCAGAACCCTCATTATGATCAGATGGGTTGAAAGCGATGGTTAGTGGGATCTTTTTGAGTGATTCTACTTCTTCATCACTGATGTAATTTGCATTGTGCATATTTTCCAGTACGGTATTTCTGCGTCTTAATGCTCTTTCCGGATTACGATGAGGATTATAAAGAGAAGGCCCTTTCAGCATACCAATCAGAACGGCAGCTTGTTCAGGATTAAGTTTATCGGGTGTTGTACTGAAATAGGTTCTTGCCGCAGATTTAATCCCAAAAGTATTGTAAGATCCAAAATCTACTGTATTGAGATACATGGTAAGAATTTCTTCCTTAGTATACTGCCGCTCAAGTTTTACAGCAACTATGAGTTCCTGCGATTTTTGAATCAGTCGCTTGGTAAAGTTTCTGGATCTTCCTTCTTTAGAGAAGAGGTTTAAAGCAAGCTGCTGAGTAATGGTACTTGCACCTTGTCTCTTACCTGCCAGATTATAGAATATGACTGTAAATGTACGTTTGAAATCAATTCCGGAGTGATTGTAAAATCGGATGTCTTCAGTTGCAATCAAGGCATTAATTACATTGGGCGATATCTCATCATATCGAACATTTGACCTGTTTTGTACATAATAGGTACCCAAAACAATATCATCACTCGAAATAACCTCCGAAGCCTGATAACTTTTAGGATTTTCAAGTGTGCGAAGGTCAGGGAGTCTTCCAAATAATCCTAAACCTATGCTGAAAATCAGGATAGCTCCAAATGCAATAAAACCCAGAATCAATTTCCAGAAGAGGATAGTATAGCGATTTAAATCATGCTGTGTCAGCTTGGTATCCATAAATACGTGGTATTAATAGTTCTTTTTATAATACTCGATATATTGTTCGAGTGTGTCTTTGTCAATTAGTTTTTCAAAATTCTGAGAATTAATTATGAAGGTATTATACTTTGCGGCTGGTATCTTCATAATTGTCCTCATTAAGGGACTAATTTTCGTAAAATAGGTTAGCGCAGCATCCTTTTCTGCAAACGGACCTACAAATATCAGTTGATTTTTGTTAGCAAGCGATTTTAACTGGTGCTTTATCGCTGATCCGGGTAAATTAGCTCTGTTAAACTGCCCAATTCCAAATCTTGAAGAACTTAAATTAACCGATGGGTCAGAAATGTTCACAACGAAATAAAATTCGGCAGAATCTTCTTTCCTGAATGGACCGCTTTCTTCCTCGGGTTGAACGCTTATAGTTTTATCTTTAGTATTGATTTCAGGATTATTAGCAATTGCAGGCGCACTGACCAAGGTAGCATTCTGTTCAATTTCGGGCTCCTGGAAAAATCTATTATTAAAATCCTGATCGCTTAGGGCAACAATTCTATCTTCCATTGCAGCCCTATTGGAGTAGATGAAGGAAAGATGTTGTTTTACAAGAGGAACAATAAGTTTTTCTTCAGGGAAGTTAGATACAATTACTTTAAAAGCATTTTCCAGTTCAGGGAGCTTTTGAGTGTGTCCGATTGCAAGAGAATTTAGATAAGCCAGTTGTGCAGGCACCTTTTCTATGCCTGAAACTTCTCTGTATTTCTCAATTGAATTTAGCATTTCAGGATAATTCTTTTTGACGTATAGATCGTAAATGCTGTTATAAAGTCGGTTAAAAGTAGCTTCCTGCTCGTCAAGCTTATTATTAAAATCCGGGTCTAAAATTATTTTCGCAAATGGGGAATCCGGGAATTTACTTAACAATATAGTTTCATATTCATCCGATCGTTTCTTATTTGCTGTGCTGTAAAGTCTGTATAGGTTGTAATAAACTGCTAACTTGTTTGGATTCTCTGGAAATCTGCTTAGTAATTGCTCATAAGTTTTTACCGCTTCAACAGTATCAGCAGATATATCCCGATAATAATTAGCAATATCATATAGCGCTAAGGCAATTTTCTGGTTTGATTCAGCCACTTGTTCAGTACTCAGTGGAACCGACTTTAGATATTCTTTAATCAGTGCTATTGTATCAGGCCCTGTTTTTAATTCGTTCATTGCCTGAAATGGGTTTGAGGAACTTCCCGGTTCTGGCAGAAATGCTGAAGGCAGCTCAGTTATAACCCTTTGACTTCTTCTCCAGTTATCTTCCAGTTTTCTTGGCCCCCATCTCTTTTTAAAGTCAGCCAGTCCCTGACTTAATGCGGAAGAATTATTAAAATAAAATCTTTTATCGCCTGAACTGAAGGAACTTTGGCCGGAAGAGATAGTATTGTTTCCGGCAATAGTTGTGCTTAAACTGTTTTCTGCTTTTTTAATCTGATCAAGAATTATATTATTGATTTTTACCTTACGCTCAGTATCAGGTAATCTGGCCAGCATTAGAAGCGTGTCTTCTCTGGCAATGATGGTCAAACCATTGGAAAGCAATTCCAGATTATCAGCCTTTCTTTTAATCAGAGAATATTTAGGAAAAGTTTTTGGGAGGCTGGTTAAGGTGCTGTCATAATAGGCTTTTGCTCTGATGAAATCTGATTGACGAAAATATATCTCAGCCAGCTCGGCATAGGCGAGTCCTTTAAGATTCATATTTTTCATACTTTTTTGAATGGCTATGTTGTAGTTTTCAATAGCTTTTTCAAAATCATTTCCTTCCGCATAGCTATTTGCAATCTCATAATAAATCTGATCAATAAGTTCCCTGTTCTTATCATCTTTAAGAAGTACCTTAATTTCTTTGGTTTTACCTGAAGTATCACCATTAAGTTCCGATTTAAGATTGATGCGACTAAGGTTTGCATTAAATGCCATGTCAAACGGGGCATTGCTTTTGATTACTTTAGTATAATGTACCAAAGCGTTTTCTGGATCTTTATTGATCTCATACAACTGGGCAAGAAGATAGGTCCAGCGGATTTTCTTCTGCTTGTTTTTGACTTTTTTTAATGCATTTTCCAATGAGCTTATGGCTTGTTTATCTTCCCTTGAATAAATGTAAAGTTGTGTACGGCTTGCATAAACATCTGCAGCAGATTTTTTTTCTGAATCTATATTTTTGAGTGCAGTGTCTAAAGTAACTTCAGCCTCTTCTAATCTTTCGGATGCAATCAAAGATCTTGCCTTCCAGGCAAGGGCAGCCTGCCTGATTTCTTTTTCTTTTGGATAATTTATATAAACATAATTAAAGAATTCAACTGCATTAAAAAAATTAGACCTCAAATGGTTTGATTTCCCGATCAGGAAATACGCATCATCTACGTATTTACTTAATGATTTTTCATTTGCGATGGTATTTGCCTTGAAGATTGCATCATCCAGATTTTTTAATTCCGACTGTGACAGACTTTCATTGGGTTCTTTATATACAGAAATTAACCTGTCGTAATTATCCGTGTAATTTAACTGAATATTATTTTCACTTTTGTTTATCAGTTCTTTTGCATTATAAAGAATATTATAATGTGCTGTTAAGTTTTGCATACCTCTGCTGGCTACAGTTTCTTTCTGTGAGCTGCAGGATAACAGGCTAAAGCAAAAAAGGCAGCCCGGGATTAAAAAACGAAAAGCAGTCAGAATATTTGAATTCAAATTAGTCTTGCTTGAATTATATAACAGAATCTCTGCAAAGATATTTTATTGCAGAGATAAATATAAACTCTTTCAGATATAAAACTCTTTCAGTCTGTGATAAGGCATAAATTTGGTACCGATTTAGAACAGAAATTGGTTCTTATTTTTGATATTTTTGAAGGCATTTAAACGGGAGTAATGAATCATAATGATGGAGATCATCAGCAGGACAATAAACCTGCAGAATACAAAACTGAAAAGCAGGCTTTAAATAGCTATGTGAAATATACTGGTGTTGCATTTCAGATGATGGCGATTATCGGACTTTCGGCATATATCGGTTATAAGACCGATCAGTATTATGAACATAAGACCCAGTGGGTAACTGCAATTGCATGTGTTTTGGGTGTCTTTTTGTCAATTTATCAGACCATCAGACAGTTAAAGTCATGAGAATTACTCATTTTATAATTTATTTTATTCTTTTTACAATTTCTCTGGCCATTACTCCATTGGTATTTCAGTTCTATTATCCTGTAATGAAGTTATTAATTCCAAAATTTTGGGCATTGTTCTGGATATTTGCAATTTTAACACTAAGTATCTATTTGATTGCATCTTGGAGGATGAGAATTAGTGATAAAGCATCCGGTCAGGCATTGCTTGGCAGTGTTACTGTCAAATTGCTTTTTTGTATGATAATAGCCTTTGTTTATATCAATGCAAACACAGTTGATCCCCTTAAATTTATAATCAATTTTTTTTATCTATATTTCTTTCATACAGTGTTTGAAATATATTGTTTGTTATGTAACTTGCGCAACCAAAAATTTAAGTAAATTCCTTATAATAAATGGATTTGAGCCGTATTTTCAATTCAAAAAAATTCTTCAGCATAGCTATTTATGTAGTTTTAATTTCCTTTTTGAGTTTTTCCGCATTTTCTCAAGAACATGCGTCTTCAGATACGGCCCATGCTACAGCAGCAGAGTCACATGATGCTAAACCAAAAAAGGAGGAAGACATTTCCAAGGTGATTCTGCATCATATTGCAGACTCACATGAATGGCATTTTTTTGGTCATGTTGCTGTTCCTCTGCCTGTGATTTTATGGACAGACAATGGATTGGTTAGTTTTCTTTCGAATAAGTTTGGACATAATGATCATGGTACTGAATTATTGGATGTAAATGGAACTAAACTGGTTTATTATCATGGGAAATATTTTTACCCTGCAGCGGTAAAAAGTGCAGATGGAACTTATATAGCACACAATAATAAAGGGGATATCGTTAATTCCATGCCTCTTGATATTTCAATCACCAAGAATGTGGTCTCTCTATTAATCTCAGTTACTGTGTTACTGGTTGTTTTTATTGGAATTGCAAATACTTATAAGAAACGTGTAGGCAAAGCTCCTAAAGGTTTGCAATCTATTTTGGAGCCAATTATAATTTTCGTCAGGGATGATATTGCCAAGCCGCAATTGGGGCATAAATACAGAGGTTTTATGCCGTATTTACTAACGGTGTTTTTCTTTGTATGGTTGAATAATCTGATGGGATTGATTCCTTTTTTCCCTGGAGGTGCAAATCTAACAGGAAATATAGCAGTGACTATGATGTTAGCACTCTGTACATTTATTTTGACCACAGTGAATGGAAACAAAAATTATTGGGGTCATGTATTTACGCCTCACGTTCCATGGTGGTTATATCCATTAATGATTCCAGTTGAGATTATTGGTTTGTTTACAAAGCCAATCGCATTAATGATACGTTTGTTTGCAAATATCACTGCAGGCCACATTCTTATATTAAGTTTGATTTCATTGATCTTTATTCTGAAATCAGTTTTGGTGGCCGGAATTGCAGTTCCATTTGTTTTGTTTATCAGTGTGATCGAACTTGTTGTAGGTTTTATCCAGGCATTCATTTTCACTATTTTGTCAGCCTTATTTATCGGGATGGCAGTTGAAGAAAAGCATGCCGAACATTAAAAAGAATTTATTTTTTGTTCAATATATATTTAAAAATCAGATTATGATCGTAGGAAGTATCGCTGGTATTGGTGCAGGTTTAGCCGCTATCGGAGCAGGCATTGGTATCGGAAACATTGGTGGAAAAGCCATGGAAGGTATGGCTCGTCAGCCAGAAGCAGCATCAAAAATTCAAACAGCCATGTTAATTGCAGCGGCATTCGTTGAGGCAGTAGCACTGTTTGCAGTGGTTGTTGCGTTCTTGGGAACAGGACAAGTAAACTAAAGAAATAAGGCTTGTGCGATTGGCACCGGCCTTATTCTATTGTTTTGATTGATTTATTAAATTATATAACAAAATGACATTACTGGCATTAAATCCATTAGTTTCTCCGGATCCGGGTTTATTTATCTGGTCGACAGTAGCTTTTTTAATTCTGTTCTTCCTATTAAGCAAGTTCGCATGGAAGCCCATTGTAAAAGCTCTTGATGAGCGTGAGCGTTCTATTGAAGATGCTTTATCTAAAGCTGAGATGGCAAAGGTCGAAATGGCCAAACTGATCAGCGAGAACGAAGATCTGTTGAAAGAAGCGCGTTTAGAGAGGGACAGTATTCTAAAAGAGGCCAAGGAAATAAAGGATCAGATTATCAATGATGCAAAGGACCAGGCCAAGATTGAAGGTGCTAAATTGATCGAAAAGGCAAAGGATGAGATTACAAATCAAAAACTTGCTGCAATGGCAGAGATCAAGAATCAGGTTTCAAGCCTTTCATTAGCTATCGCTGAAAAAGTATTGCGTAAGCAACTCGAAGATCAGGATAAGCAACAGGCTCTTGTGAATGACCTTTTGAAAGAAGTTAAACTTAACTAACCAATTGTCAAATCGACAAATTGGTAAATCGACAAATCGAATATGTCAGAAACTCAAGTTGCAACAAGGTACGCAAAGTCTATTATTGATCTGGCTGTTGAGCAGAGTGCTTTAGAGCTTGTAAAAAAGGATGTCGAGCTATTTATAGGAACTTGTAGAGCTAATCCTGCTTTACAGGCAATTCTGAAGAACCCAATTATTAGTCTCGAAAAGAAGGCAAATATTTTGGATGGTTTGTTTGCTGATAAATTGCATAAAATGATTCTTGCTTTTTTCCATATTGTGATAAGAAAGGGTCGTTCTGAGATTTTATATGCCACAGCCAAAGAATTTATTACTCAGTACAACATCATTAAGAATGTTGTAAAAGCTACAGTAACTTCGGCTTCCCAGCTTAGTCAGCAAAACATTGCTCAGATTGAAGAAGTGGTAAAGCAAGCAACAAAAGGAGAAGTAATTCTTACAGCTAAAGTGGATCCTGATTTGATTGGTGGTTTTGTATTGAAGGTTGGGGATAAGCAGTTTGATACCAGTTTATCCAGTAAGCTGAATAAGCTGAGAAAAGAATTTGAACATAACTAATAAAACTCCAAATCCTCCAGAGAGCTTTTGATTGCCTCAATGGGGAAGGGGATTTAAAATTTAATAAATAAAACAAAAAATACTACTATGGTAGAGGTAAGACCAGATGAAGTTTCGGCTATTTTAAGACAACAACTGTCAGGCTTCAAGTCGGAGGCTGAACTCGAAGAAGTTGGCACCGTGTTACAGGTGGGTGATGGTATCGCACGTGTTTACGGTTTGACTAAGGTTCAATCAGGAGAGCTGGTTGAATTTGATAGCGGTTTACAAGGTATTGTATTAAACCTTGAAGAGGATAATGTGGGTGTCGTATTGCTGGGTGCTTTTGATGAGATCAAAGAAGGTGCTACTGTAAAACGTACCAACAAAATCGCTTCTATTAGGGTAGGTGAAGGTATGCTTGGCCGGGTTGTCAATACACTCGGACAGCCAATTGATGGTAAAGGACCAATTTTGGGCGAAACCTATGAGATGCCATTAGAGCGTAAAGCACCAGGTGTAATCTATCGTCAGCCGGTTACTGAACCATTACAGACAGGTATTAAAGCCATCGATGCAATGATTCCAATTGGTCGCGGACAGCGTGAGCTCGTTATTGGTGATCGTCAAACTGGAAAAACTGCGGTATGTATTGATACCATTATCAACCAGAAAGAATTTTATGAAGCAGGTAAGCCTGTGTTTTGTATTTACGTGGCTATTGGTCAGAAAAACTCTACTGTAGCCCAAATATTAAAAGTACTGGAAGAAAATGGGGCATTACCATACACAGTGATTGTTGCGGCATCTGCTGCTGATCCTGCTCCAATGCAGTTCTATGCTCCTTTTGCTGGTGCTGCAATTGGTGAATTCTTCCGTGATACCGGCAGACCGGCATTGATCGTTTACGATGATCTATCAAAGCAGGCTGTTTCCTATCGTGAGGTTTCTCTTTTATTACGTCGTCCTCCGGGCCGTGAAGCTTATCCAGGTGACGTATTCTATCTGCACAGCCGCTTATTGGAACGTGCAGCAAAGATCAATCAAAACGACTCCATAGCACAGTCAATGAACGATCTTCCTGAATCAATTAAACATATTGTTAAAGGTGGAGGTTCATTAACTGCTTTACCTATCATTGAAACTCAGGCAGGTGACGTTTCTGCATATATTCCTACCAACGTAATTTCAATTACGGATGGTCAGATCTTCCTTGAATCTAATCTGTTCAACGCAGGTGTTCGTCCGGCTATCAACGTTGGTATTTCGGTATCACGTGTGGGTGGTAATGCGCAGATCAAATCGATGAAGAAAGTTGCAGGAACCCTGAAACTTGATCAGGCTCAATACCGCGAATTAGAGGCTTTCTCTAAATTCGGTTCTGATCTTGATGCGGCAACTAAATCTGTGTTGGATAAGGGTGCCCGTAACGTGGAATTGTTAAAGCAGGCACAGTTTTCACCTGAGACAGTTGAAAAGCAGGTTGCAATCCTTTATATAGGTACTAAGAACCTGATGAGAAATGTTCCTGTTAATAAGGTTAAAGCCTTTGAAGCAGAATTCATTCAACAACTGGAGCAACGTCATCCGGAAGCTTTACAGGGTTTGAAAGCCGGTAAACTTGATGATGCAATTACAGGTGCTTTGGAAACTGTGGCGAAAGAGCTGAGTGATAAATATTAAAAGATATTAGTATTGAGTATTGAGAAACACACATCTCAATACTCAATACGATGTACTTTGTACTCCTTAAAATGGCTAATTTAAAAGAAGTAAGAAATCGTATAGCATCTGTCAGCTCAACTCAGCAGATCACAAAGGCCATGAAAATGGTTTCTGCCGCAAAGTTGAAACGAGCTACCAGTGCCATTATTCAGCTGCGTCCTTATGCAAATAAGATGAAAGACATTTTGTCGAATCTTTCTGCAAGTATGGATGGTTCTAATTCTCCTTACACTTTGGAGCGTGAGCCGAACAAAGTATTGATTATCAGTATTTCATCTAATCGTGGTCTTGCCGGTGCATTTAATATGAATGTCATCAAGATGACTAACAACCTGATCTCAGAAAAATATTCTGATCAACTTCGCAAAGGCAATGTCCACATTGTTGCCATTGGCAAAAAAGTCCAGGATTTTTACGAGAAGAGAAAGTACACGGTTATTGGAAATAACAATGAGTTATATAGTGATTTAAGTTTTGAAAATACTTCCAAAATCACTGAATCTGTGATGGCCGCTTTTGCAAAAGGTGATTACGATAAAGTTGAACTGGTATATAACCAATTTAGAAATGCAGCAGTTCAAATTCTTACCACAGAACAATTATTACCTGTTCCAAAATCCGATTATCTTAAAGCAAATACAACACAAGTTGACTATATTCTTGAGCCTACACAGGAAGAAATTGTTGAACAACTGATTCCTAAATCAATCAAGACTCAGGTTTATAAGGCTGTTCTTGATTCACATGCTTCGGAGCATGGTGCACGTATGACAGCAATGGATAAGGCAACTGAAAATGCGGGTGATTTATTGAAAGCCTTAAAACTTTCTTATAATCAGGCAAGACAAGCTGCAATTACAACCGAGCTGACTGAGATTGTTAGTGGTGCAGCAGCTTTATCAAACGGATAATAAATAGCAGTTTCAGTTTTTAACTGCAAAATAGATTTGTAAATTTACATAATAAAAAAATGGAAATGGAAGACACATCAAATAAAACTAACCGTACAGCTGAAGCGAATAATACTTCACACTATACCACAATAACAGCAGGAATAGTAATTGGTCTTATTGGTATATTTTTACGTTTTACCGGTTCCTGGCCTATGATCGGCTTGGTTTCGAACGTTATTTGGGTTGTTGGAATCGTAATCTGCTTAAGATCAGTTTTAAGAATTTTAAAATAATATTGACTCATTGCGAATGGCTCATATCCTAGCGGTTATGGGCCTTTTTTATTTTACGGGGATTATACTCTTAAGTTTAGGATCTGTTTTTAATTTCCTTAACGTTGCTTCATAAGCCAACCAATAAATCTCTTCAGTTTTTCTTACATCAAATACACTTGTAGCCCCCATGCCCTTGGGCTCTATAATTACGTCACAAAACTCAGACTTGACAGCCATATCTGAATTGATGGACATGATAATTGACCGTTCTACAAGTCTTCGATAGCTTTCAATTGTATCAGCTTCAGGGAGATGATTGCAAGATGATCCGATAATAAAGTCGCATTTAGATTTTAAAGGTTCAACAGGGAAATTGTTTAAAATTCCACCGTCTATGTATATTTTCCCGTCTATATGGATCGGTTTAAAAAAGACAGGGATGGCACTTGAGGCCAAAATGGGATTTATTAATTCTCCTGAACTGAAATAGGCTAATTTACATTCATTAAAATTAGTCGCAGTTATAACAGTCCGGATCTTCAGTCCCTCAAAGGAATCATGTGGAATAAATTCTAGCAATAGCGTTCTGATATTATCGAGTGACATAAGCCCTTTGGCACCAAAAGCAGGTCTGATATACTTATAGAGATGAGTTTTCATGAAAATCTTCAGGATTTCGGAAGGCTGAATTCCCTGAGCAAATAAAGCACCTACTATAGATCCCGCACTGGTTCCGCTGATCATATCAAATTTAATCCCGGCTTCTGTCAGGGCCTGAAGAACTCCTAAATGCGCTACACCTCGTATTCCTCCTCCGGAAAGTACTATCCCAATTTTCATTTTACTGTCCAATTAATCTCTGGGTTTGTATTTTGATCCCGCGAGAATTTTTTGAGCATCTTTCTCAAGCATTAATTGCTGAAGACTAATATCCGGATTTCTTTCCATGTATTGTTTGACGATCTGCCAACCAGCCCATACTCCCAGCTTTGGAGCTGATGAAGAGTTTTCACCAAGGCCGGGTGTAAATGGTGCTTCTGCCAGATAGCGCTGAATCTTCATATAATCACTAACAAATAATAGTTCATTCGCAACAAAATAGGCCCAAATTCCAGCTTCATTTTCTATACACCATTCCAGCTGTTCCCCGCTATAGCCTATTTTCAGAAGATCCGAAATATCTGGTAAAACCCTATCCATGAAATATAATATTTTACCGTTATAAACCATCTTTGAAATCAGAGTTCTGTCGGCATCATTCTCCTGGAACATTTCCTCTCGGATAAATGCCTCAATTACCCTTGGACTTATATTCTCAGGACTGAATCTCCTGGAAATGTATTGAGGAATACTTTGTTGTAAAGCCGGATAAAATCTATCGCCATTTTTACCCAGAAACATATCTAGGCCAATTCCTATATAATCATTGCCAATGGGCGTTTGTACTGCAAACCCTGAAATATAACTGATCAGGCGTGGGAATTTCTGTTTAGGATAGTAGTATTTGATATAGCGAAATGCCTGATTAAGTTCTAGTTGCTGTTTTTCTAGACTTGGAAATGTTTGTGCTACTGTCGAGCGAAGTTCTAGGTAATCTTTGTTTTTTAAAATAGAACGTAAATTATAATAATAAACGGTGTCCCCGGTTTTTCCTGCGCTTATCATCTTTTCCATATAATCATCATAGAACCAGGTGTATTTTTTTCTTAAACCAGGAGCTTTTGCTGATACAGAATCAGGATTTAACCCAGATAGTTCTTGATCAAATCGTTCAATAGGGATATTGAGTTTTATGTTACTGATATCTACCGGCTTTTTGTTATTACAGGAAAGTGCTGCAAGGCATATTAAAAAAAACAAGTAAATTTGTAATTGTCGCATGGTAACAGTTTATCTGCTAAATTATAAAAATGATCATAAATAAATTGTTATCCTGCTTCATAAATAGGTTTAGAAAATTTCCTAAACTCCTTAATAAATTAACCACCGGATGAAGATTGCTCTAGCTCAGCTAAATTACATTATTGGCGACTTTGAACACAATACACTAAAAATAATTGAGACTATTCAGAATGCACGTGAAAAGGGTGCTGATCTAGTAGTTTTCGCAGAGTTATCTGTATGTGGTTATTCACCGAGGGATTTTCTCGAATTTTCTGAATTTATAGAACTTTCTGAGCAATCAGCGAAAAAAATAGCTTCCGTATGTACTGATATTGCCTGTATTCTTGGCTTACCAACCCGAAATCCTAAAATTGAAGGTAAGGATCTTTTCAATTCAGCATGGTTTATTGAGAATACAAAGATAAAAGCTATAGTAAATAAGGCCTTATTGCCTAATTACGATGTATTTGATGAATACCGTTATTTCGAGCCTTCGGTCAATTTTGGCTGTATAGATTTTATGGGGCATAAAATTGCACTGACGATTTGTGAGGATTTATGGAATATCAATGATAATCCTATGTATACAATTTGTCCGATGGATCAACTGATCAAAGAAAAACCAGATCTGATGATCAATATTGCTGCTTCTCCTTTTGCATACAATCATGATGAAGAGAGAATAAGGATACTGGGCGATAATTGCAGGAAATATAAACTCCCTCTTTTCTATGTAAATCAGGTTGGTGCGCAGACTGAAATAATTTTTGATGGGGGTTCATTGGTTTTTGATGATTCTGGTTTACTTCTTGATGAAATGGCTTATTTTTCTGAAGAAGTAAAGATATATGAGTTTGAAGATAAGCAGGTGAAAGGTTTTAGGCCAAAAGAACATGATGCCCAAAATGATATTCAGCAGGTTTATGCTGCCCTTGTTCTTGGAATAAAGGACTATTTTCAGAAATCAGGTTTTAGCAAAGCTATTCTAGGACTTTCGGGCGGGATAGATTCTGCACTTGTTTGTGCCCTTGCTTCTGAAGCACTTGGATCTGAAAATGTGATGGCAGTATTGATGCCTTCAGAGTATTCCAGTGACCATTCTATTCAAGATGCTTTGGATTTAGTCAAGAATCTGGGTTGTAAGCACGAAATTATACCTATCAGGGAGGTCGCTGGAGCTTTCAGTAGTATGATGAAGCCTGTATTTAAAGATTTACCTTTTAATGTTGCTGAAGAGAATATTCAGGCGAGAAGCCGGGCTATTATTGTAATGGCAATATCTAATAAGTTTGGCTATATTTTGCTTAACACTTCTAATAAAAGTGAATGTGCAGTAGGTTATGGCACCTTATACGGAGATATGGCAGGAGCAATTGCCGTGCTTGGGGATGTTTATAAAACTCAGGTATATAAGCTGTCTAATTATATTAACCGTGACAAAGAAATTATCCCAGTAAATAGTATTACCAAACCACCATCTGCTGAGCTCCGTCCTGGGCAGAAGGATTCTGATTCCCTTCCAGAATATGATATTTTGGATGCAATATTATTTCAATATATTGAACTTAAGAAGAGTTCTGCGGCTATTATTGAACAGGGATTTGATGAAACACTGGTAAAGAAGGTACTTTGCATGGTCAATGCAGCCGAGTTTAAAAGAAACCAGGCTCCGCCAATCTTAAGGGTGTCTCCTAAAGCTTTTGGAATGGGCAGAAGACTTCCTATAGTTGGAAAATATCTTAGTTAGTTGAGAATTGAGAGTGGATAATTTATAGTTATCGGGTTGAAAAATTTACCATTCTCAATTCTGTACTAAATCACCGTTGTACGTAGACGCTCAAGCAGCGCTTTGGTTTTTAGGATGCCTTCATATTCACCTATTTTGTCTCCTTCATATTCAATACCAACATAGCCTTTAAAACCTGAGTCTTTAACGATCTTGAGCATTCTGGTAAAGTCTGTTTCAATACAATTGCCCTGTGCATCAAAATCCATTGATTTTGCACTTACCGCTTTGGCATAGGCCATCATTTCGTAAGTACCTTTGTATTTATCATATTCTTCAATGCATTTGTTTTTAGCGTCTCTTGTAAGGCAAAAATTATTAAAATCAGGAAGGGTTCCTACATTTTTCTTACCAACATTCTTCATCACAGTTGAAAGCCAGAAACCATCTGAGCTATACCCGCCATGATTTTCAACAATTACATTAATGTTCTCTTTAACTGCATATTCACCTAAAAGTCCGAGTCCTTCAATTGCTGCTTTTTGTACGTCTTCTGCGCTTCCTACACCATAGGCATTTACACGGATAGAACTACATCCAAGATATTTGGCAGCTTCTACCCACTTTTTATGGTTATCAATGGCTAGCATACGTTTGCTAGTATCTAATTCACCCAGATTGCCCTCTCCATCGCACATAATCAGATGATTTTTTACCCCATTATCAGAACAGCGTTTTAGTAATTCGTTTAGGTATGCAGTGTCTTTTGCTTTATCCTTGAAAAAGGTATTGACATATTCCACTGCATTGATGCCAAATTCTTTTTTGGTGATCACCGGAAAATCGAGGTTGTCAATTTTCTTACTTCGCAAAGCTCTGTGTAATGACCACTGAGCCAGAGAGATTTCGAAGAAAGAGTTCTTTATATCGGCAGCATTTGGGTTATTATTCGCTTGTATTTTGGCTGCACATGAATATAATCTAGAGGGTAGTAATGCAATTCCTGCAAGGCCTGTGACCTGCTGTATAAATTTGCGGCGGTTATTCGACATGAATCCTTTTGTTTAATTGGTGATATTTGAATTTACAATAAATATAGACATCAAGGAAATTAATGGGATATAATCTTAAAATTTGGTATTCGGATATATATATTAAAGTAGTAATTAAGCATTTATCATAGAATAGTCAGATGCTTGTAACAAAGCCGATTATTGTTTACATTCTAATGAAAATTGAGTTTCTTTGATAAGTGAATTGATGATTTATAAGGTTTTCTGCGATCCTTTTATACAGCGCGAACCTGAATAATATCTGGTTTTTAGTTTAGTTTTAGTTTAGTGAGATCCGTTCTGAAAGGGGCGGATCTTTCTTTTTATAATTGATTAAACTTTGCGTTTTCTTAGTAGGGCTGTCAATAAAAATAACGCGAAGAGCCCAGTACCAATAGTTCCGCATCTAGCTATAAAATCACCAAACCGTACATAAAGACTTATTTCCCCATTCAGATTGATATCTTGTTTGGTAGAACCCTGAACCCACCATTTGGTTTGCTGAACAACATCACCGCGCTGATTTATGAATCCAGAAATTCCGGTATTTGCAGATCTCGCCACCCATCTTCTGGTTTCAATAGCTCTGAGTTTTGCATATTGAAAGTGTTGGTCTTTACCCGAGGTATTACCCCACCAACCATCATTAGTGATGATTGCAATAAATTGTGCATCCTTTTTAATATACTCGGCGACATATTCACCCCATATTGATTCATAACAAATTACCGGAGCCGATCCGATCCCGCTTTGTGAATAGAAAACAGATGGTTCATCCTGCTTGCCATAACTTCCTGTTGCGCCACCAAACGCGGCAAAGGCTGGCTTCAAAAAGGATAATGCGTTCGAGAAGGGGGTTTGCTCAACACCGGGTACAAGTTTTGACTTATGATAAAATTGTAATGTCCCTGAATTTTCTATGGATACAGCAGCATTAAATACATCAAAATAGATCCCGTTATTTTTATTGAAACGGGCCGTCAATGTTTCAGCGGAATCATAAATGGAATAGCTCTCAATTCCTGAAATAAGATTTGAATTTTTGTATTTATTCAGAAAGCTCTGAATTGTTTTAAAGCTTTCGTCTTCCCTGAATGTTTTCTCTTCGGTGCCTTGTGATATTGCAGTTTCAGGCCATATAAAATATTCAGTATTGCTTTGTCCTAATGAATCTGAAAGATGTATCAAACGATCGATTTGTTCGGAAGCTGGCATGCTACCAAATTTTTTGTAGGGATCAATATTGGGTTGTACTACAACAATATTTGCCGGATTTGACTTTTCAGTATAATTGAAATAAATGATCAATGAAAAAGCTATCGGAAAAATCACTAGAATAGCTGCGGGAATAATTAAGCGGTTTCTGTTTAATTTTAAAGTGCCTGCTTTATGAGAAATCCAGATCTCAAAAAATAAAATATTGGTAAGGAGTACCCAAAGTGTGCCACCATAAACACCTGTATATTCATACCATTGTACAAGCTGGTGGGTGCTAGCAAATCCATTTCCGAGGTTCATCCATGGGAATGCAAGATCCCAGCTTTGATGGAGATATTCATATCCAATCCAGAAACAAATCAGTCCGGTATAGGCCCATATCCTTGAAGTAGTTAATCTCATTCGGTAATACAGCCAGAATGCCATTGTCATTAAAACTGCTCCCAAACCAAAAGGAATTAGTGAGATTAGAGCTGCAACCCAGGTAGGCATTACCGAATCCAATGAATTGAAAACCCAATATATACTTGCTGTATTCCATGCAAAGAAGCAAAGAAAGGTAGTCCGAAAGATAAATTTACCCTTTTTCTTTACCTCTGATTTTATAATGTTTTCAGTCGCAATTAATATTGGAACGAGTGCTATTAAAAGAATTGTCGAACTAAATGGAATCGGGGGCCAGGCAAACCAAAGTAAGAATGCGCTTAAAAGTGCAAGCTGATAATTTCTTTTCATCAAAGTCTGGATAAAATTTCAGCCTTTTTATTTTCATACTCATCCTGGCTGATCAGTTGTTTTTCGTGTAAAGTTTTCAATTTTTGGAGTTTCAGGGTTATTTTATCTTCGGACTCGGCTATTTTTTCTCCATTTATAACCGGATTATTATTCTCCACAACTTCAATGTACGACGCGTAATCATCTCCGATATTCTCATTTTGGAGAACGCTGATTTTTTCTTCAAATCCCGGAAAGGTCTTTACTTTTTCGAGTTGCTCATTGCAAAACTGATATAGTTTCCGGGCCTGAACTTTTGGAATGAAATCTATTGCAACATTTTCACCTCTTTGAGGAAGAGTTATAAACTTTGATCCAAAAAATTCTTCTTTGAAGGAAACCTGCTTTACTTCGGCCCAGGGGAAGGTTTTATACGCTGTGGTGAGTCCCAGATTTTCAGGAATGCAAAACACAATTCGTTTATTGGTTACAGCGATACAATCCGGAATCAGGGTTACGGCAGGTCTTTTTTGTATTGCAAGATAGATAACGTCTTCACCAGAGGTAAGCATATCTCTTAATTTACCCAAAACCTTTTCTGCGGTTCTTGGATCCTGATGATCTGTTAAATAGTGTTCAACCAGCATATTTTTTTAATTCTTGGGGCAAGTATAAAATTCATCTGATAATTTGTTAAGGCTTTTTTTTGGCTAAAAATCGTAAATTTTGTTGAAATTAAAGCTGGGTCAAACTTCAAAAACATACCTTGCTTTGTTCAAAAATAAACTATAAATATTATTATAATGTAAATTTAAAGATGTCGTTATTTAAATTCACGTGCCTGCAACACAAATAACTATCTCACCCTTTAGGGTATGTGTCTCAAAATGTTGTTTGATTTGCTCAAGAGTGCCTCTTTTAGTCTCTTCAAATAGTTTGCTTAACTCTCTTGAAACAGATGCCTGACGCTCCGCCCCAAAATATATTGTGAACTCTTCAAGAGTTTTTAAAAGTCGGTGGGGTGATTCATAAAATATCATCGTACGGCTCTCACTCTTCAGTTCCTTCATTCTGGTTTGACGGCCTTTCTTAACCGGAAGGAAACCTTCAAATGTAAAACGATCGGCAGCCAGACCTGAATTTACCAGGGCAGGAACAAAAGCTGTAGCACCTGGCAAACATTCTACTGGCAGATCATTACGGATTGCCTCACGTACGAGCAAAAAGCCTGGATCAGAGATTGCCGGTGTACCCGCATCAGATATTAATGCAATTTGTTTGCCTTCTTTCAGAAAGCGGATCACCTCTGTAACAGACTTATGTTCATTATGTTGATGATGCGAAAATAATTTTTTGTCTATGCCAAAGTGTTTCAGCAGAGGTGCGCTGGTGCGGGTATCTTCTGCAAGAATCAGATCTACTTCCTTCAAAATACGAACGGCCCTGAAGCTCATGTCTTCCAGATTGCCGATTGGTGTAGGTACTAGATAAAGTTTGCCGCTCATTGGTTCTATACTTATTCAGGCATTCATTCTGGAAAAACTCCAAAATCAAAGCCCAAACTCCAAACTGTTTATATCTTTGTCTAAAATTATTGAAGATGCTGCAAGTTAGTTATATCCGCGAAAATAGAGAGGAAGTTTTAAATCGTTTATCTGTCAGGAATTTTAAAAGTCCTGAACTAGTTGATCAGATTATAAGGCTCGATGAAGACCGACGACAAACTCAAACTCATTTGGATTCTATTGCTGCTGAAGCTAATGCAGCTGCAAAAAAAGTTGGCGAACTGATGCGTCAAGGTTTAAAGGAAGAAGCGGAAGCTATAAAGGCTCAAACAACTGCTTTTAAAGAGCAGACACGTACCTTGGGTGATAAACTTTCTGCCATTGAAATCCTTTTGCAATCTGAGCTGGTACTTTTGCCTAATTTACCACATCAGTCTGTACCGAAAGGTTCCGGAGCTGATGATAATCTAGTAGCCTCAGAACATGGTCAGATACCGCAGCTGATGCAGGGAGCTTTGCCTCATTGGGAACTCGCGTCAAAATACGATATTATTGATTTTGAGCTTGGTAATAAAATTGCCGGAGCCGGTTTCCCTGTTTATAAAGGTAAGGGAGCAAAATTACAACGTGCGCTTATTAATTTCTTTCTTGATCAAGCAGAGGCAGCTGGGTATCGTGAGATTCAGCCTCCAATAGTGGTTAATGAGGCTTCGGGCTTTGGTACCGGACAACTTCCGGATAAAGAAGGACAGATGTATCATGTCGCGGCAGACAATCTTTATCTGATTCCTACAGCGGAGGTTCCGGTCACAAATTTATACCGGGATGTGATTTTGAAAGAGGAAGAATTACCGGTTAAAAATTGTGCATATACTCCGTGTTTCCGTCGGGAAGCAGGTTCTTATGGGGCTCATGTTCGGGGATTAAACCGCTTACATCAATTTGACAAGGTGGAAATTGTTCAGGTTGTTCATCCCGACCACTCTTATGAGGTTTTGGAAAATATGAGTAGTTATGTTCAGTCATTATTGCAAAAACTCGAGCTGCCTTACCGGGTGCTTAGTTTATGTGGTGGCGATATGGGCTTCACCTCTGCTAAAACCTATGACATGGAAGTTTGGTGTGCAGCTCAGGCACGTTGGCTTGAGGTTTCCTCGGTTTCCAATTTTGAGACCTACCAATGTAATCGTCTTAAACTACGTTTCAAAAGTGGGGATGGTAAGCCTCAGCTTGCACATACCTTAAATGGAAGTGCTCTCGCTCTACCGCGTATCGTGGCTTCACTCCTTGAAAATAATCAGGATGAGAAGGGTATAAAGATTCCGGCTGCACTTGTGCCTTACACTGGTTTTGACTATATCAACTAGGCATCTTAATAGAATATGTTCCCCTCTGGTCGGTATTCTAACCGTATCAAGCACGATCGTATCATTGGTCGGTAACACCAACCACAGGGAAAATCGCGAACCATTTCAAATTACGAATAGCCGGAAAATACCTCCTTAGGCAAGGTTTATTTTACCCTGAGATGCCGATGCGCATGCCGCGCTTTCTAGAATATTTTACAGGTACACGCGAAACGCCTGTGCTAGCAACGGAGCAGCCCGGCAAAAGAAGCACCTGCCATTTTAAATAAACCCGGGTGGCAGACCTAGCTTTTTTGCAATATATGAATTTCAATATACCGATTAAATCTGATGCAAAAAACTAGGGCAGAACACGGGACTGCCGGAACCAAAGAGGCACAAACCCTGCTTTCTAAAACAAGAGAAAATCACTTAAATAAACTGAACTCATAAAGAGTTGATATCTCCTCAGGTTATTTTCAAAAAGGTCAATTATTATTTTCTCAATTTTCTAAATGCTTACTCAAATTAATGCCATTTTCATGAAATTGAATATGTTTTTGAACCAAAATCTTATTTGGTTTTAGGTATTTTATTTTTTATATTGTGATCAAAATACTTTTTTATGAATATTAAGAAAATACTGATTGCAAACAGAGGGGAGATTGCGATCAGAATTAGCCGTGCCTGTAATGAATTAAATATACAGACAGCAGCTATTTACACTTATGAAGATCGTTACTCTCTTCATCGCTATAAGGCTGATGAAGCCTATCAAATTGGTGAAGATAATGACCCTTTAAAGCCGTATCTTAATATTCAAGCCATAATTGATATGGCCAAATACTGTAGGGCAGATGCCATACACCCCGGGTATGGTTTCTTATCAGAAAACCCTGAATTTGCGCGTCAATGCGCTGAAAATGGAATTATTTTTATCGGACCCCGTCCTGATGTGATGATTGCTTTGGGTGATAAAATTACTGCTAAAACAGTCGCAAAAAGTGCTCAAATTCCGATTATAGAAAGCAATGAACCAGATCTGATCAGTCTGGATATTGCACTTTCTGAAGCGAATCGTATTGGGTTCCCAATGATTTTAAAAGCAGCTTCAGGTGGGGGCGGACGTGGAATGAGGGTTGTCAGAACGGAAGATGAGCTTAGAAAGGCATTTCCTGAAGCCAGAAGTGAAGCTAAAAATGCTTTTGGTGACGATACAGTTTTCCTGGAGAAGTTCATTGAACGCCCGCGTCATATAGAAGTTCAGATTGTTGCTGACAGCCATCAAAATGTAATGCACTTGTATGAGCGCGATTGCTCGGTTCAAAGGCGGTTCCAAAAGGTGGTTGAAGTAGCACCTTCATTGAATCTAAAAGATGAAACCCGCGAGAAACTGTATCATTATGCCGTTAGCATTGCAAAAGCAGTTAATTATAATAATGTTGGCACAGTTGAGTTTCTTGTCGATTCTGATGAAAAAATATATTTCATCGAAGTTAATCCAAGAATTCAGGTAGAGCATACGGTCACTGAAATGATCACCGGAATTGATCTGATCAAAACTCAGATTTACATTGCCGATGGCTATAAATTATCCGACCCAGAAATTGGTCTTCCGGCTCAGGATCAGGTTATGAAGAATGGTTTTGCCATGCAATGCCGTATAACCACAGAAGATCCATCAAACGGATTCAAACCTGATTATGGAACACTGATTACCTACCGAAATGCAACCGGTTTTGGAGTTCGACTAGATGAGGGAAGTACCTATCCGGGTATGAAGATCAGTCCCTTTTTTGATTCTATGCTGGTTAAGGTTAGTACTCAGGGAGCAAGCCTGGTAGATGCAGCTCGTAAGATGAACCGTGCATTACGTGAGTTCAGAATCCGGGGTGTTAAAAATAATATTCAGTTTCTGGAGAATTTGATCAATCATCCTGTTTTTGTTGAAGGGAAAGCAACTGTTAATTTCATACAGGAATATCCTGAGCTGTTCACTATCACAACCGGACTCGACCGCGGTACACGCGTATTGTCCTTTTTGGGGGATATTTCATTGAATGGCAATCCGGATGTCAAAAACTTTGATCCAAATATCAGGCTTGAAAAGCCGGTAATCCCCGAGTTTGATCATATGGCACCATATCCAAAGGGTACCAAGGATATGCTTACGGAACTGGGTGCTGAAGGTTTCTGTTCCTGGTTAAAGAACGAAAAGAAGATCTATTATACTGATACTACCTTTCGTGATGGGCACCAGTCATTACTGGCAACACGCATGCGTACCTATGATATGTTGAAAGTTGCCGAGGCTTATGCCAAGCATCATCCACAAACCTTTAGTATGGAAGCCTGGGGAGGTGCAACTTTTGATGTTTGTTTGAGGTTCCTTCATGAAGATCCATGGATCAGATTACAGAAATTAAGAGCTGCAATGCCTAATATCCTGATTCAGATGCTGATTAGAGGATGTAATGCAGTTGGATATTCGGCTTATCCAGATAATCTGGTTGAATCCTTTGTCCAGAAAAGCTGGGAAAACGGCGTAGATGTATTCCGGATTTTCGATTCCCTGAACTGGATGGAAAATATTGCTCCCTGTATTGATATGGTTCGCAAAACCGGGGGAATTGCCGAAGGTTCATTATGTTATACCGGAGATATTCTGGATCCGAAACGCAGTAAGTATAATCTTGATTATTATTTACGAATAGCCAAAGATCTTGAAAATGCAGGATCGCATATTTTGGGTGTAAAAGATATGTCGGGTTTACTTAAGCCATACGCAGCCAAAATTTTAATTGAGGCTTTAAAGGATACGGTAAAGATCCCGATTCATTTGCACACGCATGATACTTCCTCTTTACAGTCGGCTACCTATATGCAGGCTATAGATGCTGGAGTTGATGTAGTGGATTGTGCACTTGGTGCATTATCCGGCTTGACCTCCCAGCCTAATTTCAATTCTATTGTGGAGATGATGCGGTTTCATGAGCGTGAAAATCCATATAATATTAAATCTTTGAATCAGTTCAGCAATTACTGGGAAAGTGTCCGAGATTATTATCATCCTTATGAATCTGGTATGAAGTCAAGTTCTGCGGAAGTCTATCAGCATGAAATTCCGGGTGGTCAATATTCCAATCTAAAACCCCAGGCCATTGCTTTGGGATTAGGAGATAAATTTGAAGAGATCAAGGAGCGTTATGCAGATGTAAATGAGATGTTTGGAGATATTGTTAAAGTCACACCAAGCTCGAAGGTGGTTGGTGATCTCGCACAGTATATGGTTGCAAACAATATCAGTAAAGAGGATATCTTTACCAAAGGGGATCAGATTTCATTTCCGGAGTCTGTGGTTTCTTATTTTATGGGAGAACTCGGGCAACCTGAAGGCGGATTTCCTTTAGAGCTGCAGCGAATTGTTCTGAAAGGAAAATTGCCCCTCACAGACCGTGCAGGAAAACATATTCCTGCATTGGATTTGGATAAGGATTTTAAGGATTTCAAGAAGAAATTCGGCGAAGATCTTACTTACACAACCTACCTTTCTTACAAATTCTATCCAAAAGTAACTGAAGATTTCCTGCTTATGTACAGAAAATACGGTGATGTGGATGTGGTTCCTACCAGGTATTTTCTTTATGGGATGAAGCCGGGGGAGGAAACTACGGTACAAATTGCTCCGGGTAAAACGCTACTGGTCAGACTTCAGTCTATTGGTCCGGCAGATGAAAGAGGAATGCGAACAGTTTTTTTTAAATTAAACGGGCAGACCAGAAATATTGAAGTTCAGGACCGATCTGTTCAGGTTATACGCCAGGAGAATAGAAAGGCAGAAAAGGAAAATGACTGTCACGTTGCTTCACCTTTGCAGGGGATGCTATCTAAAGTCTTCGTTAAAAAGGGCGATCAGGTAAGGAAAAATCAGCCTTTGTTTATGGTCGAGGCGATGAAAATGGAAACTAATATTGCAGCAAACCATGATGGAATTGTCGGAGAAATTGTATTAACTCCAGGCACACTGGTAAATACGGATGATTTGGTGATGGAAATAGGTGGAATTTAATTGATAGTTGATAGTTGACAATTGATTTGATATTTAGTAGGACATCCCAGATAACAGATAACTTGAAACAGATAAAAGATAACTCACTAACTCATTCTTTTCCCAACAATCTGGTGCAGACTTTCAAAAACAAGTTTTCCCATAGTATCAGAAGTTTTGAAAACCGGATTTTTATGGTAGGAGGTAAGTTCTTTACCAAGCTGGATAACTTTTTCTTCCGGTGCGATCTTATCAACATTCATTACTTCAAAAAGATCCTGCAAGCGGTAATATCCTGAGCGGAAACGATTGGCGATCAGACTTCTTTCTTCTTCCTGGTACTGCTTCATGGTCCGAATGTCCATATGCTGCATACCAAGCTGTACAAGAGCCAGATTTTCTTTAAAGTAATGAGGCAGATACATTTTTAGTCGGCCCTCATACGATTGCTGATCAAAGTCAATCGCTCTGAACCTGTATTGATTGCCTTCAATATCGGGTGTTATATCAACCACAAAATTATAGGACCTCATATCACCCAATAGTCTCACAAAGCAACGTTCATTGAATTTAACGAACTCCTTACAAATACGGATTTGATTAAATTTCGATGCATTCAGACTTCGCTTTATAAACTCATCGCCGGGAAGTCCGGGAATATGTTCTTCAATCAGCGTATTCCCATCAGTCATATAAAGTATCCGGTTAGGAGATAAAATATGTTCCAGTTCTAGTCCGTAGACGCGTGATGCATCTCCAACCTTAATGTAGAAGTGGTCATAATTATCATTCAAACGATTGATAATACGGATCCTAAATGGCCTGGTATTGGCAAAGGTGCAGTAATCGATGCGCGCCACTGAAAGATGTTCCATTACTGCGGTATCACCATCGGTATTCATCAGGGCATATATGTAAGTGAGATTCGGGAATAATTCATTCATCTCACTTTCATCATAGTACACGGTATACCAAAGCGTATCACGGCCTTCCTTGTCGCGAAGCGGAGTTTTCAAATTGAAGCGAAGCAAATCAGAATATTGAACTGGAAGTTTTTCTTCACGGTCATATTTGATCAGATAATTACGAAGCCCCTCCCCAATTGGGTAGTTAGTTTTTTTCTTTGAAGGGACAATGTCTCTGGGCTCCTTTTGTACATGCATTTGTTTGCTATCAGTTGTCTGTTGTCAGAGATATCTTACTAAATTGTCAATTTAATAATTCATTACCAAATCCTTGCCATCCCGCCGCAGGAGGGACCCAGTCTTCGTTCTCAATTCTCAATTCTCCACTCTCAATTAAATTACTTTATTTCAAACACTGCCCTCATCTGATAGTTCAATTTAATCTTTTTAAAATCAATATCGGGCATAGCTGCTTCACTGGATACCATCGCATCAGATTTCATCATCATGTTTGCACGGTACATTGGCTGAGGATAATATTCATTATTGATTTCCTGAATCTCTATCGGGTCGCCTAAAGTTCCCCCAATGGAAGTGATCAGATAATCTGCCTTAGTTTTTGCCGCCTGAAGGGCTTTTATTTTCAGATCTTTTTTCAGGCTTTCAATTTTAGAATAGTCGTAACTCTCAATATTACTGTACTCAATACCTTTTGGGTCAACTGCGCTCATGATTTCATTGAATTTGGTCAGATCTGTGACTTTGATTCGATATTGTTTGCGCGCTAAAAAATCAGGCGATTTTTTCTTTTCCCACCAACTGTTATAGCTTGAGATGTTGTTAATCGTAAAATTTTCCTGAGGTATGCCTGCTTTTAAAACTGCAGATTGAAGCTGAAGTTCAAGTTCTTCAATTTCAACCTTCTTTTTGTTATTGGAATCTCTGAAATATTCTTTTAAAGACATGCCGATGTAAATAATGTCCGGGGTTACTTCAGCTTCAGCTGATCCGTTCACTTCAATTTTTTTGCGTGTGTCTGTATTTTGGGAAAATGCGTTTAAGCTGAATACACTTAAGAGGACAATTACTGTTAAATTTTTCATATTAAATGTTTGGTTAAATCTATAAAAACAGGATGAAAAATTCGTGCCAAATCCATAAAGACAATTGACAGTTGATAATTGACAGTTGATAATTTCGGGGGTAGGTTTCAGGTAAAGCAAGCTAAAAGCAATAAAAAAGGCCTTTTCAGGCCTTAAATTATTCTTCGATACTTTCATTGTGCAGGTAGACTTCTTCTTCCTTTTCTTCTTTAAAATACCTTTTTTGGTAGATGAGAATTAAAATCACACCGATTGAAATGGCGGAATCGGCTAAATTAAAAACCGGACGGAAGAAAATAAATTCCTCACCAGCCCAAACCGGAAACCATTGCGGATAGATACCCTGAATGATAGGTAAATAAAACATATCCACCACTTTGCCATGGAACAAACTGGAGTAGCCACCTTCAGCCGGGAAAAGCACAGATGGCTCATAATAGGAACTTTCATTAAAAATGATACCATAGAAGGTTGAATCTATGATATTTCCCAATGCTCCAGCAAAAATTAATGCCAGGTTCATGATCAAACCGCGGTGGTACTTTTTCTTAATAAGATGTACCAGCCCATAACCGATACCACACACAGCTAAAATTCTAAATAAGGATAATGCAAGTTTTCCTGGTTCGCCACCAAACTCGATACCGAATGCCATTCC